>JALRDO010000010.1 GCA_023262185.1 Flavobacteriaceae bacterium
GATACGAGCATAACTTAGATGTTTAGCCAGTAAGTTAGCTTTAAATTCACAGATCGTCCTCTTGGACCCCAGGTGGTCGTGAAATAGTTGTCGTTGTAAACTAAATAGAGGTCGGATAGCGGAGCAAAACGCCATTGCAATCTAGAATTGATTCCTAGATTGTCACGTTGATTACTGTATTGAATAAGCGTTGACCAAAATAGATTACGATTAAAAGTGTACTGAATCCTTGGACTGACTAGAAGTATGTTTGCCATTCCGTAATCATCCGGTAAAGTAATGTGGTCAAAATTGGTTCTTAGTCCGATATTTATTTTTGGCTGAATTCTATACGTTATCTCATTTTCAATAGAAACCCTCTTGCCATTGTAAAATTGACCAATCTCTAATTGTGGATTGGTAAAAAATTTTTTTTGGGGATTAGAGCGCAACTGAAGTTGTATTGTTGAATATCTATAACCCGTTTCACCTTCCAAATCTCTTGCGCCACTTTTCCTTGTCGGATTAAAGCCATCAATTAAATAAGTATACGATTCACGAAAAGCAAATTCGAATTGTGATTGATTACGAAAATTTCCCTGGTAACCAAATTTTTTAAAGTAATCGGTACGTTGATAATCCCTGCTTATTATAAGTGAATTACTCTGAAAAAAATCAAATATATGAGCGTTTATTAAACCCTTTTTAGGCCAAATAGTATAGGCTAATCTACCATCTAGTTTAAAAACATCTTTTCTTGGAATAAAACCAAGGTCTGAAACAAATTCAGAATCTATGTATGAAATATTTGCAAAACCACCCCAATTCCTTGTATTGTAACGAAGGTTTGTACCCCAGGACAAATTGCCCTCGGAATCATCAGGCGAAAGCGATTTATGTAGATAAAATTTGCCATTGTAAACATTATCGGCTGACGCTAAATTGTAATCAATTCCTATAACTCTATTGAATTTCTGCGGAATTGATTCAATTTCGGAATTAAACTCGGTATTATGTTGACGGTTAAGTATGAAACCTCCAATATTTGATCTTGAAAATACTTTTTGTTGGAAAGCAATCATTCCATTGTTTGTTGATGGAATATGGTTATCAAGGTCGGCTTCAGTTTGAACATTGAGAACACCTAATCTGAATTTGTCACCTATCTTTCCTGATAAGCGCGCTCCTACAACAATTGGATTTTCAATTGAATTACCCTCTTTGTCTCTTGCAATTCCAATTCTTCTAGAAAAAAATGGATTCGCATCCCGACCATTTCCAAATCCACCAAATAGATCATTATTATCTAAGAAAAATTGTCTTCTTTCTGGAAGCGAGACTTCAAATCTTGTAAGGTTAGTTATAAAATTATCTACTTCTACTTGAGAAAAATCAGGGTTTATTGTTAAATCTAGATTCATTCCTTTTCCTACTGGAACCTTAAAATCGGCACCTACTGATGAATTCGAAAATTGATCTGTTCCAGATTCGAAATCTTTACTTCTACCTGCTGTAAAAAATGGGATAAAAGCTAAAGAAGTACTAGAATTTCCTAATGGCTTTTCAAATTCTAGTAATCCTGTGAACGCTAGGTTTGCAATCATTTGAGGTTGAGGTACTCTAGACCAAGCGCTTTGCTCATTGGTTTGGGTATCAAAACGATAAGTATTTATACTCCAATATTTACTTCCATCTTGAAATTTTAATGAGTTCATTGGGATAGCCATCTCAGCGCTGTAATAATTTTCTCCTATATAAGATTCCCCCCACCATTTTACATCCCAAGAAGTACTAAAATCAAAACGGTTAGACCCTCCATTAGCAATAAGTCCTTCTCTCATTACACCGAATGGATTAATGCCAAATAAAAATCCATTTGTACCATCATTAAATGTGTCAAATAGAATACTTATGTTATCTGTACCGGTTGCCCTATAGTCTCTTTGAAGAGAGTTTGTTACAAATTCTTTAGAATCAGTTTGCATAACAAATCCTACATAAATAAAATCATTATTATACATTATTCGAAAGGATGAGTCCTTTCTTGCTGGTAAAGAATCAGTTGGGAAATTCTGAATATAACTTGATTGCACCTCTGCGTTACCCCATTGAGGCTCATTAAGTTTACCATCAATTTCAAATGGCTCTTCGGTAAAAAAAGCCTTTATGCTTCTGCGCTCTTGAGCGTTTACTCCACTAATTGCAAGAGCTATTAGTGCGAGCAAAAAAAGTTTCTTGATCATCATGAATGGCTTCAAAAATACGCGTTTTGGCGAACCGACATGTTAAAATTGTCTATTGTTCTAAACTTTCTTAAGGGTGCTCTGAATGAAGCCTAATGTTCGTTTAACTTTACCTTATTAATTTTTTTCGCTCATGTTAAGCCTCATCTTAATTCTACTCAGCCTTCCGTCAGAAATAGAAATTAAAGAGCCTACCCATTTACCCATAGAACACATTGAAGTCGTTAATTCGAATGAAGAGGTATGGGGGCAAACAGGCCATCGCGTGGTGGGTCAAATTGCTGAAGCTTATCTAAGTAAAAAAGCTAAAAAAGAGATCAATAGACTGTTAGACGGTCACAGTCTAGCTTTTGCCTCTACCATTGCTGATGAAATCAAGTCAGATCGGGCCTATGATTCCTTTGGGCCATGGCATTACGTCAATTATGAAATGGGAGGGCATTACGACCCTACTAATGCTGACGAAAGAGGAGACATTGTTTATGGCATTCAAAAGAGCGTTGAAGTTTTAGAAAGTGAAAGTTCGAGTGATGCCGACAAGCGCTTTTATTTAAAATTATTGATTCATTTCATCGGTGATCTGCATCAACCTCTTCACGTGGGAAGGGCAGAAGACCAAGGAGGAAATCGCATTCAAGTAAGCTGGTTTTCAAGAACTTCGAATCTACATCGTGTATGGGATTCAGATCTAATTGATGGGTACAGCATGGGTTATGATGAGCTGGCACAAGAATTATTGCGATCAACTACTAAAGAGGAACACGCTGCGCTAGCCAAAGGCACCTATTTAGATTGGGTAGAAGAGTCTCATCAAATTGTCGAGCGTATTTACGCTTCAGCCTCAAGCGAAGATCGTTTAGGGTATCGCTACACCTATGATTTTAATCCACTACTGTTTGAGCAGTTAGCTAAAGGTGGAATTCGTTTAGCTAAAGTTTTAAATGAGCTTTTTGATTGAGGTCAACGGCGTTTTGAAACTTTATTCATGCTGATGTGACGCTGTCTGCTGCATTTAAAGCGACTGATATCTTCTGAACGTTTCTTTACGTGCTTGGTTGCACGGCCCTGAACACGTTCGCGCCACATTCTAAAACTTGAGGCTTTCATCTCTCGTCTCATGAGGTCAATAACTTGTCTCTCACTAAGCCCAAATTGAAAGGTTATAGCATCGAAAGGAGTGCGATCTTCCCATGCCATTTCGATGATGCGCTCAATCTCAGCCTCTGATAGCTTAAGGATAGTGGATTCTTTTTTCATAGCCCTTCAAAGATATAGCGAAAAGTCAAATTGATTCTTGGTGCTTTGGGGGATTGGGTTTTTGGCAGTTGATGTTTGAAGTCTTTTTGACTCGCGCCAGCCATCAACAGAAGACTGCCATGGGTCAGGTCAATAGTTCTCTTAAGGGTTTTGTCCCTTTTGTGCTTGATGTGAAATCGGCGAGTTGCCCCTAGACTTAGTGAGGCAATAACGGGTTGAGAACCTAGTTCTGGCTCGTCATCGGCATGCCAGCCATTACTGTCTTTTTCGTTTCGGTAAAGATTGAACAGACAACTGTTATAGCGATGTCGGGTAACGTCTTCAATATCGCTCTTGAGTTGTTTCATTTTCTCGTTGAAGGAGAAGGCTTCAAGCGTTAATCCGGCATAAGTGTATGATCTTTCTTCATCGGCATAAAGGGCGGTCAGTCGAGGTTGATCGTAAACTTTTCCAAAAACCTTTACCTGCTCAGAGCGCCATTGCACCGTTGAGTAAAAGTGTTCAAACCAGCTATCAGCATCGATTTGATTAAGAAAGTCTTCCCAAATCAAAAGCTTAGCGGTTCCTAAAGATAAATCGATCATCATGTTGAAATAACATTTCTCATTTCATGTCGATAGGCAGAGGGAGACATTCCGGTAAAGGTTTTAAAGAGCCTGGTAAAGTGTGAGACATTTTGAAATCCGGCTTCAAAGGCGATGTCGCTAATCGCCATTTCTTTTTCTGCAAGTAGTTTTGAGGCATGCACAAGTCGGTACTCGTTCACAAACTGGGTAAAGGTTTTGCTGGTTGTTTTTTTGAAATACCTACAAAATGAAGGTTCTGTCATTCCTGATAACGAAGAAACCGTTTCAAGCGGTATGGGTTGCTGAAAATTGTTTTTGACGTAGTTAAAAACCTTGTTGATTCTGTTTTGTTCACTAACCTCGGTTGAGATGGCAAATTTTTCAGCGTTCAGAATAGTCATTTCTGTTGAAAGACTTAATTGATGCAGAATATCGAGAATACTCAAGAGTCGCTTGAATCCATCCAGCTCGTCTAATCCTTCCATAGCTGAACCAATTCTTGACTTTGTATCTCCATGAAAGGCGAGCCCTTGTTCAGCCATGCTAAAAAGGGATTTAAGTTTTTCCATTTCGGGGATGTCGAAAAATCCTTGGCCTAAAAAATCTTCCCTGAATTGAACAAGGGTTTCTTTCCTGTTCCCGGTAGAGCGGTCTGTAAACCCACAATGCGGCAGGTTCTTACCAATCAAAATAAGATCACCATCATTGAAGTACGACATGTGCGTTCCAATCTGGCGTTTTCCTGATCCTCCATTGATATAAACAAGTTCAATTTCAGGGTGATAATGCCAGCTCTTGTAATGGTTGACATTATACTCATCAAAGGTTTCAAGCTTGAAGGAGTTGCCAAATACGGGGGTAATGATCTCAAAAGCAAGTTGTTGCATGATATTTTTTCGTCTTTAACGCTCCAATTACTGTCACAAAATTAACCTTAAATTGACATTAATTGGTATATCATACCTTAATTAGGGTTAAAATAGTGCATAAATCTGACAACCTTAGAAAAGTAATGGGGTTAAACAGGGGGGTATATTTGCAGTATCAATCATCAATCAAAAAACGAACTGTCAAAAAAACTGTTATGAAAAAGTCTTTATTTACTTTCTTACTTGTTGCTGTTGCAACTGTTTCTTTCGCAAATGTTTCTTTAGTAAAATCTACAGGGATCTTTGAAAACGTTCTTACAGAGGACCCAACATTTGTTAGAAAAGGTGAAAAATTAGTAATCAGTTTCTTAAATGCTGATCTAGAGCCGGTTGAAATCCGTATCACAGACTCAAAAAACAACCTAGTTTTCGCTCAAGAATTCGAAGGTGATTTCATCGTTCAAAAGGCATTCGATTTCTCGAAAGCACAGCGCGATGACTATAAAGTAGTTGTAGCTTACAAATCAATCGCGGTTGGTCAAATTGTTGAGGTACAATAGTTTAGTTAATTGTTAAGGTAAAAAAGCCCCTCATTTGAGGGGCTTTTTTTATGGATTAACTTACTTGATCATCTCTACACTTCTTGTAATAAAGTCTGAAAGCTCTTTACCTTTTAGAATACCCTTAGATAAGCGTGCGAGATCAACGCCTTGTTGTATGAGGCGTTTGCGTTTTTTTTCTGTTTTGGCTTCGAAGATCTCTCCGATTAGTGGGTGATTGGTATTTACTACGAGATTGAACATATCCGGTATAGACCCTATTCCCATGATGCCACTTGACCCTGTTTGTTGCATGTCTTTCATTCTTCTCATGAATTCTGGTTCAGTAAGCATGAATGGGAGAGCCTCACTACTTAATCCTTCAGTTTGAACGATGTATCCAAAAGATTTGACGGTATCTTCTACTAGAGTCTTGAGTTCTTCTTGTTGTTTTTCATCCAGTTTAGATAGGTTAGTTTCTTCTTTCTTGATGAGGTTTTCAACGGCATCAGCATCCACTCGAGCAAATTGAACCTCCTTTAATTCACTCTCTAGTTTTTGGATGAGATGCGGAGCAATAGGTGAGTCAAGAAGTAATACAGTGTATCCTTTCTGCTTGGCCTGTTCAATGTAGGTATGCTGCTGATCAGGCTTTGTCGCATAGAGGTAAACAGTCTTGTTGTCTTTGTCTTTATGAAGTTCTTTTACACGCTCCTCCAGTTCTTCATAGGTGAGGTATTCTCCATCTGTGGTGGGGTAGAGGGTAAATTTTTGTGCCTTCTCAAAGAATTTTTCTTCGGTCAGCATACCGTACTCAATGACGACCTTTATGTCGTTCCATTTTTCTTCAAAGTCTTTTCGGTCTTCTTTAAATAGACTCTGCAATTTATCCGCTACCTTTCGGGTGATGTATGAGGTGATCTTTTTAACCGAACTGTCAGCTTGTAAATAAGATCTAGATACATTGAGCGGAATATCTGGAGAGTCGATCACCCCTTTCAGCATAGTCAAGAATTCTGGAACAATTCCCTCGACATTATCCGTGACAAAAACCTGGTTTTGATACAGTTGAATGCGATCCTTTTGAATCGACAAGTCGTTGGTTAGTTTTGGAAAGAAAAGGATCCCAGTCAAATGAAATGGATAATCTACGTTTAGGTGAATGTGAAAGAGGGGACTTTCAAATTGCATGGGGTAGAGCTCTCGATAGAAAGCCGTATAATCTTCTTCTTTAAGATCCGCCGGGGCTTTGGTCCATGCCGGATCGGTATTGTTAATGATGGCATCTACTTCTTGAGTCGGAACCGGATCGTCTTCTTTAGCTCCTTCGGGTTTGTCAAGGGTCTCAGTTCGTGTGCCGAATTTGATAGGGATCGGCATGAACTTGTTGTACTTGGTTAACAAGCCCTGAATTGTTGACTCTTTTAGGTATGAAGCGGCGTCTTCCGATATATGCAATATGATTTCAGTACCTCTTTCAGATTTGTCATGAGCTTCTAGTGAGAATTCTGGTGAACCGTCACAAGACCAGTGAACAGCTGGAGCATCGGTATAGCTTTTGGAAATAAGCTCTACCTTGTCTGCCACCATAAAAGCTGAATAGAAGCCAAGTCCGAAGTGACCAATAATACCTGCGTCTTTAGCACTGTCTTTGTACTTGTCGAGAAATTCTTCAGCACCAGAAAAAGCTACCTCATTGATGTATTTCTTTACTTCTTCTTCGCTCATACCAATACCTTGGTCGATGACGTGAAGCGTTTTGTTTTCTTTATTGATTTTCACCTCGATTATAGGAGTGCCATATTCGACCTTTGCCTCGCCAATGCCGGTGAGGTGTTTCAGCTTCAGGGTGGCATCTGTGGCATTAGAGATCAATTCTCTCAAAAAGATTTCTTGGTCGCTGTAGAGAAATTTTTTGATCAGTGGAAAGATGTTATCCACCGAAACATTAATTTTTCCTTTTTCCATGGTGTTTGTGTTTTTCTTTCAGTGAAACCAAAAAGAATACCATCTTCATTGCGGCTGACAACATGACACCTGTCAGGCTAAAAAATTATTTAAAAAATGTTTAATTATTTTTTGTTTTAAATAAACAAAATGTATATTTGAAGTGTTGTGGGAAATTTGCTATGAAAAAATTCTAGCAACGATTTTGTTTATTTATTGGTTAGGTTGTTGAAAGCGCCCTCTCGAAGAATGAGAGGGCGCTTTCTATTAGAACCTATTTCTTCTCTCTATCCTCAGCGGTTTATTGTTTAGTTTATATTAGATTTGTGTAAACAAAATTCACATGGCAAAGACGCAAACATCTTCGAATAAAGAGCTTAAAAATGTCATACTAGCTGCCTATATGGATATAGTCTTGGAATACGAAACACATCCTAAATCAGTTTACAAGTTCTGTAAGACTGCTAAGATTGAAGAGGCTTCTTTCTACGAGTATTTTAATAGTATGGATGCAGTTGCTACCTCAGTGTGGAACACCTTTCATGAGAATACCCTTAACACTCTTGAAAAGAGCAAAGAATTCGAAGAATTTTCGAATCGTGAAAAAGTGCTAACCTATTTATTTGCGTTTTTTGAAAATCTTACTTTAAATCGTTCTTATGTGGCTTTTGTGCTTTCAGAGGTTCAGTCTAATTGGAATGAATTAAGAATATTGAAGTCTTTAAGATCTCATTATAAAGGTTTTATTGAAGGCTTAATTGCTGATGAAAATGAGCAGAAGTCAAATGGTATATTCAAATACAACAAGCAGTTTTTCGCAGAAGCGGCTTGGGTCCAGTTTTTAATACTGCTGAAGTTTTACTTAAATGATGATTCTAAGGGCTTTGAAAAAACAGATGTTTTTATTGAAAAGTCGGTCAATACCGTGTTTGATGTTTTTGACAACACTCCGCTTGAGAGTGCTTTAGATCTTGGAAAGTTTCTTTTTAAAGAATCTTTTAGCTTGTAGTGAAGTCGACCGATCGCATTCCTACCTCAAAATTGCAGCGTACCTCAAAACTTGTAGGTACGGGAGTACGTCTAGGCGCTAATTATCTCAAATATTACGGACAGCGTTTAGTTGATGATGAACAAACAGCAAAAGAGCGGTTAAATGAAAATAACGCCGCTGATATTTATGATTCGCTAAAGGATCTTAAAGGAAGTGCTTTAAAGGTTGCTCAAATGTTGAGCATGGAGCGCAATATGCTTCCTCAGGCCTACGTTGAGCGTTTTTCGCTATCTCAGTTTTCTGTTCCTCCTCTGTCAGCACCACTCGTTCGAAAGACTTTGAAGCGCTATCTTAATGAAGATCCAGAACGTATATTTGACAGCTTTGACTACCAGGCCATGAATGCTGCTTCTATTGGCCAGGTACATCGCGCCTCTTCAGACGGAAGAGCTCTTGCCGTGAAGATTCAATATCCCGGAATCGCCGAAAGTATCCAAAGCGATTTGGCCCTGGTTAAGCCGATCGCATTGCGCATGTTTAATTTGGGAGCGAAGGAGTCTGAGAAGTATTTTAAAGAGGTTGAGGCCAAATTGCTCGAAGAAACCAACTACGTTATCGAATTAAATCAGAGTAAGGAGATCACTCAGGCTTGTGCTCATATTGAAGGAGTCTCTTTTCCTGAGTACGTAGAGTCTTTATCTTCCGAAAGAGTGCTAACCATGACCTACGTCAAAGGAAAACCCCTAGGAGAGTGGGTAAAATCAGCATTCGAACAAGAAGTAGGTGATAAGATTGGCCAGGCCCTATGGGATTTTTACATGTTTCAGATTCACGGATTGCGCAAGGTTCATGCTGATCCGCATCCAGGAAATTTTCTTATCGGAGAAAGCCACGAATTAATCGTCATTGACTTTGGATGTATAAAAGAACTCTCTGAAGATTTTTATGTTCCCTATTTTGAATTAACGGATCAGGCCACTCAATCGAACGAGTCATTATTTATTGATAAACTTTACGAGCTAGAAATGCTGGTACCTTCAGATGGCCACAAAGAAGTCGCTTACTTTACCAAACTGTATAAGGATTTGTTACAACTTTTCACTTCGCCCTTTAATCGAGACTCCTTTGATTTCGGGGACCCTACATTTTGGGAGGGCATCGGAAAGATGGCTGCTTTTTTTGCCAATGACGAGCAATTGAGAACGATGAATGCCAATCGAGGTTCTAAACATTTTCTATACATGAATCGCACCTTTTTTGGGTTATACAATCTGCTTTACGATCTAAAGGCTAAGGTTGACACTAAGGCCTTTCAGCGTTATATAATCGATTAATCGTACCTTATTTGAATTAAATTTTTAGCGATGTATACTTCTTTTATAAACGGACTCGGCCACTACGTGCCTGAAAATCGTATCACTAATGATGACTTGTCACAGTGGATGGAGACAAGTGATGAATGGATCCAAGAGCGCACGGGTATCGAGGAGCGCCGTTTTGCAGTAAAAGGAGAGGATACGACGACCTCAATGGGGGTTAAGGCAGCCAAAGTGGCTATTGAACGTTCTACCGTTTCAAAAGACGATATTGATTTTATCATTTTTGCCACCCTGAGTCCTGATTATTACTTTCCAGGACCGGGAGTGTTGGTTCAGCGAGACCTAGAGATTGGAACCGTTGGTGCATTAGATGTCAGAAACCAATGTTCTGGCTTTGTATATGCGCTCTCTGTAGCGGATCAATTCATTCGAAGCGGCATGTATAAAAACATATTGGTTATTGGCTCTGAACTGCACTCACACGGGTTAGATATGACGACGAGAGGGAGATCGGTGTCTGTAATTTTTGGAGACGGTGCAGGGGCAGCTGTGGTATCAAGAAGTGACAGTGCTCAAAGCCAGATATTATCTTCTCACTTGCATTCTGAGGGTCAGCATGCAGAAGAGTTGGCGCTCATTGCCCCAGGTATGGGTAAGCGATGGGTCTCGGATATTCTCGCAGAAAATGACCCCAATGACGTGTCTTACATGCCTTATATGAACGGTCAATTTGTCTTTAAGCATGCCGTTGTTCGTTTTGCTGAGGTCATTCACGAAGGCCTTTCACACAATGGCCTCACCACTGAAGATATTGATATGTTGATTCCTCACCAGGCCAACTTACGTATTGCGCAATTCATCCAAAAGAAGTTTAAGTTGAGCGACGACCGGGTCCATAACAACATCATGAAATACGGTAACACCACCGCTGCATCGATTCCAATAGCACTCACAGAGACCTGGGAACTGGGTAAGATCAAAAGGGGAGATCTTGTCGTCTTAGCCGCGTTCGGCTCTGGATTTACTTGGGGAAGTGTGATTATGCGGTTCTAAGCTTAGGTTTTTTAATGAGATAAAGGCCTATAAAGGTGAGCAAGCCGTTTAAAGGGAGTAACTCGTACCCTAATTGATACCCTCCTAGAGTTGCCGCGTCAAGACTACCAAGTAACGCGATAGAGGTCACTGAAAGTAGGGCGACTACGCCCACCCAACGCTCTTTGATCTGATAGGGTGTTAAAATGCCAAAAGCAAATATGCCCAGGAGCGGACCGTAGGTGTAACCGGCAATCGTCAGTAAACTATCAATAACGCTGTCACTCAAGAAATAGGTGAAGCTTATGATTACGCCTATCAGCAATACGGCTATTCCGAGATGTACTTGTTTTCTTCTCTTTACCTGAATCTCTTCATCGTGCTGATCGAGTGCCAAAAAGTCTAAGCAAAACGAGGTGGTTAAGGCAGTTAAGGCGCTGTCTGCACTACTGTAAGCTGCGGCAATGAGTCCGAGGAAAAAGGTGATTCCTATACCCAAACCAAGGGAGTGATTCAAGGCTATTTCAGGAAATAAGAGGTCTGTCTTTACCACACCATTTGAGGTCGGAATGGGGATGTTTTGAACATCGCTGTAGTGAAAAAGAAGACTGCCTAAGAAGACGAATAGTCCCGTGACTAAAATAAGAACGAGACTAAATACAATCATATTGAGTTGTGCCTCTTTCAGATTCTTGCAGCTCAAGTTCTTTTGCATCATATCTTGATCTAACCCTGTCATTGCTATGGTGATGAAGGCTCCACCAATGAATGATTTGAAAAAATAACTCTTCTGCATAGGGTCATCGAACACAAAAATCTGGTGGTAGTTTTTAAATGCATCCGAACTCATAAACGATAGGGCAGAGGTGTCGAGCTGCTGAAGAATGAGTACAGTGGTGAGGCCGAGTGCACTTAGCATAAATAGAGTTTGCAGCGTATCGGTAATTACGATGGTTTTAATCCCTCCTCTAAAGGTATAGGCGTAGATGAGCGCTACAGATACAACTACGGTGAGTTCTATAGGAATGCCAAAAGATTCGAATACAAAATGGTGTAACACAATCGCTACGAGGTACAAGCGAAAAGCCGCTCCTAAAACCCGCGAGAGAAAAAAGAAAAAGGCACCGATTTTTTGACTCTTAGATCCAAATCGATCTCCTAAGTATTCATAAATCGAGCGCAAGCCCATTTTATAGTACAGTGGGAGCAGTACGTAGGCGATAACGAGGTACCCGAAAAAATATCCAAAGACGACTTGGAGGTAGGTGAACTGAGTGGCTCCCACCCAACCCGGAACAGAAATAAAAGTGACTCCTGACAATGAGGCCCCTACCATTCCGAAGGCCACTAAGTACCATTTAGAACTTTTGCCTGCACTGTAAAAGGTTTCGTTGCTATCGTTCTTGCCGGTGAAGAAAGAAATGAGGAATAAGAGTCCGAAATAGAGTAGAAGAAGTATGCTGATTTGGATCGAAGTCATAGGTGTTCGCCGTATTTTTGAATTATGGAATACGGTTCTAAGTTATTGGAAAAAGCGGTAGATCACATTGCTCAGCTTCCGGGTATAGGAAAAAGAACCGCGTTGAGGTTGGCTCTTCATTTGCTTCAACGTCCAGAAACTCAGGCCTTGGATCTTGCGGACGCCCTCAAATCTTTACGTTTAGAAATTCGACATTGTAAAAAATGCAATGCACTCTCTGATGATGAGCTGTGTGTTATTTGTTCAGATCCAAGACGTGATGAACGTTTGGTTTGTATAGTAGAAGATATCCGAGACGTATTGGCTATAGAAGCTACGGCCGAATACAAGGGACTATATCACGTTTTAGGGGGTAAAATTTCGCCCATGGACGGTATAGGTCCTTCAGATTTGTCTATAACAGGCTTAGTCGAGCGATTGAAGACAGAGGTTGTAGACGAAGTGATTTTTGCCCTAAGTGCTTCAATGGAAGGAGACACAACTCAGTTTTATATCCACAAGCAACTCAAAGAATTTTCAGTCAAGTGTAGCACTTTAGCTAGAGGCTTGGCTGTAGGTGATGAGCTGCAATACGCAGATGAAATTACCCTGGGCCGCAGTATCAGTAATCGTGTTTTACTGCAAGATTAGTTGAACTGAATTCCTAACTTTGCTTTTATGCCAAAGATTGAAGTTGTCTTACCAGAAATGGGACAAGGTGTTGTTGATGCCACGGTGATCGCCTGGCTCAAAAACATTGGGGACACTGTGAACGTTGATGAGGCGGTGGTAGAGGTTGCCACAGACAAGGTAGATTCTGAGGTAGTTTCAGAAGTCTCGGGTACTATCGTTGAGCTCTGTGCAAAAGCTGATGAGGTGGTTAAGGTTGGACAACCCTTATTCATCGTCTCGACAGAGGGTTCTGAAGGTAACGTTGAGCCGGAACAGGACATACGAGAGCTCACTGAGAAAGATGCAGTGCCGGTCGCGGATAAGCAGCCTGAAGCAAAAAGTGTCGATCACGAATCGGTAGCAAACATTGAGCGCTTTACGCAAGTGGTGAGTAAGCAACCGTATCGTGCTGCTACAGCTACAGGTCAAACCAAAGGATTTCTTTCTCCATTGGTGCGTAGTATTGCAGAACAAGAAGGATTAACCGCAGCTGAACTGGATCAAATTGAAGGAACAGGTCTAGACCATCGCATAACCAAAGACGACATACTTCTCTATATTTCTAAGCGAAACGCTAGTCCATCAGCATCGATTGAGTTTAGTTCGCCTGTTGAGGCAAATGCTGTTTCTGATGAAAAGCTGCAACCTACCCAGGTTGCTCTCCAAGCAGTAGTTCGCCTAGAGACGGCGGAGGGTGACGAAAGAATAGCGCTTAACCGCATGGCAAAGCTCACTGCAAAAAATATGATGCAGAGCGTCTTAACTTCGGCACATGTTCAGAGCTTTATTGAAGTAGATGTGACCAATGTGGTAGAATGGAGGGCGAGTGTAAAACAAGAATTTGAGCGCATAGAAGGAGAGAAATTAACCTTCACTCCAATCTTTATGGAGGCGGTTTCACGCGCCTTAAAGGCGTATCCGAAAATGAACATTCAGTTCGATGGAGAAACCGTAATTCAGAAAAAAGCCATCAATATTGGAATGGCTGCAGCACTCGAAGATGGCAATCTTATTGTTCCAGTAATACGCGAGGCAGACACGTTAAATCTTTCTGGTCTAGCTAGAAAAGTCAATGATTTGGCACATCGGGCTAGAACAAATGCCTTAAAACCAGCTGAGGTAATGAACGCGACCTACACGGTAACTAATATAGGATCGTTCGGAAGTGTTTTTGGAACACCCATTATACCGCAACCTCAAGTAGGGATACTTGCCATTGGTGCAATTCGTAAGATTCCTTCTGTGGTAGAGACTGAACAAGGAGAATTCGTAGGAATCCGTCACAAAATGTATTTGTCGCACTCCTACGATCACCGTGTAGTGAATGGAGCGCTCGGAGGGCTCTTTATAAAGTATATAGCCGACTATCTTGAGAATTGGGATCCAAAGAGAGCGGTTTAATTTTGAATAAGGCTTATGGCGTTAACGCTCAAAAAACCAATTTGTTTTTTTGACCTCGAGACAACGGGGACCAATATTGTTAAAGACCGAATCGTCGAAATTGCGATCCTTAAGGTTTTTCCGAACGGAAACAAGCAACAGTTTAGCTGGGTAGTCAACCCTGAAATCGAAATCCCAGATGAGGTGGTTGCCGTACACGGTATTTCTAATGAAAAAGTGGTCAACGAACCCACCTTTAAGGCCCTGTCTAAAACGATTTATGACCTGATAAAAGACAGTGATCTCTCTGGTTTTAATTGCGATCGTTTCGATATACCTCTTCTGGTAGAAGAGTTTTTACGCGCTGGAATCGACGTCGACCTTAAGAAAATGCTCTCAGTGGACGTTCAAACGATTTTTCATAAAATGGAGCAACGAACACTCTCAGCTGCCTATAAATTTTACTGTGATAAACAGCTTGAAAATGCGCATTCGGCGCTTGCTGACACCGAGGCGACCTATGAGGTGCTTCTTGCCCAACTTGAACGGTATAGCGACTTACCTCAAACCGTTACTGAGTTGTCTGAGTTTACGGTAAGAAGAGACCGCGTAGATTTTGCGGGGCAGCTAGCCTTAGATGAAGAAGGAGATCCGGTTTTCAATTTCGGTAAACACAAAGGAACGAAAGTTAGGGTAGTATTAGAACAAGAACCCGGATACTTCGGATGGATCCTTAATGCCGACTTTCCGCTTCATACCAAAAAAGTATTGACACAAATTAAATTAGGGACGTATTAAATTCTTTTGACATGAAGCTTATTTGTATCGGTAGAAACTACACTGCACATATAGAAGAATTAGAAAACGAGCGTCCGAAGGATCCGGTCATCTTCATGAAACCGGACTCTGCGATATTACCCAAAGAGCAAGATTTCTACATTCCGGAGTTCACACAATCCTTGCATTACGAGGTTGAAGTTTTGGTGAAAATCCACAAGGTCGGAAAGCACATTGCTCCCGCATTTGCGCACAAGTATTACGATGAGATCAGTCTTGGGATCGATTTCACGGCTCGAGATGTACAAGATGAGCTCAAGAAGAAGGGGCTCCCATGGGAAAAGGCCAAAGCATTTGATGGATCTGCGGTCATCGGTAAATGGGTTTCTAAAAGCAATTACGGGTCTATAGATCACCTTACGTTTAGTCTGCAAAAGAATCAAGAGGTGGTGCAGCAAGCAAGTACAGAATTAATGTTATGGAAAGTGGATGAGCTTATCGCTTACGTTTCGTCCTTTTTCACCTTAAAAAAAGGAGATATTATTTTCACCGGAACCCCTGCAGGAGTTGGTACTGTAGCTTCTGGGGATTACCTCGAAGGCTTCATTGAGTGTGAGCCATTTTTTGACTTAAAAATTAAGTGAAACCTCAAATGAAGGTAGAGCTCTTAAGCATCGGCGATGAGTTATTGATCGGACAAGTGGTCAATACCAATGCGAGCTATATTGCGGCTCAGCTCAACACGATCGGGCTTGAAGTGGCCTATATTTCGGTTTGCGGCGATTCACATGAGGCCATAATCGAGGCTTTGCAAACCGCGCATAAGAGAGCCTCCCTTATTCTTGTGACGGGTGGATTAGGACCCACCAAAGACGACCTTACCAAAGAAGCTATTTGCGACTTTTTTGACGATCGCCTTGAAGAAAATAAGGAGGTTCTGGCGCATATCATGCACCTCTTTGAGACGCATATTCAGACGCCAATTCGACCAGCAAATTTGACCCAAGCACTTCTTCCGTCGAAAGCAGTGGTCTTAAAGAATGGTGTAGGAACCGCTTCTGGAATGTGGTTTGAACGCGATAAAAAAATTACCGTTTTTTTACCCGGAGTGCCCCGTGAGATGCAATACGTCCTAGAACACGAATTACTAGACCGCCTAGGGGGTTTGAGTAGCCTCAGTATTCGGCATAGAACATTGCTTACCTATGGGTTAGGAGAAAGTGCCATTGCTGAACGAATCGACGCTGTAGTTTCAGATTTGCCTGACGGACTTTCGTTAGCCTACCTTCCTAATTTTGGAAGGGTGCGATTACGACTTACCGCAAAGGATCATGATCAAAAAAAGGTAGAGGCTCTTCTTCAGGTATTTGGAGACCGCATAGCTGCTGAGCTCGCGGATATTTATTTTGGAGACGAAGAACAAGGAGGATTGGCTCCTCAGCTGTTGAATCTTGCACTACAAAAGCAGCTTACCGTAGCGAGTTGTGAAAGCTGCACAGGAGGTCGCATTGCTTCTTATCTTACTGCTATTCCCGGAGCATCTTCTATTTTTGTTTCAGGTCTAGTGGCCTATCAAACGGCTCAAAAGACGCAATTATTAGGTATTTCTCCTGAACTCATAGAAACCTACAGTGTGGTCAGTACTGAGGTTGCTGAAGAAATGGCTCAGGCCACTCGCCTAAAAACTGGCGCCTCAATAGCAGTTTCTACCACTGGAAATGCTGGACCAGAAAAGGGTGATTCTGATGTCGATGTAGGAACTGTCTTTATCGGAATAAGCACCGAAGAGCATACTTTCGCTCATGAATTTAATTTTGGAAACTTACGCGAAAGGGTAGTTGAAAAGGCGAGTTTAAAGGCTTTAGAGATGCTTTATCGAGAAATTGCAAAAAAATAATTCACACTTGGTCAAAATCAAGAAAACCACTACATTTGCACACTCTAAATTCAGGTAAAAACGCTAAAACAATGTCAAAGATCTGTGAGGTTACTGGAAAGAAAGTGATGTTCGGTAACAATGTATCGTTCTCGATCAATAAGACCAAACGTAGGTTTGATGTGAATATCAGTAAAAAGCGTTTTTATGTAGCTGAAGAGGATCGCTGGGTTACATTGAACGTTTCTTCTAAAGGACTTAAGGTAATCGACAAAAAAGGAATCTCTGAGGTACTTAAAGCGTCTCGAGAAAAAGGATACATCAAATAAATAAACGTTCGCTATGGCCAAGAAAGGAAATAGAGTACAGGTAATTCTCGAGTGCACAGAGCATAAAACATCTGGTATGCCTGGAACTTCTAGATACATTACAACAAAGAATAAGAAAAATACACCAGACCGTCTTGAGATTAAGAAGTTCAATCCTATCCTCAAGAAAATGACGGTTCACAAAGAAATTAAGTAAGATGGCAAAGAAAACCGTTGCAACGTTACAGACGAGTTCTAAAAGATTAACCAAAGCGATCAAGATGGTCCGCTCACCTAAGTCAGGTGCGTATACCTTTGTTGAATCAGTAATGGCTCCTGAGCTGGTTAAAGAGTGGTTATCAGATAAGTAATTCGCTCTCAAAAGAATTTCAAGCCGCTTTTGCGGCTTTTTTTATGCCTTAAGTTTTAGTTTTACCGTATGGGTTGGTTGGATGCCTTTAAAAAGAAACAAGAGCCTGAACAGCTATCGGAAGGCCTTGAAAAAACCAAAAAAAGTTTTTTTGGCAAGCTCGCTGTGGCCGTCGCAGGGCGCTCTATCGTTGACGCCGAGACTTTAGATGCTTTAGAAGAGCTCCTCATCACCTCAGATGTAGGGGTGCATACCACGCTCAAAATT
Source organism: Flavobacteriaceae bacterium (assembly GCA_023262185.1). Lineage (GTDB taxonomy): Bacteria > Bacteroidota > Bacteroidia > Flavobacteriales > Flavobacteriaceae > UBA3478. The sequence goes on from JALRDO010000010.1 coordinate 17,852, forward strand.
ATTGAACGAATAGAGTCGCGCGTTGCTCAGGACAAATACCTTGGGACAGACGATCTTAGGCGTCTTTTAAAAGAGGAGATTAAAGGGCTACTTCACGAGACTGATAAACAAGGGTATAGTGCCGACAAAAAACCCTATGTGGTACTGGTAGTTGGCGTGAATGGAGTAGGTAAAACCACCACCATCGGAAAACTCGCTCATCAACTAACCCAAGAAGGAAAGAAAGTAATGCTCGGAGCTGCGGATACTTTTAGAGCTGCGGCGGTTGACCAATTGCAGGTTTGGGCTGATCGTGCTCAGGTGCCTTTGGTGCGCATGCAAGAAGGAGCTGACCCGGCCTCTGTGGCCTTCGAAGCGGTAACAAGAGCTGTTCGAGATGAAGTAGATGTGTTGTTTGTAGACACGGCAGGAAGGCTTCATAATAAGGTGAATCTGATGAACGAATTGAGCAAAATCAAGCGTGTGATGGGTAAAGTATTGGACGATGCTCCACACGAAGTTATGCTAGTGCTTGATGGATCCACTGGTCAAAATGCCTTTGAACAGGCGAAGCAATTTACAGCGGCTACAGAGGTAAATGCATTAGCCATAACTAAACTCGATGGTACCGCTAAAGGGGGAGTTGTTTTGGGTATTTCCGATCAGTTCACTATACCTGTTCGATTTATCGGTTTGGGTGAGGGAATTACCGACCTCAAGGTCTTCGATAAAGATTCCTTTGTCGAAGCTTTATTTTCTTAGCCTTCTATGAGAACAAAGTCTTTACACGCCAAAACGATCAATGTAGTAACCCTCGGGTGCAGCAAGAACCTTTACGATTCTGAGGTGTTGAGTGGTCAGCTTGAAGCTTCAGGCAAAAAGGTAGTTCACGAAGGTGAGGGTGAAGTCGTGGTGATTAATACTTGTGGTTTCATCGCTAATGCGAAGCAAGAAAGTATAGAGACGATCTTGCATTTTGTCGATCAAAAGCAGCGCGGAAACGTCGAAAAGGTTTACGTAACCGGATGTCTCAGTGAGCGCTACATGACGGACTTAGAAGAAGAAATCCCTGACGTTGACCGCTATTTTGGAACACAGCATCTTCCGCAATTACTCAAAGAATTAGGGGCAGACTATAAGCACGAACTCCTGGGCGAAAGGGTGATGAGTACGCCTACACATTATGCTTACCTAAAGATAGCAGAAGGCTGTGATCGTCCTTGTTCGTTTTGTGCTATTCCACTCATGCGTGGAAAACACCGCTCAACCCCAATAGAAGATCTTGTTTCAGAGGCTCAGGTGTTGGCAAGCAAAGGAGTAAAAGAGCTTATTTTGATCGCTCAAGACCTTACGTATTATGGCTTAGACCTCTACAAAGAGCGTGCTTTGGCTAGGCTTTTAAGGGCATTAGAGCAGGTTGAAGGAATAGAGTGGATCCGACTACATTACGCCTTTCCGAGTGGATTCCCAGAAGATGTTTTAGAGGTAATCAAAAGTTCGTCTAAGGTCTGTAACTACATTGATATACCATTGCAGCACATATCCGATACCGTACTTAAGAGTATGCGGCGCGGAACTACCTATGAAAAGACAAATTCTTTACTAAACACCTTTAGAGAGAAGGTTCCAGGTATGGCCATTCGAACCACATTGATTGTGGGTTACCCAGGCGAGGACGAAAAGGCTTTTAATGAGCTCAAGGAGTGGGTAAAGAATACGCGTTTTGATCGACTTGGGTGTTTTACCTATTCCCATGAAGAGAACACTCATGCGTATACCTTAGTTGATGATGTGCCAGAAGAGGAGAAAGAGAGAAGAGCTACTGAAATCATGGAAATTCAAGGGCAGATCTCTTGGGAATTGAATCAAGAAAAGGTGGGGCAGGTATTCAAGTGTATCATAGATCGCTATGAAGATGGATATTTTGTAGCACGAACTGAATTTGATTCTCCGGATGTCGATAATACCGTTTTAATAGAAGCAGAAAAGCAGTATTTGACAGTTGGATCCTTTGTCGAGGTAGAAATTCTAGATGCAGGGGATTTTGACCTTTACGGAAAAGTAGTCACTCATTTATAGATAATTACCTCTGTTAGGTTTTAAGGCCGATTTAACCTGATCCAATTGCGTTTCGTCTATATCAAGTGCACAACTTGCCCAGGCCTCGTTATGTTGAACTACCTCAGTGATATTTAATTCTTGCTTATTTGAGAGGTTGTTAAGGTAAACCTCAAGGTGATCTTGAAAATGAAGAGCGGTTTGATGTGAAGAGGGGCCTCTAAAATCCCAAAACAAACGGATCTTTTTCACTGGTTTCATAAGCCATGGTTTGGGCGCGAAAATTCTGTTAACATCAAGCGTAAAGTTAAGGATAACGGCTTCTTTATTCTATTTTTGAATTATGCGACTGATGGCGATTTTAAGAAGTGTTCTCGGAGCTCTTTGCGGGCTAATGGTGACCGCATGCGCACTGTTTGTTTCCGAAGAGCCTAATCAAGAAGCTGTTGCCCGAGTAGGCAGGTCATACCTCTACGCTGTTGACCTTCCAAATTTTTCTTATTTGTCTGATGAACAAGCGATCAAAGAAGCCAGAGAGTTATACATCAGTGAATGGGCCGTAAAGCAATTGATGTTTCAAAATGCACTAAATAATCTTCCTGAGGATGTTCAATGGGATTTAGATCGTTTAGTGGAAGCCTACAAAACCGATTTATATACAAAATCTTATTTCGACTTAATTTCATTTAGTCCTTCAGACACCATCATAGCTGGCGGAGAATTAGATTCTCTGTATCGACGCGAAGAGGCAAGCATGCGACTGGATCAAGACATTGTAAAGCTTCGTTATGTGGTACTTGGTCCGCAGTATACTAAACCAGATGAGGTGATGAACCGCTTCAAGCGCTTTAACGAACAAGATCAGCGTTTTATTGATTCTCTCCATTCCCATAATTACCTTAGAGAACTTCAATTAAATGATTCTACTTGGTTTAACAGTGCCTCTATAGCCAAACAAATAACCCCAATTACCTATCAAAACAGTGAAGTATATCTCAAACCCTATCAGTTTTTTGATATCCGTGACAGCACTGGTTTTTACTTTGGACAGGTCTTAGATACGAGAAAAAAAGGCGATATTGCACCTTATGCTTTTGCCTTAGCCGAACTACGCCAAATTGTTCAAAATCGAAAGCGTTTTGAGCGTTTGGAACGGCAAAAACAAGAAATGATTAGTGAAGCAATTCGAAAAAAAACCTATGAGACATATGAGTAGATTGTTAGCCATTTTGATGATCGCCGTAATACCTGCCGCGTCCTTTGCTCAAGGAGGAACCTCAAATCAAACGAGAATTAAAATCGATGGTGTAGTCTCTGTTATTGGAGATTTTGTCATCCTTGAATCAGATGTAGACAAGTTAAAGGCGGACATTGAAAATCAAGGTGGTGATTTAGGAGAAATTTCAGAGTGCCAATTGCTAGGAAAGTTAATGGAAGATCGTTTGTTCGCCCATCATGCTATTCAAGATAGTCTATTAGTATCTGATTCAGAAGTCAATCAAATGGGGGATATGCAAATTCAGCAGTTAGCGCGTCAGATTGGTTCAGTAGAGAAGGTGCTAGAGTTTTACGATAAACCAGATTTGCAGACCTTTAAAGATGAGCTGTACGAGATCAACAGACTGCGAATGCTCGCAGACAAGATGCAAAGTGATATTGTCGATGAGATTGAAATCACCCCTGAAGAAGTGCGCCAGTTTTTCTACAGCATTCCAATTACCAAAAGACCTGTTTTTGGGGCAGAGCTTGAAATTGCACAGATCGTAAAGCAACCTAAGCCTTCAGAGGAAGAGAAATTACGTATCGTTCAGCGCCTTGAACAAATGAAGCAAGACGTGGAAGAGAACGGAGCAAGCTTTAGTGTAAAGGCGATTTTGTATTCTCAAGATCCGGGCTCAAAATCTAACGGAGGTGCTTACACGATGAATCGAGAAACTCCTTTTGTAAAAGAATTTAAAGATGTTGCTTTCTCGTTGAGAGAGGGAGAGATTTCAGACCCCTTTGAAACGGACTTTGGGTATCACATTATTTTGGTTGAAAAAATCAGAGGACAAGAAGTCGATTTGAGACATGTTTTGCTTACTCCTGAAATTTCGAACGAACAAATTGAAGCTGCAAAGCAAGAATTAGACAGTATCCGCTCAGAAATCTTAGCAGGCACCATTACTTTTGAAGAAGCAGCCCGGCTGTTTTCTGATGAAAAAGAGACGAAATTTGACGGAGGTATACTCCGTAACCCTAAAGACTACAGTGCGAGATTTGAGCTTACCAATATGGATCCTGTACTCTACAATCAGGTAGCCACTTTACGCGACGGACAAATCTCTCAACCCATCAAAGAAGACGATTCTCGTGGGGGGCCACCAAAGTTTAAAATCATGCGTGTAGCTAATCGCTACGACGAGCATATGGCCGATTTCGCTAGGGATTATGTGAAGATTAAAGATTTAGCCCTCTCAGATAAGGAGCGCAGGACCATAGAAGAATGGATTGCTGAGCAAATTGAGTCAACCTTTATTCAGATAAACGATACGCGAAAAGACTGTGACTTTGCGAGTAATTGGCTTAAGAATTAGACGCTTCTTCGTAATTTTGCAACCTAATTAATAAGAATTATGGCATTCGATTTCGAAATGATTAAGCAAGTTTACGATCGCATGGATGCGAATGTAACTGCCGCTAGAAATATACTCGGTAGACCCCTAACACTTACCGAAAAGATTTTATACAATCACTTGTGGGAGAAGAGTGTCACGACAGTGTTTAAGCGCGGAGAAGACTATGTAGATTTCGCTCCAGACCGCGTCGCTTGTCAAGATGCCACTGCACAGATGGCTCTTTTGCAATTTATGCATGCGGGTAAACCTAATGTTGCTGTACCTACTACGGTACACTGTGATCACTTGATCCAGGCGAAGCAAGGAGCGAGTGCTGATTTGAAACGCGCGAATGAAACCTCGAACGAGGTGTTTGATTTCTTGGGATCTGTATCTAATAAATACGGAATAGGCTTCTGGAAGCCGGGTGCGGGTATCATTCACCAAGTAGTTCTTGAAAACTATGCTTTTCCGGGGGGTATGATGATAGGAACTGATTCTCATACGGTGAATGCAGGAGGTTTAGGTATGATTGCTGTTGGTGTTGGTGGTGCAGATGCAGTAGATGTGATGGCGGGCATGGCATGGGAGCTGAAATTTCCTAAGCTCATTGGAGTGAAGCTAACGGGTAAACTTTCAGGATGGACTGCCCCTAAGGATGTAATTCTCAAGGTTGCAGACTTATTGACCGTTAAAGGAGGTACTGGTGCCGTAATTGAATATTTTGGTGAAGGTGCCTTAGCTATGTCGTGTACCGGAAAAGGAACCATCTGTAATATGGGAGCTGAGGTAGGTGCTACCACTTCAACCTTCGGATACGATGAATCTATGGATCGCTACTTGAGAGCCACTGGAAGAGCAGATATAGCGGATGCGGCAAATCAGGTAAAAGCCCATTTGACAGGTGATACTGAGGTTTATGCCAACCCTGAAGCGTATTTCGATCAAGTGATTGAAATTGATTTGTCAACTTTAGAACCGCATCTTAACGGACCTTTTACTCCAGACTTAGCAACGCCTATTTCAAAAATGGCAGAAACAGCTAAGAAGAATGATTGGCCGCTTCAAGTTGAGGTTGGTCTGATAGGTTCATGTACGAACTCTTCTTACGAAGATATTTCACGCGCAGCTTCTTTAGCCAAGCAAGTAGCGGAGAAAAAATTAAAAACTAAAGCGAAATTCACCATAACACCAGGATCAGAGCAGGTGCGCTTTACCATCGATCGTGATGGTCTGATTGAGACTTTCGACCAGATAGGTGCTACAGTTTTTGCTAACGCCTGTGGACCGTGTATTGGAATGTGGGATCGCTATGGTGAGAAGGCATCTGATGGACCTCGAAATACCATCGTTCACTCTTTCAACAGAAACTTTGCGAAGCGAGCTGATGGAAACCCTAATACACTCGCATTTGTAGGTTCTCCCGAATTGGTCACTGCCATTGCGATAGCCGGAAGATTAGACTTTAACCCTTTAACCGACACTTTGATTAATGAAGACGGAGAAGAGGTGATATTAGATGAGCCGAGCGGATATGAATTACCACCTGCAGGATTTGCCGTTGAAGATTCAGGATTTGTAGCTCCTGCTGCAGATTCAAGCCAAGTAACGGTAAAGGTGGATCCTTCATCTGAACGCTTGCAGTTATTGGATCCATTTATTCCGATCCAAGTCGAAAAGATGAAGAATATCCCATTACTGATTAAGGCGCAAGGAAAGTGTACTACAGACCACATCTCAATGGCCGGGCCTTGGTTGCGTTACAGAGGACATCTAGACAATATTGCCAACAATACGCTTATCGGTGCGGTAAATGCATTTAATGTAAAGACGAACTTTGTTAAGAATCAATTAACGGGTGAATATGCTGGGGTTCCTGATACACAGCGTTCTTATAAAAAAGAAGGACTTTATTCTATTGTTGTCGGAGACCATAATTATGGAGAAGGTTCTTCAAGAGAGCATGCAGCCATGCAGCCCCGTCACTTAGGAGTAGCAGCAGTTTTAGTGAAGTCTTTCGCTAGAATACATGAGACTAACTTGAAGAAGCAAGGAATGCTAGCCTTAACCTTTGCTAATGAGGCTGACTACGATCTCATTCAAGAAGATGATAGATTTGATTTTGTTGACTTGGACGGATTTGCACCTGGTAAACCACTTACTTTAATGGTGACTCATAGTGATGGGTCAACGGATGCTATTGTAGTGAATCACAGTTACAATAGTTCTCAAATCTCTTGGTTTGAAGCAGGGTCTGCTCTGAACTTGATCAAAAAAGAGAATGCCGCTTAAATCTTAAGGCATGAGCAAACAGGTCACCTCGATTACCTTCTTTAGGTTTACTACACCGAGGTCAATGATCTGGGCGTTCTTTATGATGCAATTCGCTCGAGCGCCTTTACGAAAAGTGAAGGGTCTTGAGCGTTTTTTTTTGATGGGTACCGGAAAGAAGGGGTTTAGTCCAAACCCAGACTGGTCTACTTATGCTTTATTACAAATATGGAATTCGCAAGAAGAGGCGGATTATTATTTCTCAAGTCATCCATTATATTCTTCGTATGTGCGAAATAGTGAAGAGATCTTGAGAGTTATGATGCGTAATATTAAGGCGCATGGTGCTTGGAACGGGCTCAATCCTTTTCAGAAGTCATCTCAGCTGGATCCTGAGAATCCTTACATCGCAGCCATAACTAGAGCGACTATTAAGATACGTTTTCAACTTAAATTCTGGCGAGCTGTTCCCTATACCCAACGCTTCCTAGACACTACCACTGCCTTGAAATTTACCAAGGGGATAGGCGAGGTACCCTTTAGGAATATGGCTACTTTTTCAATTTGGGAATCTGAAGAAGACCTGAGACAGTTCGCATATACTGATAAGCATCATAAAAAAGCCATTGCTCAAACAAAGTCTCTAAATTGGTATAGCGAGGAACTCTTTAGCCGCTTTCAGCCGTATCAGATATACGGTACTTATCTCGGACAATCTATCGAGTTGTCTTAGCGCATTAAAGCGAGACTGCCAAAGAATAATGCCTGTGCAAGATAAATGTGCATGGCAATACTTAAGGATGTTTCGGGTTTGTCTTTCTGTGCCTTCTCTACTGTGAAATAAATGAATTGAAAGAGAAAGCCAAATCCAAACCAACTCCAATAATTGGATGCTGGAGGACTCGGTATAAAAGTCCAGTAGTCAAAATGAGGAGCTAAAAGTTCAAGAAGTGCATCTAGGGCAACCATCATACTCGCCCCGATAACCGCAGAACTAAGAGTATAATGAAAGCGACCACTTACTGCTTGGGCCATCCGTGCTGTTATCATGGTTAAGACAGCCCAAAAAATTCCTATAATAATAGGAATCCCATCAATTTTCGGCCCTAGATTTTCTCCGTAACTATAGGTTCCAAAAAACCAACCATAATGCACCCCTAGCCATTCGACAAGCATTCCCGCCGAGAAAAATAGGCCTAGTAGTATCCATTGATAGCGCTTTGTAATAGGAAAGTAGAGTACGAAAAATCCAAACGAAGCAATCAGATTGAGCACCGTTTTGGTGACAAACCAGTCTTGAAATCCAGCTGCAATCCCTAAGGCTCCGGCTACATGGGGGAGCCAGATAAAAAGAAGCACCTCTTTGGTGACAATTTTAGTCGATGTTGAAGTCATTTGCGATTAGCTCACTGACGATCTTTCCTGATTGCAGACATAAGGGTATGCCTCCACCAGGATGCGACGATCCTCCACAAAAGTAAACGTTTGAGAGTGCACTTCTATGATTGGGGTGTCTTAAGAAAGCCGAAAATTGAGAATTACTTGCCGCTCCGTAAAGCGCTCCCCTGTAGGATTGAGTAGATTGTTCTATGCCTCTTGGATCAAGTATGTGTTCGACTGTAATTAAAGCAGCTAGGTCGCAATTAAGGATTCTGCTCAATTTGGCGATGATACGCTCACGACTAAGCGCGATAAGTTCATCCCAATTCTGCTCATAATTGCCAGGTGCATTGATCATTACAAACCAATTTTCACAGTTATCAGGGGCATCACTAGGGGTGTGCTTAGAGGTGATGTTAACATACACGGTAGGATCTTCGTGAAGCGTTTTGTCTTCGAATATAGCCTTAAACTCTTCTGAGTAAGCGTCTGAAAAGAAGATGTTGTGCAGGTCTAATTGTTCAAAAGTTCGGGCTATGCCCCAATAAAAGATTAGGGCACTACTTGATCGTTCTTGTCTTAGAGTACGTTCTGGTGCTTTTATGGTGGGTAACAGTTTTCTATAGGTAGAAACAACATCCATATTGCTAACCACCACATCAAAATGATACTCTTTTAGCTTTGTTTTTAGGCCCCTGACACGTTTTTGATTGGAGTTCAAAATGATTTTCTCGACTCCTTCGTCAAGATGAAAACTCACTCCCTGTCTTTGTGCGAGTCGATATAAGGATTGTGAAATCTCGTGCATTCCGCCCTTTGGATAGAACGTACCAAAATGCATTTCAAGATGGGGGATAAGTGACATGATCCCCGGTGTCTTGTAGGGTGAGCTTCCATTGTATGTAGCATGTCTTGAAAAAAACTGAAGACTCTTGGGGTTCCTAAAATACGACTTGAGGGTTTTGAAAAGGTTTTTGTGAACGTCTAATGAGGGTAGTTTTAATACCGCCTTAAGGGTTTTAGGCGAACAGTAGGTCTGTAAGCGATGTAGGGATTGCTCAATGAAGAGCGGGCTTGTAAGTTCGTATTTTAGCGCGCTATTATTTAGAAAGTCTACTACGCTGTTAGGGTCCTCATTAAAGGTGGTGCTAAATTTTTTGACGAACACCTCTCTATCTGCTGATGCTTCAAAGCGTGTTCCGTCTTCCCAAAAGTAGTTACATACATTTTCTTTTCGAAGGTAGTTGAAATGATCTCTTGGATGCTCCTTGAACAATACAAAAAGCTCATCCACAAAATGTGGCATGGTGAATAGCGACGGACCTAAATCGAAACGGTATCCTTCTAGGTGCAGTGCATGGAGTTTGCCTCCGGCATACGAATTAGACTCAAAAACGACTACTTCATGTCCTTGCGCTCTTAATCGAAGTGCAGTGGCCAGACCGGCTATACCAGCTCCGATAATGCCGATTTTAAGTGCCATAAAGGGGTTATTTGAAATATTTGCGAGGTACGATAAGCATACCGAAATTTTCCCCTTCTTCTTTTCCTAGATGCTTGTGATGAATCTTATGCGCTCGTCTTACTCCTCGAGCATAGGCGTTATCAATGGTTCTTAGCCATTTGAAGCGTTGATGAATAAAAATATCATGGACTACAAAATAGGCGATACCGTAAGCCAAAATTCCAAAGCCAATCGGAAATCCGATCCAGAATACTTCGTCAGCAGTCATTAAAAAACTCATGCTCAATACAGCAAAGAACAAGAAAAAGGCATCGTTTCGCTCGAACCAAGAGTCATGATCTTTCTGATGATGATCCTTGTGAAGTATCCATAATATACCGTGCATGATATATTTATGGATGAACCATGCCATAAATTCCATGACTAAGAATGTAAGTATAAAAACAGCGATCCAAAGAAGTGCGTCCATGGTATTAGATGCGTTGTAATTTAAATTCAAGATACGATTGTGCTAGCAATCCAGCTTTTTCATAATTCGGAACGCGTATGCGTTTATTCTTTATTTCTAAAGGAGGCGTGGCTTTTAGGCGGTCTAGCAGTCTTTTGTAATATCGGTAGGCCGTATAAACCCCAAAACGAGATCCGACCGGAAGTTCTTTAATCCCTTTAAACCCTTCTTCAAAGTCATTTTCAATCTCACGAATGATGATATCTTTAGAAGCTTCATCTAGCGCTTCTAGGTTCGCGTCCGGAAAGTAGGTACGCCCTAAGGATTCATAATCTGCTTTTAGGTCTCTTAAAAAGTTCACTTTTTGAAAGGCTGAACCTAAAGACATCGCTGGTGATTTGAGCGTGTTGTATGCGCCTTCGTCTCCGTCTAAAAATACCTTTAGACACATAAGACCCACCACATCAGCTGATCCGTAGATGTACGCTTTGTATTCTTCTTTAGTGAGATACTCTGTTTTATGCAGGTCTAATTCCATACTCCTCATAAACGAGTCTACCAATTCTTTTGGAATTCCGAATCGATGATAGGTCATCTGAAAGGCATTGAGAATGGGGTTCAGGCTTATTTTGTGCGTTAAACTGGCTTCGAGATCTTCTGAAAATCGTTTAAATAATACCTCTTTAGGAAAATCGTGAAAACTATCTACGATCTCATCCGCAAAGCGCACAAACCCATAGATATTGTAGATATGCGAACGAATCTCCTTTGAAAGCATACGCGTAGCGAGAGAGAAGGAGGTGCTGTATCGCTTAGTGACAAGCTCACTGCATTGTTGGCTTACTTCGTCGTATAATACTTTCATGACTCTTGCTCTTGAATGAGTTGTGCAACGAGCTTTCCTGAAATCAGAGCGGGTGGTACTCCAGGGCCAGGAACGGTCAATTGCCCAGTGAAAAATAAGTTATTTACTTTTTTCGATTGCAATTTAGGACGAAGAAATGCGGTCTGTCTCAGGGTGTTAGCTAATCCGTAGGCATTACCCTTAAACGAATTGTAAGCTTCTACAAAGTCTTTAACACAAAAGCTCTCAACAAACTCGATGTGCTGGCTTAATTCTTGACCCGAGAAGTGTTCAAGACGTGCTATTAACAACGAAAAAAAATGATCTCTTAGTTTTTGGGTGTCTTCGATGCCTGGCGCAATTGGGATTAAGAAGAATCCTGCTTCTTTGCCTTCAGGAGCCATACTGGTGTCTGTAATGGACGGAAAGTTAGCGTAGAATAGCGGGTCTGACGGCCATTCAGGATGGTCATAGATGACTCTTGCGTGTTCTTTGAAATCGGTATCGAAGAACAAATTATGATGCAATAATTTTTTATCGAGTTTGGTATTGAATCCTACATAGAACAGCAATGATGAAGGCGCAAAGGTTCTTTTGTTCCAATACGCTTCTGAATATTGTCGATAGCGCTCTGGAAGCAGTGTTTCACTGTGATGATAGTCTGCCCCGCTTAATACATAATCAGCCGTTATGTGTTCTCCATTGCTCAAGGTTATTCCGGTTGCTCTGCCTTTAGCATCGATGTTGATGTTTTGTACAGCATTTGAAGTGTGGATTTGAACCCCAAGGCCTTCTGCAACCTTTTGCATCCCCTTTACAATCTCGTACATTCCTCCCTTTGGATGCCATGTTCCAAGTCCGTAATCTGCATGGTTCATGAAAATATAGAAGGAAGGGGTATTCTCAGGTTTTGCGCCCAAGAAAAGTACCGGAAATTCAAGTGCAGAACGCAATTCAGGCGATTTAAAGAACTTTTTCACTTCATCGCCCACTGACCTTAAGAACTGACCTACGCGCACCACGGTTTCTGGAGTAACCAATTCAAGAGGAGACTTTCCGGGCCTTAAAACGATCTTCTTGATCGCAATGGTATAATTGGTCGCAGCTTTTTTGAGAAATGCTTTTAGCTTATTGCCGCTACCCGGTTCAATTTGTTCGAAAGCCTCAGCAATTCCTTCAACGGATGCCGCTATAGGAAGTGTGCGGTCTTTGAATACGATTTGATAGCCTGGATCTAAGCGTTCAAGTTCGTAGAAATCAGAGGCTGAGTGCCCAAAATCATTAAAATAATCTTCGAATATATCGGGCATCCAATACCATGACGGTCCCATATCGAAAGTGAATCCGTTTTTTACCAATTGTCTACAGCGTCCTCCAATAGTCTCATTCTTTTCGTAAATACTAACCTCGTACCCTGCTTTTGCGAGGTGCGATGCAGCAGATAAGGAAGAAAATCCAGACCCGATTACGGCAACTTTTTTCATGATTCTAGAATCGATGAAAAATGTGAGATAGACTCATAAGCTTTGACGTAGTCAAAAGCGAGTTTGGTTTGCATGCGTTGGGTTTGATATCCTAAGATTGAGAGTTTGCACCCTGGTCTATATACCGTTGCATCGAAGGCCTTTAGGTACTTCTCAATTTCATCGTTTTGAGGACTTACGGTGAAATAAGATACAAAGTGTATATTCTTATAATACCCTAGGAGTTCTTTTAGGCTGTCAAGAGTATTGGCTTGACCCAAATAAATCGATCGATATCCTTTAGAGACGATTTCATAATTGATAAATAAAAGTCCTACCTCATGTATTTCACCTTCTGGAAGGTATAATACAAAGACCTCGTCCTCTTGCGTTGGAGGTAATTTTTGAAAACGCTCTGTGTGAATATAGATCTTTTGTTTGATTAAGCTCGTGATGAAGTGCTCATGTGCCGGGCTTATGGCTTTCGCCTGCCATAAGAGTCCGAGTTCATTCATCAGTGGTACCAAGACATCATTAAACATCTCTTTAAAACTGCGTTCGGCGACAAGGCTATTGTAGGTGTTGTAGAATTGAGCCGTATCAAAATTAACCATCGCGAGCTTAAAAGCATTTACTGCATGATGCTTTTCACTGTTCTTGGCAATAATTTCATTTACAATGACCGGGATCTGACTGTCTTGAAGTATTGCAATTTTAGAGATCTTGTATCCGTTATGGTAAAGAAGCGTAATGTTTAAGAGTTTTTGAAGACTATTGAGACTGTAGGTCCGGATGTTTGTCTCTGTTCTTTCAGGGCTCAGTAGGTGATATCTTTTCTCCCAAATCCTGATCGTATGCGCCTTGATGCCCGAAAGATTTTCTAAATCTCGTATACTGAAATACTTCTTGCTACTGTTCATTCTTCATTGAAAAATCTTAAACAAAAGTAGCTAAAAATAGTTAAGGTTTTCTTGGGGATATAGAATTGTTCAAAAGATGCTTTATTGCTCACGACATGGGGTTACCTTCGGTAGCTCAAGTCTTGCCCGAAGTCTAAATCAAAAAAGAACAAGCTAGAGCGTGCGTATTTGTTTTCACCTAACTCTCCTCAAAACCTTAGTTTTGGTGAGTTCTGTTCAAACAAAAAAGCACCGCCTTGTGGCAGTGCAATCATTTTTGATCCTTAAGTGCTCACGACTGGAGTCGAACCAGCACGTCCATTCGGACACCACCCCCTCAAGATGGCGTGTCTACCAATTCCACCACGTGAGCTGAGACAAAAAAGAGTTAAGACAAATGCCTTAACTCTTTGTGACTTGGCTGGGGCTCGAACCCAGGACCCATACATTAAAAGTGTATTGCTCTACCAGCTGAGCTACCAAGTCGGTTAGCGGCTGCAAATATAAGGGCTATATTTGATAATCCAACACTCAATTAAATGAAAATAGTCCTCTTGGGATATATGGGTTCCGGAAAGTCTACGATAGCCAAGGCATTGGCCTTAGAAATGGGCGTTAACGCAAAGGATCTTGACAAGCAGATTGAGGCTCATGTCGGGCTTAGTATTCCTGAGATTTTCGAACAAAAGGGAGAATTATTTTTTAGAAAAAAGGAACACCAAGTTCTTGAAGAAGAGATTAAAAGTGATGCAAATGTTGTTCTGGCACTAGGAGGAGGTACTCCTTGTTACTCCAACAATATGGACTTGATTTCATCTCAAGAGAATGTTCGCTCAATTTATTTAAAGGCGTCTATTTCTTCTTTGACCAAAAGGGTGCTTTCAGATAGTTATGAACGACCATTAATCACAGGAATCAAAGCTGAAGATATTCCAGAATTTATAGGGAAGCATTTGTTTGAGCGTATGCCCTTTTATGAGCGGGCAGATTTCATTGTAAGTGTTGACGATAAATCCGTGCAACAAGTGGTAAGCGAAATTCGAAACTTACTCTAGATGAGCGCTGTATTTGTTCTTCTCTAAAGAAACCTTTACATGGGTTTGTATGGAGGTTGAAAGAGAAATCCCTTTAAAATCTGCTTTTACAGGATAGCGTTTATGGTTACGGTTAACCAGAACTACCGTTTTCAACTTGCGCACACCTTGCTCTAAAAACGGCACACATCCGAACATCAGTGTGGCACCTGAATTCAAAACATCATCAACGAGGACCACTGACTTATTAGAAAGGTCTGCAGCACTGTCTAAAGTGACCTCGCTAGACTTTGGAGCTTTCTTATTGAGACTCACCTTTATCACCTCTATGGATAATGGACTAACGGTCTGAAGCTCTTCGGCGATTTTTTGAGCAAATAGGTACCCGCTACCTTCGATTCCGGCAATGGTCAGCTCTTTCTCTGAGGCGTTAGATTCGAGAATTTGATACGCTATACGTCTTAAAATGTGAACGATTTGCTCGTGGGTTAGTATGGTGTCTTTCATTCACTTTCTTCTTTAAAAGATTCTATAGAACGTCTTTCTTTTTTGGTGGGTCGACCTAATCCTTTTTTTCTATAATGTTTCTGAGCGGCCTCAACCGTATGTTTATGTAGCAATGCTTCGGCAGGAGTAGTGTCTTTTCGGTATTGGTCTACTAGTTTTGCTGAAACTCGAGAATCCGGAATTCCCAAGACGTCTAATTGGTAATCTACCTGGTTGATTCGGATGCTAATGTGGTCTCCTGCAAACACCTCTTTTGAAGGCTTTACAGTCTGATTGTTTACCTTAGCTCTTTCTTTTTTAACAGCTTCAGAAGCTATTGTTCGGGTTTTAAAATACCGAAGTGCCCAAAGAAATTTGTCGATCCGCATGCTGTTAAAATTGACATAATTGCCTGAACAAAAATAGGGGAAAATTGTATCTTGCGCCGCGTTGTACACCTCCAAATGACTTTATGAAAACCATATATAAGCTTCTTTTCGCAGCCCTTGTTATCGTTTCATGTAGCAAGAGCAATGGTTCAGATACCTACACTGATGTGCCTGTTGAAGCGCTAACAACAATCAATGAGCAGAATGAGGCTGAGATTATTGCGTTCTTGCAGTCGCACTTCTACGACAATGAAAGCTCTATTTTACCAATTGAAGAGGCTCCTGGTAAGACACCAAGTCTTTGGGACGACCCACGTTTGGGTGTAAAGCAGGTGTATGTTCGGCCTTTAGAGTTTAATCTAGACACTTTGGATTACACGGCCGCCGAAATTGAAAGTGGTATAGCTCATAACTTGTACTATTTAATGGTTCAAGAGGGGACTGGCAATTCAGTCACTACTGCAGATTCTGTTTATGTGCAATATTCAGGTAGAACCCTAGATCTGGCTCTTTTTGATCAGGTAAAACAAGGAGGATTGTGGTTTGATCTATCTAGAATTCAGGCCCCTCAACAAGGATTTCGTGGCTTCGCAGAGGGCGCAGCTCTTTTAAAAACGGCCACTCAAATTGCAGAAAATGCTGATGGAACTTTTTCAGCTTCGGACGCGGGTAGGGGATTTTTCTTTTTTGGTTCAGGATTAGGAGCGTATCAAAATGCACAGGCTACTATTCCGGCATATGGAGCAATGTTTTTCGAAATAACAGTGCTTTCGCGAAAAATTACAGATCACGACGGTGATGGAATTCCTTCGTACCTAGAAGATCTCAACAAGAATGGATTTCTTTTTGACGACAATACCGACGCCGCTTACGAAAGGGCAAACAATTTGGCCGTCTTGCCGAACTATTATGATAATGACGACGATGGAGACGGAACACCTACAGCCTGTGAAATTTCACTTGGTTTAGATCCGCTTAACGCTGATACATGTTACGATGCTGACCAAGATGGTGATTGCGATCGCTGTGACTAGACAACGCTTATTTCAGCTCTAAAAGAAGGCTTAAAATCAATTGATCTTGTCGCGTATCGATTCGAGCTTCTTTGTACACCTTTTGGGTTAAAAAGCGCATTTCTTTTTCGGTTAAACCTCTCTCGTAACGCAAATCAATATTGATCTTATTCAACGAAATGCCTAAACCAATATTGGCCCCGACGGTAATATCTTTGAGAGAGGATGCGGTATCTACTCCAGCAAATTCGCTAGACAGCACATATTGAAGGCTCGGACCTGCAAAAATATAGGTTGGTCCGATAAGTCCTGATCCAAGATTTAATGGTAGATCAATCTTAGACATGCTGAGATCGTCTCCATTGTAGGAAGAAGTAGTTGAGGTGTAAACCAATTCTGGTCTTAGGAAAAAGCCCAGTAAGTCGATTTTTTTGAAAAGCCCGACGTGGTATCCAGCGTTTGATTTAGGATTTTTATAGACTTCACTAGCCTCGCTAAAAAACTCTCCGTTTGAATTGTAGTTTAAACCTCCTTTCAATCCCCAGCTCGATTGTGCATGGATACTGTTTACCCCAAGGATTACTATAAGGATGCTAAGAGATAGTTTAACTGTTTTCATAAGGTTATGCTTTTCGTTTGATTACTTTTTGAGCCGCCTCGACGATTGCAGGGGCATTGAGTTGGTATTTTTCCATAAGTTGATCTGGAGTTCCACTCTCACCAAAAGTATCTTTGGTTGCAATGAACTCCTGAGGAGCAGGCTTGTGCATTGCTAAGGTTCTAGCGATACTTTCTCCGAGCCCGCCTAAATAGTTGTGCTCCTCAGCGCTTACCAGACATCCTGTCTTTTCAACCGAATGTACGATAGCCTCCTCGTCCAAGGGTTTTATGGTGTGAATATTAATCACTTCTGCAGAAATCCCTTTTTCTTTTAACGCTTCCGCTGCGATAAGCGCTTCCCATACGAGGTGACCTGTTGCTGCGATCGTTACATCGGTTCCTTCTAGAAGATGTAAGGCCTTCCCAATGGTAAAGGTTTGATCTATTGGAGTGAAGTTAGCCACCTTAGGTCTCCCGAAGCGTAAATAAACAGGGCCATCGTGCTCAGCAATAGCTAAAGTAGCTGCCTTAGTTTGATTGTAATCACAAGGATTGATTACCGTCATACCCGGAAGCATTTTCATAAGGCCAATATCTTCTAAAATTTGGTGGGTCGCACCGTCTTCACCTAGAGTAATACCAGCATGTGAGGCGCATATTTTCACATTCTTTCCAGAATAAGCCACGGATTGTCTGATTTGATCGTATACCCTTCCAGTTGAAAAATTTGCGAAGGTGGTCGTGAATGGAATTTTACCTCCGATGGTGAGACCTGCCGCGATACCGATCATATTTGCCTCTGCGATACCGACCTGAAAAAAACGTTCTGGATGTTCTTCGATAAAGGTTTCGAGTTTTAAAGAACCAATAAGGTCGGCGCAAAGCGCTACTACCTTTGGATTTGTGCGCCCTAACTCGGTCATTCCATCTCCGAAACCACTGCGCGTATCTTTTTGTCCTTGATCTGTATATTTCATGTGTGAGGTTGTTCTGTTAGTAATCCCCTAGGGTTTCTGGGTTTTGTGCGAGTGCCGTGGCGAGCTGATCATCGTTTGGCGCTTTCCCGTGCCACGCATGGGTGTGCATCATGAAATCAACACCGTTACCCATTACGGTATGAAGCATCACAGCAATTGGTTTTTGACGCCCCGTTTTGGCTTTCGCTTGCTTCATTCTGTCGACGATAGCTTCTAAATTGTTCCCTTCTTTAATGTGAAGAACCTCCCAACCGAAGGCTTCGAATTTTTGGCCGAGATCACCGAGATCCATGACGTCAGCTGTACTTCCGTCAATTTGTTGTCCGTTGAGGTCAACAGTCGCGATAAGATTGTCGACTTTCTTTGATCCGGCGTACATTATAGCTTCCCAATTTTGACCTTCTTGCATTTCACCGTCTCCGTGAAGGCTGTATACGATTTTAGAGTCGTTGTTTAGTTTTTTACTCAAGGCAGCACCTATAGCTACAGATAGGCCTTGGCCAAGAGACCCAGATGCGATGCGTACCCCTGGTAGGTGTTCATGTGTAGTGGGGTGACCCTGAAGTCTTGAATTTATTTTTCTGAAGGTGGCGAGTTCTGCTACATCAAAATAACCGCTTCGTGCAAGTACACTGTATAAGACTGGAGAAATATGACCGTTTGACAGAAAGAAAAGGTCTTCGTTATGTCCGTCCATCGTAAAGTCAGTGCTGTAATCCATCAGTTCTTGATGCAAGGCGACCATGAATTCGGTACAACCAAGCGAACCGCCCGGATGTCCTGAATTTACCTGGTGAACCATGCGCAAAATGTCGCGTCTGACTTGAACGGTTAGATCGTTGAGGTAGGTTAGATTCATTCGAAATACATTTGCCCTCAAAAGTAACCATTATCTTTACCTTTTAACTGCTCACATTTGAATTTTAAGCTCGAATCTCAGGATCAAAAGGCTAGGGCCGGCCGCATCACCACTGCTCATGGTGAAATAGAGACCCCCATATTTATGCCTGTCGGAACACTCGGAACGGTGAAAGGCGTTCATCAGCATGAGTTGAAACAAGACACTAAGGCACAAATCATCCTCGGAAACACCTATCACCTTTACATGAGACCGGGCACTTCGATACTTGAAGCTGTAGGCGGACTGCATCAATTCATTGGATGGGACCGCCCCATTCTTACAGATAGTGGGGGTTATCAGGTTTATTCTTTAGCCGATAACCGGAAAATTACCGAAGAAGGGGCAAGGTTTAAATCCCATATTGACGGCTCTTCTCATTCTTTTACTCCTGAGAATGTCATGGAGATTCAGCGAACTATTGGAGCCGATATCATCATGGCATTTGATGAATGTACTCCTTATCCGTGCCCAAAAGACTATGCCTTCTCTTCGATGGAATTAACGCACCGTTGGCTAGATCGCTGTGTGAATGCACTAGATAAGCTTCCTTACAAATACGGTTACCAACAAGCCTTTTTTCCGATTGTGCAAGGTTCGGTCTACCCAGATCTAAGGATCAAATCTGCTGAGTACATCGCCTCAATTGGTGCCGTGGGTAATGCGATAGGCGGATTATCTGTTGGGGAGCCGGCCGAAGAAATGTATGCCATGACAGATGTGGTTTGTCAGATCTTGCCTGTAGACAAGCCTCGCTACCTTATGGGTGTTGGAACGCCAATCAATCTGTTAGAGAATATTGCTTTAGGGATCGACATGTTTGATTGCGTCATGCCCACGCGTAATGCACGAAACGGAATGTTATTTACTTCACATGGAACGATTAACATTAAAAATAAAAAGTGGGAGGACGACTTTTCACCCATTGATGAGCAGGCTTTATCTTATGTAGATACGCAATACTCAAAGGCTTATCTTAGACATCTGTTCACTTGCAATGAATTTCTGGGTAAACAAATTGCTACCCTACATAACCTTGCCTTCTACTTATGGCTCGTTGGAGAGGCTCGAAAACACATCGTCGACGGAGACTTTTACGATTGGAAAGAAGAAATGGTAATTCAGATGAATAAGAGATTGTAATGAAGCTAACACTCATTGATAAGTACATATTAAAGCGGTACCTGATTACCTTTTTTGGTATCCTTTTTCTCTTTGTTCCTATCGGTATCATGGCTTCTCTTGCAGAAAAGATCAACAAGATCTTAGAAAGCAAGGCTACAAGCGGAGAGATTTGGTCTTATTACTTAAACTTTACTCTTGTTTTGGGCAATATGCTTATGCCCATTTTATTGTTCCTAGCTATTATCTTTTTTACATCACGACTAAGTGCGCGATCAGAGGTGGTGGCTATTCTTAGTTCTGGTGTATCTTATCAGCGTTTCTTGCGTCCTTACCTTATAGGTGCCACCTGTATAGCGGTGTTGATTTTTTTAATGGGTAATTTCATCGTTCCGAGTGCTAGTGCGGGGTTTCATTCCTTTGAGGACAAATACTTTAAATCGACCAAAGAAGATAGGCAGGTTCGCAATATCTATAACCAGATCTCTGAAGATGAATTCGTTTATGTGAGTTTCTTCGACCCGAATCGATTGATCGGTTACAATTTCACCTTGGAACACTTCGATTCAATTGGACGCCTTGAGTATAAATTATCTGCAGCTAACATTCGCTATATGACAGTCGATTCGACATACAGGTTGACCACCTATAAAAAGCGTACGTTCGAAGATGAAGTTGAATACGTCGAGCAAATCCGAAGCATAGACACGATACTCAATTTTACTATTGACGATTTAATGCCTGTCTCGTACATAGCAGAAACCAAGAATTTCTTTGAATTGAATCGATTCATCAACGATCAAAAGAGGAGGGGGTCGGCTACGGTGAATGCTTATATTCTGGAAAAATACAAGCGCCTTGCTTTGCCCTTGTCGGCCTATATTCTTACGCTCATTGCGGTTGCAGTTTCATCGGTGAAAAGAAGGGGAGGCTTAGGCCTGAACCTCGCTTTTGGTATCGCCATCGCCTTCATCTATATTTTCTTTGATCGCGTGTTTTCTACGTTGGCAGAACAGGCCGGATTCTCGCCTTTGTTGGCTGCTTTACTTCCGGTAATTTTCTTTGCTACAATTGCCTATTTTCTGTTGCAGCGGGCAAAACGTTAATATGTATATTTGTCTTTCCTCAAAACTTAACCTAAGGTTTATTTATGGAATATTTAGACTTTGAACTTCCGATAAAAGACTTAGAAGATCAGCTTGAAAAGTGTCAGATCATTGGAGAAGAAAGCGCCGTTGATGTGACTGAAACCTGCAATCAGATTGAAAAGAAATTAAAGGAAGCGCGTAAAGAAATTTATACCAACTTGACTCCTTGGCAGCGTGTTCAATTATCGCGTCATCCGAATCGTCCTTATACCCTAGACTATGTAAGAGCACTCTGTGATGGAACTTTTTTGGAATTACACGGAGATCGTACAGTTGGAGACGACAAAGCGATGATAGGAGGATTGGGGAAAATTGGGGGTCAGTCGTATATGATTATTGGCCAACAAAAGGGGTATAACACCAAGACGCGTCAATACCGCAACTTCGGAATGGCTAACCCAGAGGGATATCGAAAGGCTTTACGCCTCATGAAGATGGCTGAGAAGTTCGGTATTCCTGTATTGTCTTTTATTGATACTCCAGGCGCCTATCCGGGTATTGAGGCCGAAGAAAGAGGCCAAGGTGAGGCTATCGCTCGTAACCTTTTAGAAATGGCTCGCCTACAAGTTCCTATCATTGTGTTCATCATCGGGGAAGGTGCTTCTGGTGGAGCCTTAGGTATCGGTGTAGGTGATCGTGTAATGATGCTCGAAAATTCGTGGTACTCTGTGATTTCTCCGGAATCGTGTTCTTCAATCCTTTGGCGCAGTTGGGAGTATAAAGAAAAAGCTGCTGACGCCCTCAAGCTCACTGCCAAAGACATGAAAAAGATGACCCTCATTGACGAAATTATTAAAGAGCCTATGGGTGGCGCGCACAGCGATAGAGAACAAATGTTCCAGATCGTCAAGAAAAAAATAGAAAAGACCTACGAAGAATTGGCCGAGCTTCCGGTGAAAACCTTAATCAAGGAGCGTATGGACAAATATTCTAACATGGGTGTATATCAAGAATAGAAGCAATGGCTGAACCCAATCGCGTTACGAATTCGAGGCAAAAGAATGCCGAAGTGATTTCACTTGAGAGAGGAAAGATTCCTCCTCAGGCCGTTGAGCTCGAGCGCGTAGTGTTGGGAGCAATGCTCATCGATAAAAAGGGAGTTGATGAGGTGATTGATATGCTTCACGAAGACGTCTTTTATGTAGATGCACACCAAAAGATATTTTCAGCCATTCACGAATTGTTTCAAGATACTAAACCCATCGATCTTCTTACGGTTTCGAATTTGCTGAAACAAAGAAAGCATCACGAATCTGTTGGAGGAGATTTCTATCTCATCGAGTTAACCAGGGGAGTAGGTTCGTCGGCGCATATAGAATATCACGCTCGAATCATTCTTCAGAAATACGTACAGCGAAGCCTCATTAAAATTTCCACACAACTCATTGAAGAGGCTTACGAAGACAGTCAAGACGTCTTTGACTTGCTAGATCAGGCTGAAGCGCGTCTATACGATATCACACAAGGAAACCTAAAACGCTCTGCAGAATCAGCTCAAGACTTGGTTATTCAGGCCAAGAAGAAGATCGAAGAAATTTCAAATAAAGACGGTCTTAGTGGCGTGCCCTCTGGGTTTGAAAAGCTCGATGAGGTTACTTCTGGGTGGCAACCTAGTGATTTGATCATCATCGCGGCACGTCCGGGTATGGGTAAAACGGCTTTAACGCTTTCAATGGCTAGAAATATTGCGGTGAATAAAGGATTGCCAGTGGCTTTCTTTTCACTTGAGATGTCTTCGGTACAATTGATTACGCGCCTTATTTCTTCTGAAACAGGTCTTTCTTCTGAGAAGTTGAGAACCGGAAAACTCGAGAAACACGAATGGGAACAGCTCAATGTCAAAGTGAAAACCTTAGAGAAGGCGCCGCTTTATATAGACGACACTCCTTCACTTTCGATTTTTGATCTAAGAGCCAAGGCAAGGCGATTGGCTTCTCAACACGACATTAAATTGGTCATTATTGATTACCTGCAATTGATGACGATTGGTTCTACTCAAAAGGCAGGAAATCGTGAGCAAGAGATCTCAACTATTTCAAGAAATCTTAAGGCGCTAGCTAAGGAACTCAACGTTCCTGTTATTGCCTTGTCACAGCTCTCTAGAGCGGTAGAAACGAGAGGCGGATCGAAACGTCCTTTGCTTTCGGATCTTAGGGAGTCCGGGGCTATTGAGCAAGATGCCGATATTGTATCGTTTATTTACCGTCCAGAATACTACAAGATTGAAGAGTGGGATGACGAGCAGCAGTCACCTACAGAAGGACAGGCTGAATTGATTATTGCCAAGCACCGTAATGGTGGATTGGACAATATCAGGCTTAAGTTTATTGGCTCGCTTGGTAAATTCGAAAACCTCGACAACTCGTTTGGTAGCTTTGAGTTTGAATCGAAAATGAACGAAGAAAAGCCTTTGCCAAGACCTGACAACCCATTCAGCGCTTCTGGGTTTGACGGTGATGACGATATGCCCTTTTAATTAGTGTTTTAACAGTTCTTCTAGAATGCGTTCAACCCCATGATTTGTATGGGAACTCGTTCTATAGTTGGCCGCTTTTAAAACAGCAGGATGTGCATTATCCATCGCTACACTATTCGGGGTTAAGGCGAGCATCTCAAGGTCATTATTGTAATCTCCGAACACAATGAGTTCGTCGGGTGTAAGCTTGTAGTACGATAGCAATTTTTCAAGTGCATACCCTTTATTGGCATTCATGTCAGAGATATCTACCCAATAATCCCCAGAGACCTTCACTTTGAGCTCTTCTTCAAACGATCTAAAATGCGGATAAATGTTCTGTTCACCTCCATCTTTATGATACAGTGCAATTTTTAAGATAGGATCGGTGATTTCATCTAATGTCTTTACGATGCGATGCTCTTCATAGTACTCCTTCAAAAGTCCATGAAAATGCAGATTATTGCTAAGCGAATAAGCGGTTCGCTCACTGCATAGTATTGATTCTACCTCACTCAGTTCTTGCAATTGTGTAACAACGCGATGAACAAATGGAGTACCGAGTTCTTGAGTGTGAAGGGTTTTTTCTTGTTCGATAATCAGTGCTCCGTTTTCTGCAATAAAACTCATTTCATCTGCGATACTCGTGAGTTTTGAGCGCATGCTAGGGTATTGTCTGCCACTCGCTGCAACAAAACGTATGTTTCTTTTCTTTAATTTGGTGAAAAGCTCAAAAAAACGAGGACTTACCTCGTGAGAAGCATTCAAAAGTGTGCCGTCCATATCACTGACGACCATTTTTATTTTAGTGTAATCTATACCCATGTTTCTAAAATAAAGAATCCCAAACCAGAAGGCTTGGGATTCTTTCAGTATTGCGGAAAATAAAACTTTTATTTAACCTTCTCAACGATTGCTTTGAAAGCCTCAGGCTCATTCATTGCTAAATCGGCGAGCACCTTACGGTTAAGGTCAATTTGATTCTTTTTTAGAGCTCCCATGAATTGCGAATAAGAAAGTCCGTGTTGGCGGGCTCCTGCGTTAATACGCGTAATCCATAAGGCTCTAAAATTGCGTTTCTTGTTTCTGCGATCTCTGTAAGAGTAGAGAAGCGCTTTTTCGACAGCGTTTTTAGCCACTGTCCAAACATTCTTTCTTCTACCAAAGTATCCTTTGGCGAGTTTCATGATTTTTTTTCTTCGTGCTCTTGAAGCAACTGAATTAACTGATCTTGGCATACTTGTTTTTGTTTTTGTAGTTGGCGATCACAAGGTGATTCTTTTAACGGCCAAACTCCAGGGTTAAAAAATACCGAATTACGGGTGTTTTACTTCAAACGAAGCTGTTCTTTGATGCTGTTTACATCTGCATCATTAACGAGTCCAGAATGGGTAAGTTTTAACTTACGTTTCTTTGACTTCTTCGTTAGAATGTGGCTTTTAAACGCGTGTTTGCGCTTAATCTTTCCAGAACCAGTAAGCGTAAAACGCTTTTTAGCACTGGATTTAGTTTTCATCTTTGGCATGATCTATTTATTAATTCCGCAATCTACTTTTTCGCCACTTTAGGGGCAATGAACATGATCATTCGTTTTCCCTCGAGCTGTGGCATTTGCTCTACTTTTCCGAACTCTTCAAGCTCTTGTGCCAATCGAAGCAACAAGATCTCTCCTTGATCTTTATATACAATTGAGCGCCCTTTGAAAAAAACGAAGGCCTTCAATTTCGCACCTTCTTTTAGGAATTTTTCAGCATGACGCTTTTTAAATTCAAAATCGTGGTCATCGGTTTGAGGTCCGAAACGAATCTCTTTGATGACAACTTTAGTAGCCTTCGCTTTGATTACCTTCTCACGTTTCTTTTGTTCGTAAAGAAACTTCTTGTAATCGATAACCTTACAAACCGGAGGAACAGCCTTGGGAGAAATTTCAACAAGATCAAGCTCTTGCTCTCTAGCGATTTCTAACGCTTTATTCAGTGGGTACACCCCAACTTCAACGTTGTCTCCGACTAGACGGATTTCATTTGCTGAGATATCCCCATTGATATTGTGGGGATTTTCCATGCTGCGCCTAGGCTGCGGCTTGGTTTTTTTTCTACGTATTGCTATGGTTACTCAAGTTTTGGTTACACTTCTCTAAAAGGCTTCACACTTTCGGCAATCTGTCTGTAAATCATTTCTGCGAATGCTTCAACACTCATCGTACCTAGGCTTTCGCCACCGTGCTTACGAACAGAGATAAGCCCTTCGGCCTCTTCTTGCTCTCCGATTACCATCATAAACGGCACCTTTTTCATTTCTGCTTCTCGAATCTTTTTTCCAACCGTCTCATTTCGAGCATCAATGAGGGCGCGAATTTCGTGATTTTCTAGCGATTTTAAAACTTTTCGGGCATAATTTTCAAAGCGCTCACTTACAGGAAGTACTTCTACTTGAACGGGAATAAGCCAAACCGGGAAGTTCCCTCCTGTATGTTCTAACAATAGGGCAATTAAACGCTCCATACTTCCGAAGGGTGCACGGTGTATCATTACGGGTCTGTGATACTCATTATCGCTCCCTTTGTAGCTAAGATCAAAACGCACAGGTAGGTTGTAGTCCACCTGAATAGTTCCTAATTGCCACTTTCGGCCTAGGGCGTCCTTGATCATGAAGTCTAGCTTCGGTCCGTAGAATGCGGCCTCGCCTGATTCGATGATATACTTCAAGCCTTTATTTTCTGCGGCTTTTATGATCGCTGCTTCGGCCTTATCCCAATTTTCTTTCTCTCCGATGTACTTTTCGGGCTTTTCTAGGTCACGAACACTTACTTGTGCGGTGAAATCTTCGAATCCCAAAGAGCCCAATACATAAAGGGTTAAGTCGATCACATTCTCAAACTCAGAGAGCAGTTGCTCTTGGGTACAAAAGATGTGTGCGTCATCTTGAGTGAATCCGCGAACCCTGGTTAGTCCGTGAAGTTCTCCACTCTGTTCGTAACGGTAAACCGTTCCGAATTCAGCGAAGCGCTTAGGAAGATCTTTGTAACTGAATCGAGTCGCATTGAATATTTCACAGTGATGCGGACAGTTCATCGGTTTGAGTAAAAACTCTTCGTCTTCTTTAGGTGTTTTGATAGGTTGAAAGCTGTCTTCTCCGTATTTGGCATAATGGCCTGAGGTTACGTATAACTCTTTTTGACCGATATGAGGAGAAACCACCATTTCGTAACCGGCTTTCTTTTGGGCTGCTTTCAAAAAGTTTTCAAGTCGCTCTCTTAGTGCAGCTCCTTTAGGAAGCCATAGTGGTAATCCTTGCCCCACTTTCGCTGAAAACGTAAAGAGTTCAAGCTCTTTTCCTAGTTTTCGGTGGTCACGTTGCTTGGCTTCTTCAATGCGTTCTAAATACTCGGTAAGTTCTTTTTGTTTCGGAAAGGAGATACCGTAAACACGCGTTAACTGAGGCTTGTTTTCGTCACCGCGCCAGTAAGCACCAGCGATACTTAGGATCTTAAAGGCTTTGACGTGTCCGGTATTTGGCAAGTGTCCTCCGCGGCATAAATCTGTGAATGAACTGTGATCACAGAAAGTGATATCTCCATCGGTTAGGCCATCAATAAGTTCGATCTTGAACTCATTATTTTGCCTTTGATAATGCGCTAAGGCGTCTTTTTTCGATACCGAACGCATCTTGAATTCGTGCTTTCCTCTCGCTATTTCAAGAGCTTTGTCTTCTATGGCTTTAAAATCTTTGTCTGAAACCGTGTGGCTTCCGAAATCTACATCATAGTAAAACCCATTTTCAATAGCCGGGCCGATAGTAAGCTTAATCCCCGGATACAATTCTTCTAGGGCCTGCGCTAAAATGTGAGCGCTAGAGTGCCAAAATGCCTTTTTTCCTTCTTCATCATTCCATGTATACAAGGTCAATGCACCGTCTTCGGTTAGTGGTGTTGAAAGTTCAACGGTTTTATCATTGAAGCTAGCCGACAAGACCACTCTTGCTAAACCTTCGCTAATTGAACTTGCTACTTCGTAAGGAGTGGTACCTGACTGAAATTCTTTTACGGCGCCGTCTGGAAGCGTTATCTGAATCATGAGATTTTACTAAATAAGTGGCAAAGATAGTTATCTCGTGGGCTCACCCAAACTCTGTTTAATGCTTAATTTTGAAGCCGATGATTGACCTTAAGGCTTACAACTTAAAACCAATTCTACCCTTTTTAGTGGTGGTGCTATTAAGTACTCCATTACTTGGACTAGAAAAAGGGACGATTTTTGCTCAACTCAATGCCATACACAATCCTTTTTTGGATGTATTTTTTAAGAACATCACTTACCTTGGAGATGCTTCTTACGCTGTATTGCTGCTGCTCTTTTTCTTCTACAAGAAACCTTTTGAGTGGCCTTTTAAGTTTACTGTTGGCTTTCTAATTCACGGATTTTTTGTTCATCTTTTTAAGCAGTTTCTAGTAAAAGGTGCTTTGCGCCCGTATAGTTATTTTTCAGAGGCAGGAGAAGTAGAGCATTATCTGTGGGTTGAGGGGGTCTCTATGAAACTATTGAACAGTTTTCCGTCAGGCCACACCACTACCGTATTTTTCTTTGCCTCATTCATGGCGGTATATGCTCAAAAAAAGAGACTTACCTACGGACTAGTCGTTGTGGCAACCATTGCGGCCTTATCTAGAGTTTATCTGGGGCAGCATTGGTTTCAGGATATTTACACAGGAGCCTTATTCGGGTGTTGTTCTACCTTTTTAGCACAATGGATAGTTGATTCTAATCCGCGCAAATGGCATCATAATCGATTGCAATGGAAATAAAAGCTTTTGTGTTTCGTTTTCGAAACTTCTTTATTGGTTTGGTCGGTTTTGTGTTGTTTTCGGCATTTAGTGCTGCTTTCCCAATCTACATACTCGATGAAGCCAAGAATAGTGAGGCAGCCCGCGAGATGTTGGTGAGCCAGAATTATTTCGTCCCCACCTTCAACGGTGAATTAAGAACTGACAAGCCACCCTTGCATTATTTCTTAATGATGCTTTCTTATAGTTTGTTTGGTGTAGGCCCTTTTGCTGCTCGTTTTTTTTCGGCAGTGGCAGGAGCCTTTATGCTTATGCTTATCACCCGTTCTGTTGAACGTTACCTCAATTGGCATACGGCATCTATTGCAGCATTAGTGATTTGCAGTAGCCTACTTTTTGCCCAGGAGTTTCACTTGGCGGTCCCTGATCCATTTTTAATCCTCTTTGTGACAGCCTCTTTACTCTATTTTTTCGATCACGATCAACAGCCTTCAAAGAGGAAGTTACTATTAGCGTATAGCTTTATGGGATTAGGGTTGCTTTCTAAAGGACCAATCGCGTTAGTAATTGTGGCATTAACGGCACTATTATATTTGGGCGTTTCTAAGAAATTAAGCTGGCGCTATCTCATAAGTTTTTATCCTTTTTTAGGAGTATTGTTCTCTCTTTGTATTGCGGCTCCCTGGTATATTGGAGCTCATGTTGCTACAAACGGAGCCTTTACTGAAGGCTTTTTTTTAGACCACAACCTCAATCGTTTTAGCGATCAAAAAGAGGGGCATGGTGGGCCTTTTATCCTCACTACTGCGTGGGTTCTTGTTGGTCTATTGCCTTTCGGTGTTTGGCTAATACCTGCATGGTTTAAGGCATTTAGAGCCAGATGGGATCATGATTTCATGAGATTCTGTTTCTCAGTAGGAATCGTCATCGTTGTTTTTTTTAGTTTTTCAGACACTAATCTTCCGAATTATCCTATGCCTGCCTTTGCCTTCTTAGGTGTTTTAATTGCGGATTACCTAGTGCGACTGCAAGAACACACCTCTCGCAAAACACTTCAGTGGGGACTCATCAGTCTTATCGTTCTCGGATTAGCAGCTGTTGTGGGAGCATATTTCGGCTTGAAACAGCATCCGGCCTTAAGCGACCTCAGTTATTTGAGTTTTGCACTTCTTCCCATAAGCATAGGGTCCTTAGCGTTGCTTTTTCGTCCTAAAGGTCTGGCTCCCTTTCAATTTGTTTTGACTCTAGCTTTGAATTGGTTGCTTATAGGTTGGTTGCTATGGGGATGGGTCTTTCCAACCATGAATGCCTATTCGCCAGTAGCTAAGGCACTACCCCTTATTGCCGATAAAGAGGTGGTTGTGTTTAAACGATTAGATCCGGCCTTTTTAATTCAAACTCAGCGCACCTTTGACCAAATTGGCTCAGCTGAAGCCCTCCAAAATCGAATCGCCAAGAGCCCTGAAACCCTCATTTTGACCAATACCAAAGATACTTTAGATTTAAAGTTCTTGATTGGGCACTATGAGTTGATTCTAGAGGCGCCTGCTTTATTTGAGGATAACAGTACACGCATTTGGCGAGTGACTAAAGAAGGTATGCAATCGCAATAGCCGTAACGATAGCAAGCACTTTCTTGGCATTAAAGCGATGGCCTTTCTCAGACTCAAAAAGGATAACGGTAGAAACGTGCAGAAATATCCCCGCCGAAAGAGCATCTAGATATACCAGAAGGCTACTATCAACTAGAATTTGACCTAGGAAGAGGCCCAGAGGGGTCATCATGGCGAAACTTGCTAATAGCACAAAGGTACCTGCAGCGCTGAAATTCGCTTTTTTCAGAAATTGATAGATCACCATTGCTATCGGAATCTTATGCAGAAAGACAGCGATGCTTAGGGTCTCAATATGGGCGAGTGGAGTCCCTTCTAAGAAAGCATGAATAAATAATGCCGTGAAAACTGAGAAGTAATAGGGGCGATTTTCTCCTGAATCTGATAGGTGTACGTGACCGTGTTCTGCACCCTTTGAAAAGAACTCTAAAAATATTTGAAGTAAGATTCCACAGAGTACTGCAAGAGATATACCTTTGGTTTCAGGTGCTGAAAACAGTTCGGGCATGAGATCAAAAAGAGTGATCGAGAGCAAGAATGAGCCGCTGAAAGGCAAAAGTATCCAAAGAGGAGACTTTGATTTGCGCTCCACGAGCACGGCGATAAGGACACCAATTATAACAGCTATTACCGGAAGAACAAATAGCGCAGAACGAATCATCGCTCAAAAATAGATCAAATAACCTACCCATGAAGCATTCCGACCAAAACACGCGCTTTTTAGCTAAAACCTTTTATGGTTTTGAATCTATTTTGGCCAAAGAACTCAAGAGTCTAGGGGCGAAAAATATCAAAGAGCTGAATCGTATGGTAGCCTTTGAAGGAGATTTGGGGTTCATGTACAAAGCAAATTTTTCATTGGGATGTGCGCTTAGGATCCTCATGCCAATAGGTACGTTTAGAGTGACCAATCAAGAACAACTCTACGATGCGATTAAGAGTATTCCTTGGCAGCAATACTTCTCTGCTGAAAAGACCTTTGCCATAGATTCTGGTCTCTTTTCTGATCGTTTTAGTAACTCCTTATTTCTCTCTCAGAAGGCTAAGGATGCCATTGTAGATTATTTTAGAGAGAAGACTCGAAAACGCCCATCTGTAGACACTTCTGATCCTCAAATCCGTATCAATTTGCATTTGAGTAATGATACGCTGAGTGTTGCATTAGATAGTTCTGGAGCTTCACTTCATCAACGAGGCTACAAGACCGTTACCAATATCGCACCTATTAATGAAGTGCTTGCTGCAGGCATTCTGCATTTGAGTGACTGGCACGGGCAATGCAATTTTTTCGATCCCATGTGTGGGAGTGGAACCTTGGCGATAGAGGCGGCATTAATGGCGTGTAAGATTCCTCATGGGATTCACCGCACCTCTTACTCTTTCATGCATTGGGATTCTTTCGATGCAGAATTATGGGAAAAAATTAAAGAGTCTGCCCTGAACAAGGTGAAAGAGTTCCCTTTTACTATTTATGCCCAAGACAAGGCTCCAAGTGCTGTTCGTAAGACAGAAGAAAATGTCGAGAACGCCGGCCTCTCAGAATATATTCAAGTCCAACGCGCTGATTTTTTTAAGACACTTCCGCCGACAGCATCTCCATTACATATGGTCTTTAATCCGCCCTATGGAGAGCGTCTAGATATTGATGATATACCCTTTTACAAAGAGATCGGAAATACGCTAAAACAGCATTACAGCAATAGTGAGGCTTGGTTGATTAGTTCGAATCTAGAAGCCCTTAAACACCTTGGTTTAAAGCCTTTTAAAAAGGTTAAACTCTATAACGGAAAACTCGAGGCGAAGTTGCAAGGATACCGTCTCTACAGTGGTAGTTTAAAAGAGACACACTGATTATTTCTTAACCACAGGAATAAAATAAGAGAGCGTGTAGTTGACATTTAATCCAAACCTTGCGCCATCTGTTACTTTATTAAACCCTGCAATCCATAGATTGTCAAAATTGTCAGGACTTTTCTCAGAGACCAAAAAGCCTAGTCTTAAACTAGCACCTAGGTAAAGGTTATTGAACAGTCCGGTTTTGAATCCAAGAACACCTTCAATCCAACTCCCATTGAGCCCGCCGAAACTTTCTCCATCTTGAGTGAAAAGCGGAAAACCTTCGGGTTCTCGAATGCGTGAACTGTCATACACATGCACCGCTCCTAGATCGCTGCTAAACGTCGAGATGGCATAACGAAAGCCAGCAGTCACCAGATTCTTTTCGTTCGTTTTTTGAGCGTAGACCATCCAATCGGCTCCTAATTTCAAATAGCTCCCCGTGTATTCCGTCTCATACAACAAGTAATCGCCAAGGGTTTCCTGATCTAAAAAGCGCTCATTTCCGAGTTCTGCGCTAAGCATGAGTTTCTTTTTTAACCGCAGATCACCACTCAATTCGAAACCACTATAATTGTCGTTCAAGCTGGTCCGCACAAGCCGGTGAAGGTCTGCTCCAACACGCAGTCCGTAGGCGGTTTGACCGTAAGTCATCAGGCCTACCGATAACACGCAGACGAGCATGACTCGTTTAGTGATAGATAACAAGATGCGGTTCATTGGTAGCGGTTACGGTTTCAATCAATACCTCGACAGAAGAAATCCAATCAAGAGAGTCGAGTGGTTTTACAGAGAGTCCTTCGAATTCCAATACATAACCGCAAGCCCTTGAAACATAGGTGATGATTGGGGTTACATTTATTTCAAGCTGATCTGAAAGTGCTGATTCTCCTACAACAAAATGAAAAACATAATTATTCTGTGTAGCCGAAAGGGCTAATTCTAGCTTAGAAACAGATTGGTTTTCAATGCCTTGATATGCATTATTATTCAAGAGCAGGCTTAGACCACTTACAGGTTTAAGGCTTTCTTTATCGCTGGCATCTCTGAATTCGATGACCAGTACTGCTGAGTCTCCGTCAACACAGATGTCATCTTTTTCACAACTAAAAAGGACAATCGTTAGAAGTGCAAAGAGAAAATGGCGCGTGTTTGGCATGAGATGCGTTCGATTCATCGACGTTTTAAAAGTACTACATTTTCAACGTGATGTGTTTGTGGGAACATGTCCACCGCTTGTGATTTCACTGTATCGTATTGTGCTGAAAGCAGTTGTAGGTCGCGGGCCTGAGTCGCTGAGTTACAACTCACATAGACGATACGCTCTGCATTTAAAGCGAGTAATTGTGCGATCACGTCTGCATGCATTCCGTCTCTTGGCGGATCGGTAATAACCACATCGGCCTTAGAGTGACGTTGTATAAAATCTTCGTTAAATACTTTACGCATGTCGCCTACCTCAAAGCTTACATTGTCAATACCATTGATTGTGGCGTTTTCTTTTGCCTTTGCTATTGCCTCAGGAACAGATTCAACGCCAACAACCTTTTGAACAGAACGGGCAATAAACTGAGCGATGGTTCCTGTTCCGGTATACAAATCATAGACCACATCAGTTGACTTAAGTTCAGCGAAATCCCTAGCAATAGAGTAGAGTCTCTGGGCCTGAATACTGTTTGTTTGATAAAACGATTTCGCATCGATGGCAAAGCGCAAACCTTCCATTTCTTCTATGATGTATTCTGCTCCGGCATAGCGACGTATCTCTTGATCGTAAAGGGTGTCGTTTGCCTTTTTATTGATAGTATACAGAATGGAGTGCAAGTCTGGAAAGCGATTGTGTATAGCCTTTAAGTAGGCCTCAATTGCCTCTTTTGAGGCATCACAAAACTGTATCAACACCATCATTTGACCCTTTTGAGTGGTGCGGACCATTAAGGTTCTCAGGTCTCCGTATCCCCCGCGTAAGTTGAAGAACTTTAACCCTTGCCTTTCGGCCTCTTCTTTACAGAACAATCGGATTTCATTTGATAGGGGCCCCTGTAAATGGCATTCTTTTAGATCTATAACCTTATCCCACATTTCGGGTTTGTGAAATCCTAAAGCGTTGCGGTTAAAGGTTGCGTTAGATTGAATTTCTTCTTGAGTTAGCCATTTCGAATCAGAGAATGAAAACTCCATTTTGTTTCTGTAATCGTATTGCTCTTCGGCTCCTAGAATTTCATGCACCTCTTTGGGGGTTACCTGGCCTATGCGTTTTAGGTTTTCTATTACTTCTTGTTGTTTGCCTTTGAGTTGAGTTTCATAGTTAATGTGTTGCCATTTGCACCCTCCGCAGGTTCCGAAATGAACGCATCTAGGAGTAACCCGTTCTTCTGAAGGGCGGTGAATTTTTTCGATTACGCCTTCGTAAAACTTGCTACGCTTTTTGGTTACGCGGACATCTACATTATCTCCTGGTGCGGCGAAGGGCACGAAAACAATTTTTTCATCTTTAGCGCGTCCAAAGGCTTTACCTTTTGCCGCCATTCCTTCAATAGTGACTTGAGCTAAAATAATGCTAGTTCTTCTTACCATGTCGGCAAAGGTAATTCGTTCTAGCCGTTGAATTGCCGTAAATTGCGGGAACAAAAAATAGACCTATGGGAATTTCGGCATCAGAAGCTATTGCGTTAGAAAATCAATACGGAGCGCACAATTACCATCCACTTCCGGTGGTCTTGGCAAAAGGAGAAGGCGTACATGTCTGGGATACAGAAGGCAAGCGGTATTTTGATTTCTTATCGGCCTATTCAGCGGTGAACCAAGGGCACTGTCACCCAAAAATTGTAGAGGCTTTGGTCGAGCAATCTAAAACCCTCTCCCTTACCTCTAGAGCTTTTTATAATAACAAGCTCGGTGAAACGGAACAGTACATGGCTCAGACTTTTGGATTCGACAAGGTGCTCTTGATGAATTCAGGTGCTGAAGCGGTTGAAACGGCTTTAAAAATAGCGCGCCGATGGGGTTATGAGAAGAAAGGAATTTCACAAGATGATGCCATTATTGTGGTGTGCGAACAGAACTTTCACGGTAGGACCACTACCATTATTTCTTTTTCTTCAGATCAAGGTGCTCGAAAAGGCTTTGGTCCATTTACCTCAGGTTTTGTTCAAATACCCTACAATGATACTCATGCTCTAGAAGAGGTTTTGAAATCGCGTCCCAATGTGATCGGATTTCTCGTAGAACCCATTCAAGGTGAGGCTGGCGTTCACGTACCTGATGAAGCCTATCTTTCGGCATGTAAATCCCTGTGTAAGACGCATAATGTACTATTTATTGCCGATGAGATCCAAACTGGAATTGCGCGTACTGGAAAACTTTTAGCCACCTGCGGATCTTGCAACTGTTCAGATAGCCATTGCAGTGCGACTCCAGAGGTAAAACCTGATGTATTGATTTTAGGAAAGGCCATTTCAGGTGGAGCCTATCCGGTCTCTGCAGTACTGGCTGATGATGCCATCATGGAGGTAATTACACCGGGTTCACACGGCAGTACCTATGGAGGAAACCCTGTGGCTTCAGCGGTTGCTATTGCTGCCCTTGAGGTCGTAAAGAACGAAAAGCTTGCAGAAAATGCCTTTAGATTAGGGGAGCACTTCAGAAAATCTCTGAACGAGGCGCTAGGCACCTCAAAGTTGGTCAAACAGATTCGAGGAAAAGGATTGCTCAATGCGATCGTAATTGCAGATCATCCTGAAAGTGAAACGGCTTGGAATTTATGCGTGAGTATGATGGATAGAGGGTTATTGGCGAAACCCACCCACGGAAACATTATCCGTTTTGCGCCACCATTGGTGATCACTAAGGAGGAAATCGACAGCTGCATTCAAATTATTGTTGACGCCTTTACCTCTTACGAAACAGACTGGGCACCTCTAGAGGGGTAATGCCTAGTGAGCAGTAGCCTTTAGGATGTAAACATTTTTTGTTGGCCAATCTCCTTGGTCTACTTCTACCTTGTTGATGGCATCCACCACATCCATACCTTCAACGACTGTACCAAAAGCGGTATAATTTCCGTCTAGATGGTAAGATCCGGGGCGCGTTACCACTATAAAGAACTCATAGGGTGAGGCCAGTTTATGAGGATTATTAATGTCGCTACTTGGCATGGATATCACCCCTCTGTGGTGGGAGTGGCCTTTGTCGGCGTCAGGAGGTAAGAGATAACGGCCAATACTTACTCTACGTCTAGCAATCTCTCGGTTATCGGTGTTACCGCCTTGAATGATAAAGTCTTTTACCACTCTGTGAAATTGTGTCCCGTTGAAATAGCCCTTCTTCGCAAGATAGATGAGATTAGCTCTGTGATAAGGTACATCTTCAAAAAGTTCAACGGTAAATTCACCCATTGAGGTTTCAAAGGTGACAAAGCGTTCATTTAGCTTTTTTTGATACTCAAAAAAGAACGGAATTGCGTTCTCTTCATCAAGGACAAACGTTTCGTTTTCGCCTTTTTCTTCTGATTCCATCTCAGCAGCCTTCTGTGATTCAGAGGGTAAAGCTGTAGCGGAACCTTCAACGGATGAAGACGAGCTTACAGTATTTGACTTAGGTGGATTAGAACAGGAGAGTACCACGAGTATTCCGCAGAAAAGACTGCCAATTCGCATATGTAAAGCTTTTGTACTTTTGATCGTGCTAAGAGGGATTTTTGAACCCACAACTTAGCAATTTTTATGCCCTTATTCAAGCAAAACCCTTTTGGACATAACCTCTTGTTGAAGAGGCTACTCATTATTGTCGCCGGAATTGGAACCCATGCGCGCTACAAGCGATTCAATACCCTCAAGATTGAGGGTTCGCAGGTGCTAAGAGACCTACCTTCAGAGAATGTGCTTTTTGTGAGCAATCACCAAACTTATTTTGCAGATGTGGTGGCCATGTTTCACGTCTTCAATGCGAGTTTGAAGGGTCGAGAAGATTCAATTAAAAACGTAGGCTATCTCTTAAACCCCAAATTGAATATTTATTACATCGCCGCTAAAGAGACGATGAAGGGGAGTCTTTTAGCTAAAATACTGGCCTATGCTGGCTCCATTAGCATTGAGCGCACGTGGCGCGCTGGCGGTCAAGAAGTCAATCGACAGGTTAAAATGAGTGACATTTCTAACATCGGAAAGGCACTCAAAGACGGATGGGTCATTACCTTTCCTCAGGGAACAACCCGACCATGGAAACCCTTGAGAAAAGGAACTGCTCATATTATTAAAACCTATAAACCGGTAGTGGTTCCCATTGTTATTGATGGCTTTAGACGTTCTTTTGATCGCAAAGGAATTTATATCAAGAAGAAAGGAATCCTGCAGTCAATGATCATCAAAGAACCGCTTGAAATCGATTATGAAAACGATCCAATTGATCAGATTATTGAGCGATTAGAGTTTGCTATAGAGCAACATCCGTCTTTCTTGAAGGTGATTCCAAAAGAAGAATTAGCTGCTTATAATGAAGATCACAAGAAGCGCAGGTTTAGGGTTGACGATGACACCAATGACGGTTCTGAAGATGCACCGTATTAATGGGTTATTTAGTTCCTATAGTCTAAGGCTGGAGGACGATTACCTAAGAGAGGGACGTATTTAAAGTCTTTTCCTCTGCGCTCTTCAAATTCTTTCTTAGCCATTTCAATAACGCGAGGGCTCTTGTAGAGTTTTGCTGCACTTAATGCCAAAGTCTTCGCTGCAAGTGCCATTCCTTTTACACCGATATCTGTTCCTCCGGCAGCCACAGCTTGCCAAGAGTGTGCAGGTGTCCCTGGCACCCAAGTAGCTGTTCTAAATCCGACAGTTGGTGCCACGAAGCTTACGTCTCCAACATCGGTTGATCCGAAGGCACCTTGTGACTTCTGGTAGGGGAGAACTTGCTGAGCTATAGATTCGTTCAGTTCTATATTCATAGATTTGGCGATTTGTGTCGCAAACTCCCGTTCTTCATCGTTATAGGAATACCCTCCGATAGCCGCCATACTTTCATGCACCAATCTCTCCAGGGTTTCATTGGGCAGCAGCTCGTGAACTCCGTTAACAATTTCATAGCTCATTTCAGTTTCTGTGCCTTGTGCGGCCCCCTCAGCAGTTTTAACAATACGATCAAAAATTGACTTTACCACATCGCGTCTTGGATGGCGTGAGTAATAGTATACCTCAGCAAAGTCTGGAATAACATTTGGCGCTTTTCCACCATCAGTAATTACGTAGTGAATTCTCGCGTCTTGAGGAACGTGTTCTCTCATTAAATTCACCATGTAATTCATTGCTTCAACCGCGTCTAACGCAGATCTACCGCGATCTGGTGCGGCAGCCGCATGTGCAGAAATTCCTTTAAATCTGAATTTGGCCGAGATATTGGCAAGGGCTGCAGCTTCATTCACTTGATTTGAAGCTCCAGGATGCCAATGCAATACGACATCTACGTCGTCAAACAGGCCTTCTCGAGCCATATACACCTTGGCCCCACCACCTTCTTCTGCAGGGGTTCCGTAAAAGCGAATGATTCCCGCAGTCTTCGTTTCTTCAAGCCATGACTTTATAGCAATTGCAGCCGCAGTAGAGGCTGTACCGAAAAGGTGGTGACCACAAGCATGACCACCTCTTGTATTGGCACTCTCGCGATAGGGAACTGCTTTTTGTGAAATTCCTGGTAATGCATCAAATTCTCCTAAAATTCCTAAGACGGGTCCCTCGGTGCCATATTCAGCCACAAAAGCTGTTGGGATTCCAGCTACACCACTCGCAATGGTGAATCCTGCTTTTTCAAGCGTTTCTTTAAGCAAGGCGCTAGATTGTACTTCTTGATACCCCATTTCGGCCCAATTGTATATCTGCATGGCAACTGACTCGTAGGTTTCTATGCGCTCGTCGATATGTTTTGACAAGAGATTGTATTTCTGGGCAGAGAGAAAGCCAGTCAACAAAAATGCAATTGCGAGAAATAAGTGTTTCATGAAGTTAGATTTTAAATAAATGTAACGATTTAGGACGTAGAATCTCGATTTAAACCTGATCTGGGATGCAGCATTTCAAGAGTGCTTCTAAGCTTTTCAGCGCTGCTGTGAAGGTAAATCTCTGTGGTTGTAATACTTTGATGGCCTAGCATAAGTTGTATCGCTCTCAGGTCTCCGCCATTGTCTAAAATGTGAGTAGCGAAAGAGTGTCTAAAGGTGTGCGGGCTTAAGGTCTTTTTGATTCCAGCGCTGGCAGCGATTTCTCGGGTTAGGGTAAAAATCATAGCACGAGTTAATTGTTTTCCTCTACGGTTTAGAAAAACGGTATCCTCGTGTCCTTCTTGGGGGTGGTAAGTGGCAATGCGTAGGTCGAGATAGTGTTGAACTCGTTCTTTGCAAATATCATGGATAGGGACCAATCTGCTTTTATTTCCTTTACCGGTAACCTTTATGAAGTCTTCTTTGAAATACAAATCAGATAGTCGTAGCTGCACGAGCTCAGAAACCCGAAGGCCACAGGCATAAAGCAATTCAAAAATGGCTTGATTGCGGTACCCATGAGGGTTGCTTAGGTTAATTGTCTCAAAGAATTTTTGGATTTCTTCTGTCGTGAGGTGCACGGGCAATTTTCTTCCAATCTTAGGTGTTTCGAGCAGACTTGAAGGGTTGTCTTGTCGATACCCTTCAAATTCTAGGTAGCTGAAAAAGCCTTTTACGGCGGATAGCATTCTTGCCTGTGATCGCGCACTCAATACAACTGAAACCTCTTTGATAAAATCCTTGAGATCAGTGGTTTGAATTGATGTTGGGGTGCTCTGGGTTAGTGTGGCTACACTGAAACCTGCAAGGTGTTCGAGGTCGTATCGATAGCTCGCCAAGGTGGCCTCGCTACTCGAACGCTCGATCTTCAAGAATAACATATAATCATCAATGGCTTGTTTCCAATTCATTGAAAGCGTCTATTTTAGCAGTATGAAGATAGCAGTAATAAACGGTCCTAACCTCAATCTTTTGGGCAAAAGAGAGCCTGAAGTTTATGGTTCACAAGACTTCGAAGCTTTTTTAGTTGACTTACGTAAAGAGTTTGGTGCCCTTGAGATCGATTACTTTCAATCGAACGTAGAGGGCGAATTGATTAATGCTATTCAAGAATTTGGCTATTCTCATCAAGGAATTGTCTTGAATGCAGGAGCCTATACCCACACTTCGGTCGGAATCGCTGATGCGGTAGCGGCGGTCCCTGCACCTGTAATTGAGGTGCATATCTCCAATACCTATGCTCGCGAATCTTTCAGACACCAGTCCTACATCGCTCCGAACGCTAAAGGAATAGTTATCGGATTCGGCCTTTCTAGCTATCGATTAGCGCTACAGTCTTTCTTATAGGTGAATTACCTCGTCGTAAGCCGCTGCAACTGCTTCCATCACCGCTTCGCTCATGGTAGGGTGGGGATGCACAGCTTTTAAAATGTCATGTCCTGTGGTTTCTAGCTTTCGTGCAACCACCGCTTCTGCAATCATATCGGTTACTCCTTGACCTATCATATGACATCCAAGCCACTCACCGTATTTTGCATCGAAGATGACCTTCACAAAGCCATCTGAATTTCCAGAGGCTTTAGCTTTACCGCTTGCAGAAAAAGGAAACTTACCTACTTTGATGTCGTAACCTTGTTCTTTAGCCTGTTTTTCGGTGAGTCCTACAGAGGCCACCTCAGGGCTACAATAGGTGCAGCCTGGAATGTTTTGGTAGTCTAGAGGTTCAACGTGCAGCTTAGCTATTTTTTCAACACAGAGAATTCCTTCGGCTGAAGCTACGTGAGCAAGGGCTTGACCTTTAGTCACGTCGCCAATAGCGTAGTAACCGGGTACATTTGTTTGATAAAACTCGTCTACCACAATCTTGTCTCTATCGATCGTAATACCCACCTCTTCGAGACCTATATTTTCAATATTCGATTTGATACCTACGGCGGACAAAACTAGGTCTGCCTCTAAAACCTCCTCTTTGTCATTTGAGCGCAATGTCGCCTTTACTCCTTCGCCTTGAGTTTCAACCTTAGTGACCTCGGTATTTGTTTTGATAGTAATCCCGGCTTTTTTAAAGCTGCGCTCTAATTGTTTAGAAACTTCTTCGTCCTCAACCGGAACGATGTTGGGCTGATATTCAACTACGGTCACCTCAGTTCCCATCGCATTGTAGAAATAAGCGAATTCGATTCCAATGGCTCCGCTTCCGACAACGATAAGTTTTTTGGGTTGAGTTTTGAGGGTCATAGCTTCTCTATATCCGATCACTTTGACACCGTCCTGCGGAAGGCTCGGGAGCTCTCTACTTCTTGCTCCAGTGGCGATAATAATGTGCGAAGCGCTGATGGTTTGTTCTTTTTCAGCTCCGGTGACCTTTATTTTTTTTCCTGGAAGCAGCGTTCCGTAACCGTCTATAACCGTGATCTGATTTTTTTTCATCAAGAATTGGACTCCCTTGCTCATCGAGTCAGCAACGCCTCTAGAACGGTCCACCACTTTATTGAAGTCGTAGGAAACTCCTGAAGCCGAAAGTCCGTAGTCTTCGGCGTGATTAAGGTATTCGAAGACCTGTGCCGATTTCAATAAGGCTTTGGTAGGTATACATCCCCAATTAAGACATACTCCACCTAGATTTTCTTTTTCGACAATGGCGGTTTTTAAACCTAGTTGAGACGCGCGAATGGCGGCGACGTATCCACCAGGTCCGCTTCCGAGCACTATGAGGTCAAATTCTTGCATCAGTTCACTTTAATTAGAGGCCAAAAGTAATCATTACCCCGCATACGATTCAACGTATTGGACGAAATTCGAGACATACAGAATTAATGCAGTATCGCTTACCTGTTGTAGCCGTTGGGCCATCGTCAAATACGTGTCCGAGATGCGAATCGCAGCATGAGCATCGCGTTTCTGTGCGAATCATTCCGTACGAATGATCTCTTAGGTAGGTAATGGCACCTTCAAGAGCAGAATCAAAAGCAGGCCATCCGCAGCCACTTTCAAATTTTGAACTACTTTCAAAAAGCTTTGCCCCGCAGGCAGCGCAATGGTAATCGCCCTGCTCGTAATGTTCGTTATAGGTTCCTGAGTAAGGGGGTTCAGTGGCCCCGTGTCTTAAAACCGTATAAGCAATAGGGGTGAGGCGTTGCTTTAACGCCTCCTCGTCAAGCTTAAGCGGGTTATTTATTGCCATCTGCGATAAATTTTAGGGCAACCCCATTAATACAGTGGCGTTTTCCGGTAGTATTACGAGGTCCGTCATCGAAGACATGCCCTAGGTGAGAGCCGCATTTTGCACACTTCTCTTCTGTGCGTTCATAGCCAATATCGTAATCGACATCGAATGCTAACGCACCTTCAATGGGGCGATCAAACGAGGGCCATCCGCTATTTGAATCGTACTTGTATTCAGATCTGAAGAGCGCATTGCCGCATCCGGCGCACACATAGGTGCCCTTGCGTTTTTCATCTAATAAATCACTTGTGAAGGCGTATTCGGTTCCTCCGCGTCTTAAAACGTAGTATTCTAATCCGTTTAACTGTTCTTTCCACTGTTCATTGGTTTTGAATACTTCGTAAGCTGCAGCGCCTGATTTTTGTTGCGCGCTTAGCACACATACACTAGCTAGGAGCAGCAGGGAAAA
This sequence comes from Flavobacteriaceae bacterium, assembly GCA_023262185.1. GTDB lineage: Bacteria > Bacteroidota > Bacteroidia > Flavobacteriales > Flavobacteriaceae > UBA3478. The sequence goes on from JALRDO010000010.1 coordinate 60,275, forward strand.
TAGGTTCTTTTTCATGCTTCAATTTTTCTTAAAATTACGGTGAAAGAAGCAAAAAATCAGCATCGCCCAAGGCGGTAATCCCCTGCACTTCTTGTGCGTAAGCCGCCGGAACCACACCCACTTTGAATCGCTGATTAAGGAGGTCTGCTTCAGTGGCGTTACTCAGGCTGTAATCTGCCTCTACAAAAAGTCTCAGGTCACTAAAGGTGTGGTCGTATTGGTATTGTAATAACCCTGATGAAGTGAAAATTGTCTGAGGTAATGGGCGCCAAACGTATTGAACTCCTTGATTAGAATCTGTGGTTTCATAAGCTAAGAACACGAGAACAAGGTCTGCTTCAAACACTTCGATTTCTTGTCGAAATTCAATGTAAGCTTCGTAATTATTAGAAGGAGTGAAGTCTACTTCGAATTCGAAAACTTGTGAAAATAAGGTCGGGCTAGGAGGTCCTACGGGTCCTTCAGGACCTGTGCATCCTAGCAGAAGAAGGAAGGCAGAAAAGATGGCGAATGGTTTCATGGTTTTTTTACTTGTTAGAATTCAAAAATTGGGCCAGAGTTGGGGTTTAATTAGAATTTGTATTTTCAGTCGCATTAATCTAACGCAATGGGCAATGTAGTTTTTGAAAAAGGGTCGCCGAAGGTCTTAAAAGCCTGGGCATTTTACGATTGGGCGAATTCGGTGTATAGCCTTGTCATCTCTTCAGCGGTGTTTCCCATTTTCTATGGTGCTCTTTTTCGACTTTCTGAGGTAGAGGAGGTAGAAGTCTTCGGTACGATGATCGCAAGAGGTCCGCTCATTAGTTACTTGAGCTCTGCTGCCTTTGTGCTTATTGCATTAGCAACTCCCTTTATCTCAGGGGTCGCGGATTACCTCGGAAACAAAAAGGTGTTCTTGAAATTTTTCTGCTATTTAGGAGCGCTTTCGTGCATAGGCCTGTATTGGTTTTCGTTAGATCACATCTATCTCAGTTTACTCTTTTACTTTTTCGGTTTAGTTGGTGCATGGTTAAGTATCGCCATTTACAATTCATATCTGCCAGATATTGCATACAAAGAACAACAAGACCGTGTAAGTGCGCGTGGTTTTTCTCTTGGGTATATTGGCAGTGTTCTTCTGTTGCTTGTCAATCTAGCAATGGTTATGCGTCCTGAGCTATTTGGCATTGTAGGGGTAGGCGATCATCCTGCTGAGGTAATGGCAATGCGCTATTCATTCATCACCGTAGGACTCTGGTGGATCGTTTTTAGTCAGTACACATTCAAATACATGCCAAAAGGCTACAAGAAAGAGGGAGAGCGTAAGCAATTGATTTTAGGCGGATTCAAAGAATTGAAGAAGGTACGTACAGAGATTGCTACCCAGCTCTTCTTAAGAAAGTACCTCTGGGCTTTCTTTGTATACAGTATGGCAGTGCAAACCATATTGCTTATAGCCGCATATTTTGGAGAGCAAGAGATTGATTGGGGTTCAGATAATCAACGAACTATAGGGCTTATTCTGAGCATTCTGCTCATTCAATTGGTTGCAATGCTCGGTTCTATTCTCACAGGAAGGCTAGCGGAGCGATTAAATAACATTAGTATGCTGATCGTGATCAATGCGATCTGGATGCTCCTTTGCGTGTATGCCTATTTTGTGAAAACACCTATGGATTTCTATCTGGCAGCAGGCTGGGTAGGCCTTGTGATGGGCAGCATTCAAACGCTATCGCGTTCTACTTATTCTCAAAACCTTCCAGAAACTGAGGATACTACTTCTTATTTCAGTTTCTACGAGGTTGCTGAAAAGGTTGGAATAGTCATTGGCACCTTTATTTTTGGGTATATCGCTCAATTAACCGGTAGTATGAGAGGAGCTGCCTTATTCTTAGGGGTATTCTTTTTAGTCGGTGCCTTTTTATTGGCCCGTTTACGCCGATATGTAGTGCGTGCTTAAGGGATTAGTTCGAAGCGCGGATACGTCCAGATCCTGCTACGCTTTTTTCAACAGTAGAAGGATTTCCAGAATAGATCACATTACCTGATCCGGCTACTGAGGCACTGAGGCGTTCGCTTACATGTAGCCTTGCATTACCCGATCCTGCAATTTTCACTTCGGCAGTTTTAGCAGCTAATTCATTGGCGTTCAATGAACCTGAACCCGTAATTTGAAGGTTTAAGCGTTCACAGCTTCCTGAGAGTTCCATATCTCCAGAACCAGAAATTGTCGAACTGATGTGTTCAGCCCCTTCAATATGCGCATCGAATGATCCAGATCCAGATACAGCGAGCTTAAGGTCTTCACTTGCGTGAATTGTACCGTTTAAGCTTCCAGACCCCGAAAGGTATATAGCTTTCAGTTGTGTTGCGGGTATTTGAACACCTACACGCCCCCCTCTGTACCCTGATCGCCACCACGAGTTAAGTTTTTTTTTGATTTGCAATTTATTCTTGCGCAAACTCACCTCTATTTCATCTATAGCTTGTTGATCTCCGGTAAGAACAATGTGCTTGTCGTTGTTGTCTGTGATTTCAACCTTAAAGCTACCGCCTATGTAGACTTCATTAAAAGAAGCTATATCAATGCGTTTAACGTTTTGCGCTTGAAGCCCGATTTGGAACAGAAATAATGCGCTAAAGAATAAGGTAGATTTTAGGGTGAGATTCATATTGAGAATTTTAAAAGAGACGATAAACGTTTCTAAATGTTACAAAAACAGCTTGGCACACTAATTGAACTTATCTTTGCAGCCCTTTTTAAAGAGGGATCGCCACGTGAAATTACGCGATAAAGGTGACAAAATGACGTAAGGAAGATTTATGAACTCAAAGTTATATCTAGATATTGACAATTTGTCTGCACAAGCCTTAGAAGACGATGCAGAGTTGATTCCACTTCTTACTCCAGAAGATGAAGAAGAGATGGATCGCGAAGATGTGCCCGAAGTACTACCGATTCTTCCGCTGCGTAACACCGTACTTTTTCCAGGAGTGGTCATTCCTATCACTGCAGGTAGAGACACCTCTATTGCCCTCATTAAGGCGGCAAATCAAGGAACAAAAACCATAGGCGTGGTAGCCCAAAAAGATGCCAGTGTCGAAGCACCAGGTATCGAAGATGTGTACGCTGTGGGTACAGTTGCAAAAATCTTGCGTGTATTGCAGATGCCTGACGGTAACACCACGATTATCATACAAGGAAAGAAGCGCTTTCAGATTGTATCCGTCCTTCAAGAAAAGCCTTACATGCAGGCTGCAGTTAAAGAGCTAAGAGAACTAAAGCCAAATCCTAACAATAGAGAGTTTGAGGCGATGGTTGAAGGGATTAAAGAATTGGCTCTAAAGATTATTAAAATCAATCCAAATCTTCCATCCGAAGCCTCATTTGCCATTCAGAATATTCAGAGTGGCTCATTCTTGATCAACTTCGTTTCGTCAAATCTCAATCTGCGTGTTGCTGAAAAGCAAGAACTGCTAGCGTATAATGATTTAAAAGATCGCGCTCTAAAAACATTGCAGTTGATGAATGTTGAACTGCAGCGTCTAGAGCTTAAAAATGACATTCAATCGAAGGTGCGCTCAGACCTTGATCAGCAGCAGCGTGAGTATTTCTTGCACCAGCAAATGAAGACCATTCAAGAAGAACTGGGTGGCGCTTCTCACGAAGAAGAGATTGAAGAGATGCGCAAGCAGTCGACTTTAAAAAATTGGACTGAGGATACAGCAAAGTTGTTCGAGCGAGAGTTGTTGAAATTGCAGCGCATGAATCCCCAGGTCGCAGAATACGCCATTCAGCGTAATTACCTTGAGTTGTTTCTAGAATTGCCCTGGAAAAACATATCCGAAGACACGATTGATGTCGCAAAAGCCAAAGAAATTTTAGACCGTGATCATCATGGATTGACTGAGGTTAAAAAGCGCATTCTAGAGCATCTAGCAGTACTCAAGCTAAAAGGAGATATGAAGTCGCCTATTTTGTGTTTGTACGGGCCTCCGGGAGTAGGAAAGACCTCTTTGGGTAAGTCTATTGCAGAGGCGATGGGTAGACCTTATGTTCGAATGTCATTAGGTGGTTTGCGAGACGAGGCAGAGATACGTGGGCATCGCAAGACCTATATAGGTTCCATGCCAGGTCGTATCATACAAAACATTAAAAAAGCGGGCGTTTCGAATCCGGTTTTTGTTCTTGACGAGATCGATAAGTTGGCTCACGGAGTTCAAGGAGATCCTTCTTCTGCCTTACTGGAAGTGCTAGACCCAGAACAAAACGACACTTTTTACGACAACTTTTTAGAAGCCGGATACGATCTTTCTAAGGTGATGTTCATTGCCACGGCAAATGCTGTAGGTGACATTCAGCCCGCCTTGCGCGATCGTATGGAGCTTTTAGAGGTCAACGGTTATGCCATTGAAGAGAAAGTTGAAATCGCGCAAAATCATTTGCTTCCCAAACAGCTGAGCGAACACGGGCTCAAAAAGGGTGATTTAAAACTCGGTAAGAAGATTTTAGAGAAGCTCATCTCTGGATATACTAGAGAGTCTGGTGTCCGTAATTTGCAAAAGCAACTTGCGAAAGTGGCAAGAAGCGTAGCGATCAAAAAAGCCTCTGAACAGAAGTTTGAAAAGAGTCTAAATGAAGAGCAACTCAACGCAGTACTTGGAAAACCAAGGTTTAGCGCAGATCAGTATGAAACAAATGAAGTGGCAGGTGTGGTCACCGGGTTGGCATGGACATCAGTTGGTGGTGCTATACTATTTATTGAATCGAGCCTTTCAAAAGGTAAGGGGACATTGTCTATCACTGGTAATCTGGGAACCGTTATGAAAGAGTCCGCCACCATAGCGCTTCAATACATTAAGGCTAATCACGATACATTCGGTATTGCTCCAGAAGTATTTGATAATTACAATATTCATATTCACATTCCTGAAGGAGCCACTCCCAAAGATGGTCCTTCGGCGGGTGTTACTTTGCTGACCTCTTTGGTGTCTTTACTCACTCAGCGCAAGGTGCGTTCAAAATTAGCAATGACCGGCGAGATTACTTTAAGAGGAAAGGTGCTTCCAGTAGGCGGAATTAAAGAAAAGATTCTGGCGGCCAAGCGCGCAGCAATATCTACGATTATTCTTTCAAAAGAAAACGAAAAAGACATCTTAGAGATTGAACCTCATTACCTTAAAGGCTTGACCTTTCATTATGTTGAACACATGAAGGAGGTAATTGAAGTTGCTGTCTTGAACCAAAAGGTGAAGCATCCAAAAAAACTCTAATTTAATGGCTGTGAGTTCTATACGAGTCGCAATCGACGGATATTCATCTACGGGAAAGTCAACTTTAGCCAAGGCCTTAGCGAATCGGTTGGGTTTCTTGTACGTCGATACAGGGGCTATGTATAGAGCTGTGGCGTTATACCTCATTGAAAATGGGCTGACTTTAGATCAACTTACAGGGGTTTTAGATCAAATTAAGGTCGATTTTGATCCGGACCAACAAATCCGCCTAAACGGACGCGTAGTCGCTTCAGAAATCCGTCACATGGAGGTTAATCAAATCGTCAGTCAAGTGGCGAAGATTTCGGAGGTGCGTAAAAAACTAGTCGAGCAACAACAGGGCTTTACACAATCTGTGGTGATGGACGGGCGTGATATTGGCACCGTCGTGTTTCCGGATGCGCAGTTAAAGATTTTCATGACGGCGAAGCCAGAAGTGCGCGCTCAGAGAAGGTTTGCTGAATTACAAGTAACGCATCCTGAGGTCGCCTTTGAAGAAGTACTTGAAAATCTCAAAATGCGTGATTTTGAGGACGAGAATAGAAGCGTAGATCCACTTAAAAAGGCAGAGGACGCGATGGTACTTGATAACTCTGACCTGAGCCCAGAGGAACAGCTCAATTGGGTCATCACTCAACTTCAAGATAGAAACTTGGTATAACTCGCTGATTTTCTTTGGATAACCACTATTTCTAGTTACTTTTGCGGGCCTTTTCTTGCTACTTTATGAAGGTGAAAAGGAATAAAATTTTTTAATCTCTTCTAGGTCAAGTAGTTAACCTTCATTTAAATGCCCTAGAATACAAAGTTAGTTCCCATTATGGCTGACGAAAACAATCCGGTTGAAGCTCAAGAAGAGGCAAAAGCGCCAGAGCAACAACCACAGGCAACTGCCGAAACTACCAATCCTCAAGAATTTATAGACAATTTTGATTGGGACAAGTACCAAGAAGGAATCGAGCGAGTTGACGAAAATCAACTCTCAGAATTCGAAGATCTTGTTGCTAAGAATTTTGTAGATACCGCTCATGAAGAGGTAGTTCTAGGAAAAGTAGTAAACATTACAGATCGCGAGGCGATTATTGATATAAACGCGAAGTCAGAGGGAGTGATCTCACTGAACGAATTTCGTTACAATCCCGATCTAAAAGTGGGAGACGAAGTTGAAGTGTTGATTGATATCAGAGAAGATAAATCAGGTCAATTGGTTCTTTCACACAGAAAGGCGAGAACAATCAAAGCTTGGGATCGTGTAAACGATGCTCACGATAAGGAAGAAGTTGTTCAAGGATTCGTGAAGTGCCGTACAAAGGGTGGTATGATTGTCGATGTATTCGGAATCGAAGCCTTCTTACCTGGTTCACAGATTGACGTTAAACCTATCCGTGACTACGATCAGTTCGTCGGAAAGAACATGGAATTCAAAGTGGTAAAAATCAACCACGAATTCAAAAATGTTGTTGTTTCTCACAAGGCACTTATCGAGGCGGATATCGAAGAACAAAAGAAAGAAATCATCGGGCAGCTTGAAAAAGGTCAAGTACTTGAAGGTGTGGTTAAAAACATCACTTCTTACGGGGTATTTATCGACCTTGGAGGGGTTGATGGTCTTGTTCACATCACCGATCTTTCTTGGAGTCGAATCAACCATCCATCTGAGATTGTTGAACTCGATCAAAAACTGAACGTCGTAATTCTTGACTTTGATGATAACAAGTCTAGAATTCAATTAGGTCTTAAGCAATTAGAAAAGCATCCTTGGGAAGCACTTGGTGATGCAATTGAGGTAGGTGCCAAGGTTAAAGGTAAGATAGTTGTTATCGCTGATTACGGTGCTTTTGTTGAGGTTGCTGAAGGAGTTGAAGGACTTGTTCACGTATCTGAAATGTCATGGTCAACGCACTTGAGATCTGCACAGGATTTTGTGAATGTCGGTGATGAGGTTGAGGCTCAAGTTCTTACCCTAGATCGTGAAGAGCGTAAGATGTCTCTTGGAATCAAGCAATTGACTCCAGATCCATGGACCGATATTACTTCAAAATATCCAGTGGGATCACGCCATAAGGGAATCGTAAGAAACTTCACCAACTTTGGTGTTTTCTTAGAGCTTGAAGAAGGTATCGACGGATTGATCTACATTTCAGACCTATCTTGGACTAAGAAGATCAAGCATCCTTCTGAATTTGTTGCTGTAGGAGACACCCTTGAGGTAGAAGTGTTAGAACTTGATGTTGAAGGTAGAAAATTGAGCCTAGGGCACAAACAAACTACTGAAAACCCTTGGGACAAGTACGAAACTGAATTCGCTGAAGGATCAGTACACGAAGCAAAAATCACCGATATCGTAGATAAAGGAGCAACGATTACTTTCAATGAAGATATCGTAGCCTTTATCCCATCGCGTCACCTTGAAAAAGAAGACGGATCGAAATTGGGTAAAGGAAATGAAGCTTCATTCAAGATCATAGAATTTAATAAAGACTTCAAGCGCGTAGTAGCAAGTCACACGGCTATGTTTAAAGAGCAAGAGGCCAAGAATCTTAAAGAGACAAAGAAACGTCTTGATTCACAGGCTGAAGAGTCTAAGACCACCTTGGGTGATGCAAATGCACAACTCCAAGCGCTTAAAGACAAAATGGAGTCTAATGAATAGCGACTAAATTCTAGTCAATTCTTAAGAAGCCCGGGTAAAGCCCGGGCTTTTTTGTTACTTTTGCCCTGACTAAGTTCTTCAGTTGATGTCAGAAACGCTTCTTCTCGATTCTAAAGCTATCCATCTGCTGCTTCATCGATTGGCAAATCAACTATTAGAACACCACCTTGATTTTTCTGATACAGTACTCATTGGGCTACAACCAAGAGGAATTTACTTTGCGAATAGATTGGGTGAATTACTCAGAGAAGAATACGGTATAAAAGACCTGTCATTAGGGTATCTAGATATTACTTTCTTCAGAGATGACTTTAGAAGATCTCAAGAACCGCTAAAAGCCAATAAAACCAAAATTGATTTTCTAGTAGAAAACAAGAAAGTGGTCTTCATAGACGATGTTTTGTATACCGGAAGAAGCATACAATCTGCCTTGTCTGCCATACAATCATTCGGCCGCCCTAAAGCCATAGAATTACTTGTCCTTATTGATAGACGATTTAGTCGACACTTACCTATACAACCCAACTATAGAGGGCGACAGGTAGATGCCATTAATCAAGAACGCGTTAAGGTGTGCTGGAAGGAGAATGAAGGAGAAGACGCAGTTTATATTTTAAACAATACCCTATGAGTCAACTATCGGTCCCTCATTTGCTAGGAATTAAGAATCTAACCGAATCCGATATTCAGTTGGTTTTTGAAACGGCCGATCAGTTCAAAGAGGTTTTAGGCAGACCGATTAAAAAAGTCCCGAGTCTAAGGGATGTCACGATTGCCAATATCTTTTTCGAAAACAGTACGCGAACAAAGCTCTCATTTGAACTCGCTGAGAAACGACTATCTGCAGATGTAATTAACTTTTCGGCCGGACAGTCTTCGGTGAAAAAAGGAGAGACCTTAGTAGATACGGTCAATAATATACTCGCCATGAAGGTAGATATGGTTGTGATGCGCCATCACCATGCAGGGGCAGCTATGTTTTTGTCCAAGCATGTCAAGGCAAGCATCGTTAATGCAGGAGACGGCGCACATGAACACCCTACTCAGGCGCTACTCGATGCGTATTCGATTCGCGAGCGGCTTGGCGATGTTGCGGGTAAACGGGTGCTCATCGTAGGCGACATACTGCATTCTCGTGTCGCATTATCAAATATTTTCGCCCTTCAAAAATTAGGAGCCACTGTGACGGTATGCGGACCGCAGTCTCTTATTCCGAGATATATAGAAGAATTAGGAGTTGAGGTAGCAATAGATTTCGATCAGGCACTCAAAAAAGCAGATGTAGTCAACATGTTACGCGTTCAGAACGAGCGTATGGAGTATTCTTATTTTCCTTCGACGCGAGAATATGTAATGCAATATGGCTTGACCAGTGAGCGACTCGGTCGATTAGATCATACACCGCTTATCATGCATCCTGGCCCTATCAATCGAGGAGTTGAATTGAGTTCAGAAATTGCAGATTCTTCTGATGCAATCATTCTCGATCAGGTTGAAAACGGGGTTGCAGTTCGAATGGCCGTTTTGTATCTTCTCGCTTCTGCGATGTAAGCCCATTATGAATCTGAATACGATTACCTTAAGTTCTTCTGACATTTCTTCATCTCAACTTTTAAAATGGTTTGAGAGTGAAGCACTGGCAATGCACCATGTCGTGTATGTATGGAGTGATAATACCATAGAAACGGAGCAAATAGACGTATTTCAGGAACTTTCAAAGATCTTGTCAGGTAAAGACTTGACCTTTGTCTTGGTTTCAGAACAACTCACCTATGATGATTTGCCTGAGTCTATCTTTTTGTGTCCTACCCTAGAAGAAGCTCACGACCTCATTGAAATGGAGGCCATTCAGCGCGATTTGGGAATATGAAAGCTGAGCTCCGAATCATTGGGTGCTATGCCTCTACTCCACGAAGCATAACAAATCCAACGGCTCAAGTGCTGAGAATTGGAAAGGAGAGCTTTTTAATTGATTGCGGCGAGGGCACTCAGAAAGAAATGCGACGTATGAAGTTGAAGATGAATAGCATTGACCGTGTATTCATTTCGCATTTGCATGGAGATCACTTTTACGGTCTTCCAGGATTGGTGAATACGATGGCAGCTCTCGGAAGAACCTCTCCTTTGCATATATATGGACCTAAAGGGATCAAAGAGTTGCTTACTACTGTACTTAAATCATCTAATTCATGGACTTCTTATCCATTACATTTCATAGAATTGGATCAAAAAGATCCTGTACTTATTCATGAATCTTATACCGTTAGAGTTCGTACGCTTCCCTTAAAGCATCGAATTTATACCAACGGATTCCTTTTTGAAGTATTGAAGGATGAGGTTTGGCAACGTTTTTATGCCTATTGCAGTGACACGTCTTATAACGAAGTTCTTATTGATCTTATTTCAGATAGTGAGGTGCTTTATCACGAATCAACTTTTCTTAAATCAGAGCTTTCTTTGTGCGAAAAAACAGGTCATTCTACCGCCTTTCAAGCCGCGCAAATCGCACAAAAATCTCGAATTAAAACCCTAATTTTAGGTCATTACTCTACGCGTTACAAATCGCTAGAATCATTCCGAGAAGAGGCTTCAGAGGTTTTTCCTTCTGAGCGCATTGAATTGGCAGACGACTATAAGGTTTTCAGCTTAAATATTTAAGGATGAAGGATTTACACGATTATAGAAAATCGTACGAAAAAGGAGAGTTGAATGAATTTGATCTCCCTACGCATTGGCACCCTCTCTTCGAAGAGTGGTTTCAACAGGCCGATCAGTCGTCTGAAATTGAAGAGGTTAATGCCATGCATCTCAGCACCATCGGATTAGATGGGTATCCGAAGTCAAGAGTCGTGCTCTTGAAGTCTTATACGGATGATGCCTTATGGTTTTACACAAATTATAATAGTGAAAAAGGTAAAGCCATTGAGGCTAATAATAGGGTTAGTGCTTCATTTTTTTGGCCTGGTCTTGAAAAGCAGGTTATTTTTTCTGGTAAGGCAATAAAACTTTCAACTTCAGAGTCAGATGAATATTTTTATTCTCGACCTGTAGGGAGTCAGAAGGGGGCCATCGTTTCACCCCAAAGTGAAGTGATAACCTCTCGGGAATCTCTCTTAAAGGCTTTAGATACGCTTAGTGACAATGCCCTTAAACGGCCTGAACATTGGGGTGGATATAGAATAGTCCCTGAAAAGGTTGAGTTTTGGCAGGGTAGAGCGCATCGTCTTCACGACCGCATACGTTATCAAATGGTGAATGATGATTGGAGAATGGAGCGACTTGCTCCTTAATATGTACTTTTCGACAAATTAGAAGTTATGGCGACCCCAAAACATGCCTATATCAATCGCGAAATTAGCTGGCTTCAGTTCAACGAACGAGTGCTGCAAGAGAGTGCAGATAAACGGGTACCTATTATTGATCGTATCCGTTTTCTTGGAATTTTCAGCAATAACTTGGACGAATTCTTTCGTGTGCGTTATGCTACTGTGAAACGTGTTGTGGATAATGATCCTACCGGAAACGAGATGCTAGGGGGTACGCTTGCCACCAAGCAGCTTGCGATGATCACTAAGATCACGATCGATGCGCAAAGCAAGAGTTTGAAGATATTGAAAGACATCACTGAAGAGCTCAAGTCTCATAATATATACTTGATCAATGAAACTGAATTGAGTGAAAACCAATCGGCTTTCGTAACAGATTACTTTTTATCCAAAGTCAACCCAGAGCTCATCACCATTGACTTGAATACTGTTGAAGATTTCCCGATGTTAAAGGAGTCGGCTGCATACCTTGCCGTTCGTTTGGTAAAAAACACATCTAGATCAAAGTTGTCGCGCCGCTCCCAAGAGGTGCATTATGCGCTGATTGAGATCCCAAGTAGTTTGAATCGCTTTGTCGTGTTACCTCTTGAGAACGAAAAGAATTACGTGATGATGCTCGATGATGTGATTCGTCATTGCTTAGATCGCATCTTCTTCATGTTTGATTACGATCAAGCAGAGGCGCATATGATTAAGATTACTCGAGACGCTGAACTGGATATCGATGATGATCTTGAAAAGAGCTTTTTAGAGAAAATATCAACTTCTGTTAGCAACAGAAAAATCAGTGATCCAGTACGATTTGTTTACGATAAGAGCATCAAACTAGACACTCTTACCTTTCTGAAAGAGAAAATAGGTATTGAAGATACCGATAGCGTTATTCCTGGAGGAAGGTACCATAACAGAAGAGACTACATGAGCTTTCCGAATTTCGGAAGAGCCGAATTACAGTACGACAAGATAGAGCCCCTACCGGTTCCGAACTTTGAGATGGAGGTCAGCGTATTTGATCAGATACGTTCTAGGGATTACATGCTTTACACTCCTTATCAGAATTACGCTTATGTGATTCGATTCTTAAAAGAGGCAGCTCTCGATCCAAAGGTCAAGGAGATCAAAATCACCATCTACAGATTGGCCAATAATTCTCAGGTTGCAGCCGCTCTTATTAATGCAGCTAAGAACGGAAAGGATGTGACTGTTCAAATAGAATTACAGGCTCGTTTTGATGAAGAGAGTAATATCAACTACGCGAGTAAATTTAAAGAGGCAGGTATCCGCCTTGTTTTTGGCGTTCGAGGGCTCAAAGTACACTCAAAAATTTGCGTGATCACTCGTGAAACTGCTTCGAGGGGCTTAGAGTATTTCGGGTTTATCAGTACCGGAAACTTTAATGAATCTACTGCTCGAATTTACACTGATCATACATTGTTTACTGCACACAAAGGCATTCTATTAGAGGTGCATAAGGTGTTCGATTTTCTTGAGACAACCTATAAGGTGAGAAAGTACAAGCATCTGATCGTTTCGCCACATTATGCCGAGTCTACCTTTACTCGCCTAATCCAACAAGAAATTGCGAACGCCAAAGCCGGAAAGCAGGCTTATATACATATCAAAATGAACAGTTTCACCTCGTATAAGATGATCGATAAGCTCTACAAGGCGAGCAACGAGGGAGTCAAAGTGGATCTGATTATTCGGGGAATCAATTGTCTTATTCCAGGGGTAAAAGGCATGAGTGAAAACATTAGGGCGATCAGCATCGTAGATAAGTTCTTAGAGCATACACGCATGTTTATTTTTGCCAACGGAGGAGATCCTAAGGTATTTATTTCATCCGCAGACTGGATGACTCGAAACATTGAAAATCGTGTTGAGGTTGGGGTTCCTATTTACCAAGACCATGTGAAGCAAGAGCTGATAGAGGTTTTTGATTTGTGCTGGAATGACAATCAGAAAGCTCGTGTATTTTCGGCCAAACAAGACAACGCCTACAAGAAGAACAAGAAAGCGGCTATTCGGTCTCAGTTCGCCCTCTATGACTACTTCAAATCGAAGCTCGATTAGAGATCGAGATGAAAGTGTTTTTTAAGTGCTTCGATATCCGGGTATTTTGAAACCAACTTCTGGTACTTCTCTTCAGGGGTATAGGCATATTCAGAAATCGGAGCTTCTTTTGAAATCAAATAGCTGAACGTAACCAGGTCATTCTCTAAGTGATTTCTTAAATAGGTGAGGGCGTCGTTGGCTGCCATCTGAAGCTCTCTTTGAATAATGTCGTTCGGAACTTCTAGCTTTACAGTGCACGATTCGAGATCATAAGTGCGTTTTGCCAATTGAAAATTGCTAGACAGTATTTTTTGACCAGATGCTTCAAGTTCCTTGATATAGCGCTCTAAATGATGTTCAAAGTCTTCAATCTTAAAATGACTAGTACGGTTCTCCTTTTCTTCTAGCTTACTTTTCTCTAGTGCCGTTTGAGCGCGTTTAGCCTTTATTGCTGCTAGGGAAAGTCCTGAAACACCCTTAGATTCTGGGACGTTAAATAAGGGTGCCGTCGATTTCTGAGGAGGTGTTTCTTCTGCGGGCTGCTGAACCTCTTCTTTTATAGGTTCAACCTGAATCTTATCGCTTATTGTAACTTGTGGTTTCGCCTTGTCTTCAGGAGAAATTAGATAGGGCTTTTTTTTTTACTCAAACCCTCTTCTAACGAGGCCAGTTGCAGAAGGCAGAGCTCAATGACTAATCGTTGGTGTTCTGAAGACTTATAACTTAGACAATGGCGATTGATTAAATCAATGGCCTCAATGAGATAGTGTGCATCGAATTGTGCCGCCTGTTCGATATAGCGTTCCTTGAATAATGGAGCAGACAATAGGGTGCTGGTTTCAGGGGTTTGGGCCACCATCAAGTCTCTGTAGTGGGCAGATAGCCCAATGAGTAGTTGAAGTCCCTCATATCCCTTAAGTAATAGTTCATCAAGCTTTAGAAGCAGTGCTGAAGTATCTCTGCCTTTGATAAGGTCTGTGATCGTGAAGTAGGTTTCTTGATCGAGGATGTTGAGCTGCTCACTTAAGACCTGCATACTCAGTGTACCTTGACTAAAACTTACTAGTCGATCAAAAAGCGATAAGGCATCTCTCAAGGCACCATCCGCTTTTTTGGCGATGTGAAATAGAGCCTCCTCTTCAGTGGTTACCCCTTGATCTTTGGCAATCATTTTGAGATGTTCTACCGTGTCTTCAAGGCTAATGCGCTTGAAATCATATACCTGACAGCGAGAAAGTATAGTTGGTAAAATTTTGTGCTTCTCAGTGGTGGCTAAAATGAAAATGGCGTGCTTTGGAGGCTCTTCTAGGGTCTTTAAGAACGCATTGAATGCAGCAGTAGAAAGCATATGCACCTCATCAATAATATAGACCTTGAAATGGCCTACTTGAGGTGGGATGCGTACCTGTTCTGTCAGTGCTCTTATGTCATCTACCGAATTGTTTGAAGCAGCATCGAGTTCGAAGATGTTGAACGCATAATCTTCACCGGTTTCTTGTTGCTGTGCAAAAGCATTTACCTCTCTGGCAACAATGCGTGCGCAAGTAGTCTTGCCTACACCTCTAGGGCCGCAAAAGAGTAAAGCCTGAGCAAGTTGGTTAGAGCGAATGGCATTTTCGAGGGTAGCAGTAATAGACTCTTGACCAACAACCTGTTTGAAAGCTTGTGGACGGTATTTACGTGCCGAAACGACGAAATGCTCCATACACAAATATAGTTTTGATCCATTGAGAAGCTCAATCTATAGAGCCGAAAAAGCGGGAGACTTATCAACAATATGGTAACTTTGGCCCAAAGCAGGTCACTCTATCGCTTTTGTTTTTGCAAAAGAGGAAAGTCTGGACACCATAGCGCAGCATAGCGGGTAACACCCGTCGACCGTGAGGTTAGGACCAGTGCAACAGAAAGAATGTACAGTTCGGCTGTAGTGAAATCAGGTAAACTCTATGCGGTGAAACGCCATGTATACCAACGCTTGAGGGTAGCGCGCTCGATGTTGGAGGGTAGGCGGATTCGGTAAAAATTAGATCCCCGGCCGCCAAGGGGAACAGTTCCGACAACTTGACGATGATTTCATTTATCCGCCAGATCATCTGACTGAGACGGCCTTTTTGCCTTGTTTCACCGTTTACCGATAATTCA
>JALRDO010000011.1:0-308 GCA_023262185.1 Flavobacteriaceae bacterium
CAAGAGAGTTCGAAAACAAGTAGGGTCTAGAGCGCTGTCTTAACAGTGCAATGATCTCTTTTTTTCCGGTAGTGTATCCGCCCATGGCGCCACCTAAAGCCTTACCCAGTGTTCCGGTCATGATATCAATTCTGCCTAAAACCTCTTTGTCTTCAAGTGTTCCAATTCCTGTTTCACCGATGAAACCAGCCGCATGGCATTCGTCAATGGCAACCAGCGCTTCGTAGGTTTCGGCAAGCTCACAAACCTGGTTTAGGGGAGCCACCAGACCGTCCATAGAGAAGACACCATCGGTTACAATCATAATG
>JALRDO010000011.1:318-67987 GCA_023262185.1 Flavobacteriaceae bacterium
GCTTGTTTGAGTTGAGTCTCAAGGTCTTCCATGTTTCCGTTCTCGTAGCGGTAACGTTTTGCCTTGCACAAGCGAACCCCATCGATGATTGAGGCGTGGTTGAGACTGTCTGAGACAATGGCGTCTTCAGGGCCTAGAAGAGGCTCAAAAAGACCTCCGTTGGCGTCAAAAGCCGCAGCGTACAAGATGGTGTCTTCTGTACCGTAAAAATGGGCAATCTCTGCCTCTAACTTTTTGTGGATGTCTTGAGTACCGCAGATAAAACGCACCGACGACATACCAAACCCATGTGTGTCTAGCGTGTCTTTCGCTGCTTGAATCACTTCAGGATGCGAAGAGAGCCCTAAATAATTATTCGCACAGAAATTCAGTACTTCTTGTCCTGAATCTAGAATAATTTCTGCTCCTTGCTTTGAAGTAATGACGCGTTCTGTCTTGAATAACCCTTGATCTTTTAATTCATCAAGAGTGTCTTGCAATTGCTTTTGGAAAGCTTTTGGATACATAGATTGAAAATTAAATGGAGTGAACCTCAAGTTCTTTTTCGTGTGCACTAAGATAAATAATGAAGCGCTGTTTTACGCTGCATTGACCCGATGGATCGAGCCGATTGATTAGGTCGCTGTACTGATTGACTTGTTCTAAATGCTTGGGTGATGGAAGCCCCGTTTTGTACTCAATGAGCGTATAGTCGTTTTCTATCTTCACTAGCCGATCTGGAATCGCGATGCTACCAGAAGGATCGAGAAGTTTTGCTTCGTTTTTTGCCCAGACCTCCTTTTTGTAATAGGTGTTAAGTTCAGGATGCGTCAGTATTTCATTAGCCCATTTTTTGCATTGCTGGAGCTGTTCTTCATTAGCCTTGTCTTTTAGCGAATCCACAGCACCTTCTAAAGATTCGATACTATGGATATGACTCATGAACTCATGAAATAAAGTGCCCAAGAGCTGTGCTTCTTGAAGTACAGGTTCTGGGTAGGATAATTCGAACGTAAGAGGTTCTGTTGCTGTTACGAACGGAATTTGGTCTTCTGTCTCGAGCTGTTCGCTCAGTCCTTGGGCACGTAAACATCCGATATCTGCCGCATTGCCGTTAAAATGATCTGCAAAATGTGATGCTAAACAGCTGGTTAACAATGCCGGATAGTGTATGCCTTCTTTGCTTGATGAGGGCGTTTCAGCATAAATAAAGAGCGCTTGTTTGGCACGTGTACAGGCAACGTAAAATTGATTGAGATGGTCGAGTTCTGTTCTCATTCGCTCTTTCTCATATATCGCCTCTGATGGAGCGTGACCTTTTACGGTTTTAGACGATAGAGGTAGCAGCATGTGTCGGATCGGGAGCAGGTCAGACACTTCGAGCCAATCTTTTTCGGTATTTAATGAACGAGAACGCTCTACGGCAAAAGGGTAAAATACCACTTCGAATTCTAGCCCTTTTGATTTGTGAACGGTGGTGATTTGAATAGCCTCGGTGTTTTCTGGCAAGGGCAAAAAAAGCGCCTCTTGACTGTCGTAATAATTTAGAAATTCGTGAATCCCTTCTCCTCTTTGTTGTTGCCTTTCATAAACAAGCTCAAGTAAATAATTACAGAAGGCTGCATCAGTTTGATCGGCCTTAACAACGGCCCCCTCTACTGTGCTGAAGGGCAAATTGTCGATCACCTTCTTCACAAACACATAGGGATTCATTTTTATGAATTCTTCAAGGGCGATTTGGTGTGCACTTAAATACCGCTCAAAACTATATATGCGTCGTTTGCCTTGATCGCTGAGGGCCTTTTGTACACGCTCGAACCGTTCTGGGTGGTGGCGTTCAATGCCGTCTACGACCTCAAAAGCATATAAAGCGTTAGAAGGTTCAAGGGTATAACGCATGAGAGCTATAACCACCTTGATGCGTTCGTTCAGTTTAAGGTCAAGGGCCTCCGAAGAGATGACCTCAAAGCCTTTATCCATAAGGTCGTTTGCTACTGTAGAGGCTTCGGCATTTTTGGAGACTAAAACAGCCATGTCTCTGAGCGCATATCCGGCTGCAATGCATCGCTTTATGTCTTCGCGCAGCGCTTCTAATTGAAGTTCGACCTTGGACTTTTCGCTGCGTTCTATAAGGCGTACACCCACAAAGCCCTCTTCTTGTGAGCGGTGATCAGGGATGCGTTGACGGCCTGTATTTCGGTAAAGATCTTGATAAGAGCTATCGGTTAGCACTTGTGCTCCAAGCGAAAAGAGTTGATTGTTGAAGTTTATAAGGGTTGAGGCGCTTCTGTAGTTCGTGTCAAGATTTGCTGCGGCAGCAGACTTTGAGAAGTCGTTTGCCCCTTGGCTGTACAATCGAATGAACTGTTCGACATCTCCACCTCTCCAGCGGTAGATAGACTGCTTTGCGTCTCCTACAATAAAGGCCAAGCCTTCGTCAATGGATTCTGACGAGGCTACTGTAGAAGCCAATAAGGGGTTCAAGTTGTTCCACTGAAATACCGACGTGTCTTGAAATTCATCAATAAAGAAGTACTGGTATTTTGAGCCGATGCGCTCATAGATGTACGGAGAGGGCTGATCTGAAATGGCGGCACTGATAAGTGCATTGAATTCGGCTATAGGTAGCACCTCTTTTCTTTTTAATACCGATTGGTATAATTTGAATATTCGGCCCATTAATGCAAAGCTTCCGATTTGTTGTGAAACCGCTTGAATGCGAATTCTTTCATGAAGGGCACCTACTATATCGGGATAGTCTTTCTCTATTTTTTCTTGAAGCGCTGCTGAAACTTCTTTGCCCTTTTTGAAATAAGCTGCCTCTTTAAGTTGCTTAAGTACAGTTTCACCCGTCAATTTGGGTTCATCAAGCCTTCCTTCAGCCATAGCCGTAAGATGATCTAGAATATTCACCTTGAAGACTTCTTTGCCTCCGGCCGCTCTAAGTTCATCCAACAGCATTAGGGCGTTCTGCTCAACCTCTTTTTCTTTTTGCCGCCATTTCTCTTCAAGAATTTTCTGTAAGGCGAGCACGCTCTCTAGGTTGATGGCGTTTTCTTCAAAACGTAATCTTGATGCTTCATTGAGCAACTCTTTGCTGAAATCCAATAGAGATCGTGCAATATCAAACGACTTCTCTTGATCAATGAGAGAGAGGGTCATGGTGCGCAGCAGTTCTTCAAGTTGCGGATTATCTTGAAGCTCATCGATTAATTCTTCAATGGCCTCTCTCAAGTAATTCATGGGCTCTAGCGTGACCTCAAACCCTGGATTGAGCGCCAGATCTAAGGCAAAGCTTCTGATCAGCTTATGGGTAAATGCGTCTATAGTGGTCAGTTCAAACCTGGAATAATTGTGCAGGATCTCCTTTAAAACGGTCTCAGATCGTTTTTGAATAGAGGTTCTCGAAAGACCAAGGCTATCTGAGAGCTCGTTAAGCATGGATTCTTTTGAGGCAGACAATCCTTCTTTCGCGTAAGCAAAATAATGCAGGCTAGAGAGCACGCGCTCTTTCATTTCAGCCGCTGCCTTATTCGTAAAGGTGAGGGCTAAGATGTGCTGAAAAATCCGGGTATCTGAAGAGCGAAGTAGCAGCCCCAAATACGTTTTAGCCAGGGTGTAGGTCTTACCAGAACCCGCAGCAGCACTATAAATTTGAAAGGGAGCCTCTATTAACATCTACTGTATGCAAAGTACACGCTTTAGCCTTATTTTTGTAGAACTACTCATCTTAAAAACAGATAGCTATGTCATTTGAATTACCCAATTTACCTTACGCACACGATGCACTTGAGCCGCATATCGATGCGCGCACCATGGAAATTCACCACGGAAAACACCATGCTGGGTACACGGCGAAGTTAAATGCCGCTGTTGAAGGCACTGCAAACGAAGGTAAGTCTATTACCGATATTCTCAAAGGCTTAGACATGAGCAATGGAGCCCTTCGCAACAACGGAGGAGGTTATTTCAACCACAATTTGTTCTGGGAGGTCATGAGTCCTAATGGCGGTGGAGCTCCTAGTGGAGATCTGGCTGCTGCTATTGACAAGGCTTACGGTTCATTTGAGGGCTTCAAAGACGCTTTCAGTAATGCAGCCGCAACTCAATTTGGCTCAGGGTGGGCTTGGTTGTGTGTGCACAAAGGCGGAGCTGTTGAAGTATGCTCCACTCCGAACCAAGACAATCCACTTATGCCAGGGGTAAGCTGCGAAGGAACGCCGATCTTAGGATTAGATGTTTGGGAGCACGCCTACTACCTCAACTACCAAAACAGACGCCCAGATTACATCAATGCGTTCTTTAACGTGATCAACTGGGATAAAGTAAGCGAGCTTTACGCTGCTGGAAAATAAAAATTCTAGCGTTGAGGGTTAGTACGCCCGAGAGCGTTTTCCTTCAAAGAAATTTATAAATGCACGGTTGACTACCTTGCTCCCACCTGGAGTAGGGTAGTTCCCCGTGAAATACCAATCTCCTTTGTTTTCAGGGCAGGCCTTGTGAAGGTCTTCAATGGTTTGAAATAGAATCTTAACCGGAGCTTTCATATCGCTCGGACGCAGGAGTTCTGCAATTTTCTGATCGAGTTCTTCAGAGGTGAACGGAGCATAGACTTCTTTTACATGATTCACCACTTCGCTTGCCTCTTTCTCTAGACTGGCTACACACTTCGCGTAAATTTCTTTGAGTTGCCCTTCAGTATTGCGCTCTTTATGTAAGGCTATCGCCGCTCTGAAAGCTATAAAGTCTTCAAGACGTGCCATGTCGATCCCGTAACAATCCGGATAGCGAATTTGAGGCGCAGACGACACGACCACAATCTGTTTGGGATTGAGACGGTCTAACATTCTTAAGATCGACTTTTTAAGGGTGGTTCCGCGTACAATACTGTCGTCTATGATGACCAGGTTATCGGTGGGTTTTACCGAGCCGTAGGTGATATCGTATACGTGAGCGACCAAATCGTCACGACTGCTGTCTTGGGTGATAAAGGTTCTCAGTTTTGCATCCTTGATGGCCACTTTTTCTATCCGAGGACGAACCATAAGCAAGTCATCAAGCTCTTCTTCAGACATGCTACTGCCTTTCTCTAAAATTTGAGCCTTCTTGAATTTGTTGAGACGTGTCTGCGCTTCAGAAATCAGCCCTAAGAATGAGGTTTCTGCTGTGTTTGGAATATATGAGAACACAGTGTTGAATAGATCGCCGTCAATGGCGTCGCTCACCCGGTTAAACACATAGCGACCAAGGGCCTTACGCTCTTGGTAGATATCTTCATCGCTGCCTCTTGAAAAGTAAATACGTTCAAACGAGCAGGCCTTTTTCTCTAAGGCTTCTAATACCTGTTCAAGCTGAACCTCTCCTGATTTCTTTACGATGAGCGCTTGACCCGGATCGATTTCACGAATCTGATCTTTCTTCACATTAAAGACCGTTTGAATCGCAGGACGTTCTGAGGCCACAACTACAATCTCGTCGTCTTGGTAGAAATAGGCAGGACGTATTCCGGCAGGATCTCTCAAGACAAAAGAGTCTCCGTGCCCAATGAGGCCGGCCATGGCGTATCCGCCGTCCCAGTTTTTGGCAGCCTTTCTCAAGATACGTGCGACATCTAATCGCTCAGCAATAATAGCTGAGGCTTGTCTTTTATCGAAGCCTTCGCGCTTTGCGTCCTTGTATAACTTAGCAACGGCATCGTCTAAGAAGTGTCCGATGCGCTCCATAACCGTCACCGTGTCTGCCATTGCCTTAGGATGCTGACCGATGCGCACGAGTTCATCGAACATCTCTTTTACATTAGTCATATTGAAGTTTCCGGCGACGATGAGGTTACGATGCATCCAGTTGTTCTGGCGTAAAAACGGATGGACGCTTTCAATGCTGTTTTGTCCGAAAGTACCGTAGCGCACATGTCCGAGCATGAGTTCACCCAGGTAAGGGACATTTTCTTTTAAAAAATCGAGGTCATCAACGTTTTCAGGATGGGTATCTAAAACTCCCTGAATGCGCGTGTTGATCTGGTCGAAGATGTCTTGAATGGGTTGTTTTTCAGCCGATCTGACACGAGCAATGTAGCGTTCTCCAGGCTCCATGTTGAATTTGATGGTGGCAATACCAGCCCCGTCTTGGCCGCGGTTGTGCTGCTTCTCCATCATGAGGTACATCTTGTTTACCGCATAGAAGGCAGACCCGTATTTTTCTTTATAATACTCGAGTGGTTTGAGCAGTCGGATAAGAGCTATTCCGCATTCGTGTTTGATCGCATCACTCATGAGATAGTAGATTTAGTCGAGTTCGATGACACATTGGGTGAGCGTTCTGAACACCTCTAATCGAGAGGCGATTTCATCACGTGTTAGGTTTTCCATTCGTCCCGTTCCTAATTCTTCAACACAGAACGATGCAAGATTGGCACCGTGTATGAGTGCACTCTTGAGTCTATCAAATGAGATATGTCGAGATTCGGCCAGATAAGCCGAAAGCCCTCCTGCAAAAGTGTCACCGGCCCCTGTAGGGTCGTATACTTCTTCTAGGGGCAAAGCTGGAGCAAAAAAGACGTGATCCTCGTGGAACAGTAGTGCTCCGTGCTCTCCTTTTTTAATTACTAAATATTTTGGGCCTTTGGTTAGGATTTTTTTTGCTGCTTTCACCAAAGAGTATTCTCCTGATAACAGACGCGCCTCTTCGTCATTGATTGCTAGCACATCGATACGCTCTAGAACTGCATCTAGCTGGTTTGGGGTGTGCTCCATCCAGTAGTTCATAGTGTCGAGAATCACCAAGTTTGGACGCTTTTCCATCTGATCCAAAACACTCATTTGTATAGAGGGGTGTAGATTTCCGAGTAACAACACCTCTGCATCTTTAAAGTGATCTGGAACTTTAGGATTGAAATCTGCTAACGTATTGAGCTCGGTCAAAAGCGTATCACGGCTATTCATATCGTTGTGATACTTGCCCGACCAAAAGAAGGTTTTACCGTCTGGGATTTGCTCAACACCATCAAGATAGATATTCTTACTTCTTAAGAGGTCTAGGTGTTTTTCTTCAAAGTCACCACCGATCACCGAGACAATACCAACTTCAACATTAAAATGACTTGCAGCAAGCGCGATGTAAGAGACAGAACCCCCAAGGGTTTTTTCAGTGCGATCGAATGGCGTTTCAATAGCGTCATATGCTAAAGTACCTACCGCCAATAATTTTGACATGAGCGTGATTTGACTACTTCTGCAAATATAAAAGGTTTATTCGTTGTCAGAAGCTTCATTAAAACCAGAGTCTTCCTTTAAATTCGGCTGCTTTGATGCTGCCACGGCTAATGCGTCACAACGCTCGTTTTGCGGATGATTGTTGTGTCCTTTGATCCACACGAAGCGCACCTGGTGCTTTCTAAACTCGACAAGAAACTGCATCCAGAGGTCGGCATTCTTTCGATCTCTAAAGTTTTTCCGCTCCCATCCAAAGACCCATTTTTTTTCTACCGCGTCTGCGACGTATTTTGAATCGGTATACACGGTGACTTGCATACCGTCTGATCTTAGTTTTCTGAGACCTTCGATAACAGCCAATAGCTCCATTCGATTGTTCGTGGTGTGCTTAAAGCCTTCTGCGAATTCTTTGCGGTAGCGTTTTTCGGGCGATTCGAGAACGATCCCGTATCCGCCCGGACCTGGGTTTCCGCGGGCCGCACCGTCAGTGTACAGATTAACCTGCATGAGCGAGCAACTTTTCGATCACCTTGGGGTAATACTCGTGTTCTAGGCCGTGAATTTTTTCGGCCAGTGACGACGGGGTGTCTTGCGGACTGACTTCAATGGCGTATTGCGCGATGATGGCACCTTCGTCATAGTTTTCATTCACAAAATGTATGGTGATGCCGCTTTCTTTTTCGCGTGCCGCAATAACGGCTTCATGTACGTGAGCGCCATACATTCCTTTACCCCCGTATTTGGGCAGTAAGGCCGGATGAATATTGATGATGCGCTCTTGAAAGGCTGATATCCAAGGTTCGGGGATCTTAAGCAGGTAACCTGCCAGAACGATTAGCTCGGGGTTGAGCTGTTGAAGCATGTCTAGAAACGCCTTGCTTTTTAAAGCCTCTTTTGAGAGGTAGGCAGCACTAACCTCGAGTTCTTTGCACCGCTCTAGAACTCTAGCGTCTTTTTTATTGGTGAAAACAAAAGTGATCTCTACCTCGCTATTGGATTGAAAATAACGAACGATATTTTCAACGTTAGTTCCTGAACCTGAGGCAAAAAGCACTATTTTAGACATAGAGAGTAAAGGCGTTATGCTGTAAAGCGAAGGTAAGAGAATCCGCCTTAAATCCTTAACCTTCTTTGTATAGCAAAGTTTTATACATTTGCCGAGATATAATTTTTAAAAACGAAGATATGTCAGACATTGCATCAAGAGTTAAAGCGATTATCGTTGACAAACTAGGGGTTGACGAGAACGAAGTTGTACCTGAGGCTAGTTTTACAAATGATTTGGGTGCAGACTCTTTAGATACAGTTGAGCTCATCATGGAATTTGAGAAAGAATTTGATATTCAGATTCCAGACGACCAAGCAGAAAATATTGCCACTGTAGGTCAAGCCATTTCTTATATAGAATCATCTAAGTAAGACCTCAAACGGCTTAAAATTACTATCCATGTGCGCCCAGGTGCACATGGATTTTTTATATCTTCAATCGAATAAACACGCTTGTAATGAAGAACCTAAAACGTGTAGTGGTGACGGGAATGGGCGCGTTAACACCCATAGGAAACACCCTCGAAACGTATTGGAATGCATTAATTGCAGGAAAGAGTGGAGCAGGAATGATTACGCGTTTCGACGCTGAAAAATTTAAAACACGCTTCGCCTGTGAACTAAAAGACTACGACGCAACGAATTATTTTGATCGCAAAGAAGCGCGCAAATTAGATCCTTTTGCACAATATGCGATGATTGCGGCCGATGAAGCCATTGCGAACTCAGGCCTTGATCTCGAGAAGATCGATAAATACAGAACGGGTGTTATATGGGGTGCCGGAATTGGAGGACTCGAGACCTTTCAAAACGAAATCCTTGAGCACGCCAAGGGCGATGGAACACCACGCTTTAATCCATTCTTTATCCCGAAGATGATTGCTGATATTGCTCCAGGGCACATCTCGATCAAGCACGGGTTTATGGGTCCTAATTATACTACTGTATCGGCATGTGCTTCTTCAGCTAACGCCATTATAGACGCCATGAATACGATCCGTATGGGCTACTGCGATGTGGTCGTAACAGGCGGATCTGAGGCCGCCGTAAATATTGCCGGCGTGGCCGGATTTAATGCCATGCACGCCTTATCAACAAACAACGAATCTTTTGCGACAGCCTCGCGCCCTTTTGATGCGACAAGAGATGGTTTTGTGCTCGGTGAAGGAGCAGGGGCCCTTATCTTAGAAGATTTGGATCACGCTTTAGCGCGTGGTGCAAAGATCTACGCCGAAGTGATCGGTGGAGGTCTTTCTAGTGACGCCTATCACCTTACCGCTCCGCATCCAGAAGGAAAAGGGGTTACTCGAGTGATTCAGAACTGCCTGAGCGATGCTGGCATTGCTCCCGAAGAGGTTGATGCCATCAACACCCACGGAACCTCAACCCCGCTAGGAGACGTTGCTGAACTCAAAGCGATTACTACCGTATTCGGAGAACACGCCAAGAACATCAATATCAACTCTACCAAGTCGATGACCGGCCACTTACTTGGGGCTGCAGGAGCGATAGAAGCGATTGCATCTGTGCTTTCGATTGAGCACGGAATCGTTCCGCCAACCATTAACCATTCGACGGTAGATGACCAAATTGACTCGAGCTTAAACCTTACTTTGAACAAAGCTCAGAAGAGAGATGTTGAGGTGGTGATGAGCAATACTTTTGGTTTTGGCGGACACAACGCCTGTGTAGTACTTAGAAAACACAACGCTTAAGGTGTATGAAATTTGGCCGTGCCTTTGAACGCTCTTCTACTTCAGATAAGGGTGAATTCAATACGGCTATGAAAGCCATCTTAGGGTTTAAGCCAAAAAACATCTCATGGTACCAGCGGGCCTTTACGCATCGTTCTATGAATCAAAAGGACGAAAAAGGAAATCCGTTAAACTATGAACGCCTAGAGTTTTTAGGAGACGCCATGTTAGGGGTGATCATTTCAAAGCACTTGTTTAAGGAGGTTCCTAACGGTAATGAGGGATATCTCACTAAGATGCGCTCTAAGATCGTGAGTAGGCAGCACCTAAATGAACTGGGAAAGGAGCTTCAGCTGAACACCTACTTAGAGAGTAAGATAGGTCCTGAGCAATTTGGTGACAATATCTACGGCAACCTCTTTGAAGCGCTTATAGGGGCTATTTACCTTGATAGGGGTCACGATTATTGTGAGCGTTTCATCCGCATGCGGGTGATAGATCCACATGTAGATATCGAGCGACTAGAAGGAAAGGTCATGTCTTACAAAAGCCTCATGATTGAGTGGTGTCAAAAACAGAAGAAAGATTTTCATTTTGAGATCGCCGAGGATCAAGGTGTCGATGACAGGCCTCATTTTTCGGTCAAGTTCACCATCGACCAACGCGTGGTAAGTAGGGCGCGCGAGACCTCTAAAAAACGCGCAGAAGAGAAGGCGGCACAGAGAGCCTATTACGCTATGCAAGATCACATAAACGCTTCGAAGAATGGCTAAGCACATCTTAAAGGTAGCGGTAGATCAAGACGACACCGCGGTCATTGCCTTGCACAGCGAGTTGCCCGATTATCAAATGGCCTTTCGATTGAACAAAGAATTCGGGATAGGATTGAAGCGCGAAGCTGAAGACCTAGAATACGGTCAAGGGTATTACTTTCCTTGGTACGCTTTCGATCACCAAAAGCACTTTAGCCGCTATACTTTGATTCAAAATAAGCTCAAAACTTCAATTGACACCAGCACACAAACCGATCTATTCTCGGCAAACGCCTTTGAATCAAATTATTATGTGCTTCCGGAGTACAAGCGCATCGACTATTTACTTAAAATAGAAGGAGAATCTGAAGATCATTTATCCTTCATCTTAGAGAAACTTAAGGCACTTGATGAAATAGTTATGGCCTATGCCCTAAATTCGCAGCAAATCAAGTCAAAAACGAACCTAATCTACTAATCACATGTCTTTGAAAAAAACTAAGATACTCGCAACCCTTGGACCTGCATCTTCTTCTAAAGAAGTGTTGAAAGAAATGATGCTTGCCGGAGCGGATGTTTTTCGTTTGAATTTTTCTCACGCCGATTACGAAGGAGTTAAAGAAAAGGTGCGCATTATACGTGAATTGAATCAA
Source organism: Flavobacteriaceae bacterium (assembly GCA_023262185.1). Taxonomy (GTDB): domain Bacteria; phylum Bacteroidota; class Bacteroidia; order Flavobacteriales; family Flavobacteriaceae; genus UBA3478. The sequence continues at coordinate 11,655 of JALRDO010000011.1, forward strand.
GAATTAGGTCGTAACACAGGAATTCTGGCGGATCTTCAAGGACCAAAGCTCAGAGTTGGCGCGATGAAAGAAGGCGTTGTTCTTGAGCCAGGAGATAAGATTGCATTTAAGACTGGAGAGCGTTTTGAAGGAGACGCCAACGCGGCATACATGACCTATGAGGCTTTTCCTAGAGATGTGAAGCCAGGAGAGCGCATTTTGCTTGATGACGGTAAGCTCATATTCAAGGTGCTAGACACTAATAAAGTAGATACGGTAACTGCTGAAGTAGTTCAAGGGGGCCCTTTGAAGTCTAACAAAGGGGTGAACCTACCCAACACCGCTATTTCTTTACCTGCACTTACAGAGAAAGACATAGAAGATGCCATCTTCGCCATCTCTTTAGAGGTAGATTGGATGGCCCTTTCTTTCGTTCGTCACTCACAAGACATCAAAGACTTACAAGAGCTTATAGCTAAGCATTCTTCTTACAAGATTCCGATCATTTCAAAAATTGAGAAGCCAGAAGCGATCACCAACATCGACGAAATTGTCGCACACAGTGACGGTATCATGGTGGCTAGAGGAGACCTCGGGGTTGAGGTTCCTGCAGAAGAAGTTCCGCTATTACAGAAACAACTCGTTCAAAAGTCTAAAGAGGCCAGAATACCTGTGGTCATAGCGACTCAGATGATGGAAACCATGATGGACAGTCTCACTCCAACACGCGCTGAGGTAAATGATGTTGGGAACTCGGTCATGGATGGTGCAGATGCGGTAATGCTCTCAGGAGAAACCTCTGTGGGTAAATATCCTGTGCAGGTAGTTGCCAAAATGGCGGCTATAATTCGTGCGGTTGAAAATGTAGAGACGGTATGCCGTCCGACAGCGCTTCCGCGCCTTAAGACAGAACGTTTTGTCACTAAGGCAGTGTGTTATCACGCAGCTGTAATGGCAACTGAGATTCAGGCCAAGGTGATCGGAACACTAACCAATTCAGGCTACACGGCCTTTCAGGTTTCTGCATGGCGTCCGAATTCTTATATATTGGCGTTCACCGACAATAAGCATATCTTGGGCCGTTTGAATCTGCTATGGGGGGTTTACGCCTTCTATTACGACAAGTACAGCTCTACAGACACTACGGTGACAGACATCAATCAGATGGCGAAAGACAAGGGCTTCATAGAAACGGGAGACATGGCGATTACACTCACCTCGGTTCCTATTGAAGAAAAAGGAATGGTGAACAGTCTCCGCGTTACCCAAATCTAAGAATGCCGCTAGAGGTCGAAAAAAAGTTTTTAGTCAAGCCTGAAGTTTTGGCTGTTGAAATTGAGCTTGAAAAGCTTAAAGTCAAGACCTTAAAACAGGCTTATCTCGCTTCTTCTTCAACTGCGGTGGTGCGTGTTCGACGCGACGAGCGCAAGGCTTACTTAACCGTGAAACAAAGAGCTTCTGGCTTGAAACGCATTGAGGTAGAGCGAGAGCTTACTATTGCTGAGGCAGAAGAACTATTCGAGCTATGCCCTTCATCTTTGGTAGAAAAACAGCGCTATTACATTCCCTTAAATGAGCTGACAATCGAGCTAGACGTTTTCTTGGGAGCAAATGAAGGACTGGTATTGGCCGAGGTTGAATTTGCCGATGAACAACAAGCCGAAGCTTTTATACCGCCCTCTTGGTTCTCAGATGAAGTCAGTGGAGATTACAGGTATTACAATCATTACCTGAGTGAGCACCCTTATTCGAGCTGGAAGTCTTAAACGACCCCTTTGAACTGTTCTAAAAAGCGCATGTCATTTTCACTTAGCATGCGGATATCTGGAATTTGGTAAAGCAGAAGTGCGATACGATCAATCCCCATTCCGAAGGCATATCCTGAGTATACCTCTGGATCGATTCCGCAATTGCGCAACACATTAGGGTCTACCATTCCACATCCCATAATTTCTAACCAACCTGTACCCTTGGTCATTCGGTAGTCGGTTTCTGTCTCTAAGCCCCAATATACATCTACCTCAGCGCTCGGCTCGGTGAAGGGGAAGTAAGATGGGCGAAGCCTGATTTTAGATTTTCCAAAAAGCTTAGTGGTGAAGTACTGTAAAGTCTGCTTGAGATCTGCGAATGAGACGTCTTTGTCGATGTACAATCCTTCAATCTGATGAAAGAAGCAATGCGATCGTGCTGAGATATCCTCGTTGCGGTACACTCTACCCGGAGAAATGGTTCGAATAGGAGGTTGATGCTCTTCCATATGGCGCACTTGAACCGACGAGGTATGGGTGCGAAGCAGTATATCTGGATTGGTCTGAATGAAAAAGGTGTCTTGCATGTCTCTTGCCGGATGGTAGTCGGGCAAGTTTAATGCGGTAAAATTGTGCCAATCGTCTTCAATTTCGGGACCCTCTGACACCCCAAATCCGATAGAAGAGAAAATATCGATGATCTTATTTCTTACAATACTGATCGGATGACGACTTCCTAACTCATAAGGAAATCCTGGTCTACTAAGATCAAGTGTAGGCCCTGCAGAAGAGGCTTTAGTGGCAGCACTCTCTTGCTTGAGTTGCTCTACCTTTTCAGTCGCGGCTTGCTTAAGCCTGTTGATAGCTTGACCTACTGATTTTCGCTCAGAAGCCTCTACGTTCTTAAAGGATGCGAATAAATCGTTCAGCTTTCCTTTCTTACCGAGATATTCAATCCTAAATGCTTCAATCTCTTTTGGATCGTTACTCTGAAAGGCCTCAACCTGTTTTAATAATTCTTCGATTTGAGCAATCATCGCCTCGTTTTTGGGGCCTTAAAAGTAGTAAAGGATTTTCAAAGACTCTAGCCTGAAGGTCTTCTAAAAGTTAAAACAGCCCTAATAACTTTGCATGCCGCGCTCATAGAGTTATATTTATGATACTAATTCAATAGAATGAGTGTTTTGGCGTTATCACGTTTTCAATCCATTATTGCAGCGGTTTTTTTACTTATGTTTTGTGCGTCTGAATGTTCAATCTTTGCTTTTGAAGTTGACGATATAGTGGTTCAGATAGAACTAGAGACAGAAGACTCTAGTGATGCCGATGAAACCTCTAAAGTCAATGACCAATTGATTGATGTTTTTTTTAAAGAGGAAAATTCTAATTCACATTTTATAGCTGGTTTAGCAGCATTATTTTCCAACATTCCTAAAGGTAAAACTTCTTTAGGTTTTTGTGAGACCTTATCTGATCCACCTGAATATAACAATCATCTCACGCTTTTCTAATTCCCCATCACAGGGATACAAACATTTATCATTTTAATTATTTTCCCCTATTGGGGAGTAAAAACATTTAGCATTGAAAAATATATTTGAAAATATAAAAGGTGACTTTTTGGGAGGATTAACTGCTGGAATTGTTGCTCTTCCCCTTGCATTAGCTTTTGGAGTAAGTTCTGGATTAGGTCCAAGTGCTGGCCTTTACGGAGCAATATTTCTAAGTTTTTTTGCAGCACTATTTGGGGGTACTCCATCTCAAATTTCAGGTCCAACAGCCCCAATGACAGCAGTCAGTATGGTTGTTATTGCCACAATAATAGGGGTTCACAACGGCTCATTAGAACATGCTCTACCATATATTTTGGGAGTATTTTTATTAAGCGGGCTATTTCAGATTGCGCTGGGCTTACTCGGAGCAGGAAAATTTATTAAATACATTCCTTATCCAGTAGTTTCTGGTTTTATGACTGCAATTGGAGTGATTATTTTGATCACCCAAATCCTTCCCGTTATGGGATTTGATGTTAAAGAGGATCAAGCCTATATTGAACAATTTAAACCCTTAGCAGAAGAAAAAATTTTAGAAAAAATTCTACTGGAGGAATCCCAGGAAGGGCTGCTGGTTTTAGAAGATTTTGAAGAAACAATAAAAAGGGCTAAAGAGGTTAATGAAAAAACTATATATGAGGAAGCCACAAACATTGCAAAAAACAGTACTTCAGGAGTTATTGGAACAATAAAAACTATCCCTAGAGCACTAAATGGAGTTAATTGGATTGAAGTTTTATTAGCCATTGGCACTATAATTATAGTATATGGATTTAAGAAAATAACTACAACAGTCCCAAGCACCCTTGTTGCACTTATTGTGGTCACTTCCTTGGCTATTGGTTTAGGGATTGAATACAAATCAATTCAGCAAATCCCAGATGGATTTCCAAAAATTCAATGGGAATTATTTTCAGAATTTAGCTTTATTAAGCTTTTGCCTTATGTCCTAACCGCATTGACATTGTCTCTTTTAGGAGCTATAGACTCACTCCTTACATCAGTCGTTGCAGATAACCTTACTAAAACAAGGCACTTACCAAACAAAGAGTTAATAGGGCAAGGTATAGGAAATTCCGTAGCTGCAATTTTTGGCGGTATTCCTGGTGCTGGAGCAACTATAAGAACAGTTGTTAATATACAGTCCGGAGGTAAGACAAAACTTTCAGGGATGATAGCTGCAATAACTCTCCTTATTACACTTTTGATTCTTAGTCCAATAGCATCACAAATTCCAGCTGCTGTTCTTGCCGGGATTTTAGTAACCGTTGGCATTGGAGTAATGGATTATAAAGGCCTAAGTATTATTATGAAAATACCTAAAACTGAAATAATAGTTATGCTAGTAGTACTAGTGCTTTCAGTTTTCTGGAACTTAGTATTCGCAGTCGGAATAGGGTTAGTTATAGCCTCTTTGTTTTTTATGAAAAAAATGGCTGATATCTCTAAAAAAGAATTAAGGTTAGTAAATCTTAATATTGAGAATTTATGGGAGGATGAAAAAAATTTAAGCCAATCATTTAAAGAAAAAGTATTTATAAAACATTTAAGTGGCCCACTCTTTTTTGGGTTTACAGCTGATTTTGTTAACATTTCAAATCAAATACCACAAAGCGCAAAAATTTTAATTATTCGGATGGATGAAGTTCCTTATGTAGATCAATCAGGGCTTTTTGCATTAGAAGATGTGCTCATAGATTTAAGTAAAAAAAACACCGAAGTTTATATTGTGGGGCTTAAAGCTCAACCCAAATACTTAATGAATATTGTTGGAATTTTTCAAGAGCTAATTCCTAAAGAAAGATTATTTCAAAATTTTGAAGATTGCAAAAACTTTATTGTTGAATCCCAAAGCATTGAAGTCTAAAATTATTGACGCCAGAACCAGAAGCCTGATAGTATAACTTTTCCGTCTAAGGAATACTCTTGTAATTGTAAGCATTTTTGGATGTGCTAGAGCTCATCCAAAAAAGCCTCCTTCAAGAGAAGGATGTGTGCAAGATATAATTTCGCTTTTTTATGAATTTGAAATATTGCAAGACTTTGGCTACAAGGCTAAAGAACGCAACATCAATATGAAGGTAGTGTCTCAACGAGGGGGTGGAAGAAGACCTTAGCAATCTAGTCACGTTTTTCACGAAACCCTATTCTAAGCCCTAGTTAACTTTTAATCTAAGAAAGCTACTTCGCCGGTCTTAACATCATACATAGCGCCGACTATTTTGATTGCACCTTCTTCTTCCATGCCTCTAAGCACATTCGAATAGGTTCTGATGTTTTTTACGGTCAGTTTTACGTTTTCTAAAGCAACCGCATCAACAAAACTGCTGTTTTCAGAAGTGCGTTGCTTAGCATCATTGGGTTCTTTTATGTTTTGTATTGCTGGATTGATCTTAGCAAGCAAGGAGGTGAGATTACCCAACTCTGCCTTGTCACAAGCGCCTTTAACGGCTCCACAAGAGGTGTGGCCAAGAACAACCACTAGTTTTGCACCTGCAATTTTACATCCGAACTCAAGACTTCCTAAAATGTCTTCGTTGACAATGTTACCGGCAATCGTAGCCCCAAAAACATCCCCGATTCCTTGATCAAAAATGAGCCTAATCGGCACCCTAGAATCTATACAACCAAGTATGCAGGCGAAGGGGTATTGCCCCGATGCCGTTTCTGCAATTTGAGTTTGGATTTCACGCTTTTGTCTAATTCCTTCCAGAAAACGCAAATTGCCGTTTTTCAAAATTTGGATGGCAGTTTCAGGGGTTATTTTAGATTGAGCTTCGGCAGTAAGGGTATGCATTTCTTGGAAATTTAAGGGAATAAACTCAAAGATAAGACAATTTAATTCTTTAAGCAGACACCTTAGTTACTCAGCTTTATTCTTCGTAATTCACGGTCTTTCATCCAGCCCGATTGCCCATTTGCGATACGAATATGGGTATAATCTTGATAGCGTTCTAGAAGTTGAACTTTGGTACCCTCATGCAGTTCAAACACTACCGGCGCCTCTTCTTTTGGCTCTGATAAGACCAATACTCTAGCGGCATAAATGATTGCGGATTGATCTTTTTCTGCGAGATTTTTTGCTTTTAAGGTGAGTCCAAACACACTCAGAGCCAAAGCGTAGAAAGTGATTGATGCAGTGAACCAAAGTCGTTTGCTCGTCTTTCTATAGTATAAGAAGAGAACAAGACCAGCGACACCCAAAACCATACTGATCAATGCCCAAACCACTGTCGATAACGAAGAAAAGAAGCTTTTAACTACGCGTTGCCCAAGAGGCAATGGGAGCGGATCGATCTTATCTAACCGCTGATTCTCGGCGAAGGTGAGGTTGTTTAAAATGCGCTCGTCTGACGGGTCAACCAATAAACCCCGTTCGTAGTAGAGTATGCTTGCAGCAGTGTTATCGCTTTTAAAGTAGGCATTGCCAAGGTTGAAATAGAGCTCTGCCGAATGTATCCCTTGACCTAATATCGTTTGATAAAGCGATATGGCTTCATCGTAGTCTTCAGCGACATAGGCTTCATTCGCCCTATCAAATAATTCATTCGGATCATCAGACTGCGCGAGTACGAAGGTTGTGCATAAAAGAAAAGCGAAAAGTATTCTTAAACGGCTCATTTCTCGTTTGCTTTTGATTGAATGAGTTCCACTAAGCGTTGCAGACTTACCAAATCAGATTGCATATCGCTGCTGCTTGCAGGACTATATTTAATCAGGTTAACCTTGTTCATGAGACTGACAATTTCATGCGAGTCTTTTTCTTCAAATGACGTTTTATTCAGTAGTTCTTTGAGATGGTTCTCAGAAATGCCCAGTGTACTTTGAGTCATTACCAATGACAAAGAATGATCTAAGATTTTTGAGACCGCATCATAGAAAGCATCTTTGCTGTTAGAAGCCAATGCTTTTTCGGCCTCAGCTGACAATTGTTTAAGACGTTTTTGATGCGAACGCTTAACTTTTGAGGCGCTTGATCTCTGAGAATTCACTACGAATTTTTGTACGAGGCTTATAGCAAGAGGTGCTGCTATGAGCAATAGAAGAATCATGAGATGCACACTTCCGCCAGGCCAGGTTGTCTTTGAAATAGGTAAAAAAACCGAGCTAAAGGAATTTGAGACGAACGCATTGGCTGCATTGATAGAAGGACTAACCTCTTTCGCTGTCTCAGCAGTTGCCGATGAAGAAGCCGCCGCTCTGCGCGGTCCGTTTTCGACCTCTACAGTGAGAGGAATAGAACTCAGCTCGATATAGACTTCTTTTTCAGGATCAAAATAATTGAAGCTTAGCGCATCTACAGGGTAACTTCCGACATACCGAGGTACCACGGTATAGGTGTCACTCACCTTACCGCGCATACCATTGCTGCTTACGGTCACTTCATCGCTAAACTCGGGCTCGTATAGCTCTAAAGAAGAAGGGAGGTTCAATTCAGGAAGCCTTAAGAGCTTCAAGTTTCCTGATCCAGAAACTTCTACACGAATTTGCATCGATTCGTTGGCATCGAGACGAGTCTTATCTGCAGTAGCATCAAAACTAAATGACCCTACGGCTCCACTGAAGTTCTCTGGACGCCCTTCTGTGGGCAAGGCTTTGACGTTAATTACTGACGAACCCGCAGAAACCACCTTAGTGGCGGATCTGAGTATAGGATCTCCAAAAAAGTCTCTACGGCCAGTAGGAATCTGAACATAGAGCTCAAGCGAAAAAGGTTCAATAGGAAGCTCACCTGATTTTTGCGGATAGAGAACAACCTGCTTAAGATCTACTGCATTAAAGACCTCGTTTCTATAAGTTGTTTTGCGCGTTTCATACTCACTTATAGAAATATCTTGACTCCAGAAATTATTGTAGGCCGGATTGTCTGCGGGAACAAAGTTGTTAATGTAAACTTGCGGAGAAAAGTAGAGGGTATAGGTTACCAACACAGCCTCGTTTTCATAAGGATTGGGCTTAGAAATAGAGGCCACCAAATACAGGCTTTCATTGGCAACATCTTGGGCGGTTTTCGGGGCATTCGGATTCGCCACTGCCGCTGTAATCTCAACCTTTTTTTCTTCGGTGGCGTAGCGCTCCCCTTCTATGGTGATGAATGCGGGGCCGATCTCGAGAAGTCCTTGCTTTTTGGGTCTAAGCACATAGGTGTAAGATTTTGAAAAGCTTCGTTTACCATTAATCCACGAAGAACTGATAGACTGAGAAGGCCCCATCAACACTTCAAAATCGTCAAATGCAGGAGGCTCAAACAGATCTCCGTCTTTATTCATCTCGAACGATACGCGAAGTCGCTCGTTTAGCCCCAAACGGTTTTTACTCACAACCACCTCAAACTTCGTCTGCTCTTCTTGAGAATAGCCCAAGAAAGCAGAAAGCAGCAGCGTCGTAAATAGTAAATACCGTTTCATTACCAATCTTTTTCCACTTTTAATTTACGCCCTTGTACCTTCTGAGCGTTCATTTTTTCTTGAACTTTATTTTCCTCGTTTTGAAGCGCCTGTAATAAGGCCTCTATTTGCTCTTTAGAAAGTTCTTGCGGCTGTGGGCTGTTGTTTTGAGGTTGATCTTCTGGCTTTCTTCCTTGTTCTTGCTTCTGATCTCCGTCTCCTTTCTTCTGTTCTTCTTTTTCTTGCTGATCGTCTCCACCTTTGTCAGACTGATCTTGTTCTGAATCCGACTCATCCTGATCTCCTTTCTCTTCAGAATCTCCTCCTTCATTCTGCTGATCTTGATCTTGATTCTCTTGGTCCTGATCTTGGTTCTGATCTTGGTCTTGATTCTGATCGTTTTGTTGTTGTTCGTCTTCAAGCATTTTTTTTGCTAAAGCATAATTGTAGCGCGTTTCATCGTCATCTGGATTCTTCTTGAGCGCCTCTTTGTAGGCCTGAACGGCATTTTCGTAATCCTTCCGTTTCATGAAGACATTTCCCATGTTGTGAAAGGCCTGATGACTTAAGCTTTCACTTGTAGCCTTTTGGCTAGCCGCCTTAAAATGTCCAAAAGATTCTTCTGCTGCCCCAATCTCGAAAAGGGTATTACCCAAATTGTAGTCTGCAATAGCATTCAAGGTGTCTTGAGCACTAGCAGTTCTGAACGACTGCTCGGCTTTGCTGCTTTCTGATTGGTCAATAAAGAGCACGCCTTCATAGGTGTTCTTTAGGCTTTCTTTTGGCGACTGCTGCGCCAGCGAGGCTCCAGAAGTACCTACAATCAACATTAAAAACAAAATCAAACTTCTCATTTGCGTCGCAATCTTATTCTTGAAATTAGACTTTTAGTTTTTCGTTCGAATAATGCGGCATCGATAAACAACAGGAGTAGCGCCGCACCGATGAACCATTGAAATTGATCTTTGTAAGCCGAATAGGTTTGGGTTTCAAAAGCGGTTTTATCCAGTCGATCTAAGAAAGACTTGAGGGCTTCAATGGCTTCTGCTGTATCTGAAGATTCTATAAAGGTTCCTGACGTCTGTTCAGAGAGCATCATGAGGTAGGTGTCGTTTCGCTTAGAGATCACGACGTTGCCGTCGGAGTCTTTCTTAAAGCTTTGACCCTTTCCATTGGATTTTTCAGGTATTGGAGCTCCTTCTGGAGTTCCTAAGGCGATACTTACTATATAGATACCAGACTCTTTTGCGATCGAACCTGCTGCTTCGATCCCTGCTTCGCTGTGATCTTCTCCATCTGATAGCAGAACGAGCACTTTGCTTGTCACTCCTTGTGGATCGTAGAAGGTGCTCGCAAGTTTTACCGCTTCATTGATCGCAGTTCCTTGCGAAGACATCATGTCGGTATTGACACCGCGCAAGAACATTTTTGCTGCTCCGTAGTCTGTTGTGATTGGAAGTTGAGGAAAAGCAGTGGCCGCATAAGTAATCATTCCAATGCGATCACCAGTCAGTTGATTCAGCGTTTCAGACACGATGCGCTTTGCCTTCTCAATGCGGTTTGGCGCAATGTCTTCTGCGAGCATACTTTTTGACACATCTATGGCAAAAACAATGTCAACCCCTTCGCGTTTTACGGTGCCCAGTTGAGTTCCAATTTTCGGATTTGCCAATGCTACAAAAAGAAGGCCAACTGATAACAACAGGAGAACAAACTTTAAGACAGGTCTAACTTTTGAACGCTCTGGGGCCAAGCGATCAAGCACAACTGCCCTCAGCTCTGGGTTGGGCTGCGCAGCGCTTAATACCTTTCTTTGCCACCAACGTTTGTATGCGTAAAGCGCCAATAGAACCCCTAGGGCTATTAGCCCGTAATTCAGATAATATGGAAGGTCTAGGAGTATCACGACAAGGCCTCTTTAAACAAGGTATATTTTAAAAGTGCTTCTATTAAGAGCAGCGTTAAGGCTGCGATTACCCAAAATCTATAATGTTCATCATAGGTGTAGAAAGAGAATTCTTCTACCTCTGTTTTCTCGAGCTGATTGATCTCATCATAAATCTCTTCAAGACTTTGGTTGTCAGTGGCACGGTAGTAGGCACCTCCTGTTAAGGAGGCAATTTCTTCTAGCAGTTGCTCGTCAATTTCAACGGTTCTCATCCCATATCTAAAGCTTCCGTCTGCATTGTAGGCAATAGGGGTTAATGAGTTGCCGTTAGTTCCGATACCTATTGTATAAATTTTGATGCCGTATTCTAAGGCCATATTGGCGGCCGTTTGAGGCTCTATGAATCCACTGTTGTTCACCCCGTCTGTAAGCAGAATGATCACCTTTGAGAGCCCATCGCTTTCTTTGAGACGATTTACTGCAGTGGCGAGTCCCATGCCTATGGCGGTGCCGTCTTCTATCGCTCCATAATCTAGCTCTTTTAAGGCAGAAAGCGTGATTTCAGTGTCGGTGGTCAGAGGGGTTTTTGTATAACTTTCTCCGGCATAGACGACTAGGCCCAAGCGGTCGTTTAAGCGATCGAGTACAAACTTAGAAGCAACCTCTTTTAAGGCCTCTAATCTGTTCGGCTTGAGATCTTTTGCCAACATACTCGAACTCACATCAATAGAGAGCACGATGTCTATCCCTTCTGTTGTGGTCGTTCTTGTATTCACCCCTGAGGTCTGAGGACGAGCTAGAGCTGCCACCAGAAAGCCTAAGGCCAAAAACCTCAGCAGGTACAACGATCTGCGACCTTTTGCCACCCATGAGTCAAGGCTTGCGCGATCTGAAGAGAAGTAGAATACTGCTGATTGAGGTCCTTTTCGCGTGAGTCGCCATAGCAATAGGGCGGCTATTGGAACCAAAGCCCAAAACCAGTACGCGTCTCTAAAAGATTGCCAAATTCCAGGGTTCATAACTCGGTACTTACATTAATAGAATCTAAGATTCGTTTAATTGCTTTGTTCGCCCAACGGTCTTCGGCCTCTCCGAGTATAACTACCTCTTGAGCAAACTTAGGTCCTCCGAAGATCAAGTGCTCGTAATGTATGAGGGTATTGTCTTTATTGGTTGCCGTCCCATATGAACGATATCCTTGAATATCATTCGGAGTAGTGAATAGCTCTCCTTTGGGTATAATATTAGTGAGTCCATCCGCCTCAAAAGCACTGAGCTGTTCTTCAGATTTTGCCCTGAAATCAAGTTCTGCTTGAGATTCGTCTAAGAGGACTTTTACGAGAATCTTAAAATGAGTTGAGGGGTGTTGGTATACAAAGACACCCTCTTCGCGAATGAGCGCTTCAGGACTCTCTATAGTTACCGGAGGAAATCCGTAAGAAGATTGTACCCATTCTTGTTCATACATTCTTTTAGAGCGGTTCAGCATCAAGGCGTCTACTGCGTTATCAAATCCTACCTGCAGGCCGTAAATTCCAAAAGAAGCTAAGGCTAAAACCACCATAGATACGGCGATCAAAATTTTGGTCCGCCTTGATTTTTGTTGCACGGGTTGAACGACCACTTCTTCGATTTCGGCTTTTTTCTTCTCTTCAAGCTGTGTCAAGATTCTCATGAACAGCTCTAGATCCTTATGCACTTCATCGATGCCTACTGACCAATTGGCGAACTTGGCCAAATCACTGCGCTCTAAAGTCTTCTCAAGGGTTAAAAGTTGTTCTTGTGCAATATCGTACCGCTCGCTTTCGTTGAGTTGATACAACAAGAGCATCAGTTCAGCCGAGGTGCGTTCGTTCGCTGAAAAGCCTAGACGGACACTGATGTATCTTTTGAACCCAACTGAGGCCCTGTAATACAACTGCGTAATTTCAATGTCGTTAGTGTTTGCTCTTAGCGATTCAAACAAACGTTGGGTCTCTTCAAATGGATCTAAAGGAGGCGTAGCCTCTTTCTTTATTTTTTTATAAATGAAGTAGCCCAGAGCTGCTGCTGCCAGAACAACAATAGCAATAATAAGGTAGAACAAGGAACGATCCGGACGGTCGACCTTCACTAAAGATTTGATTCCGTATAGACCTTGTTTGGTGGTGTCTACCGCCACATCTTGAATGTAAATTTCAAGCTTGGGCGTTAAGTAAGGCCTTTTATCTATTGTGACCTGTTGAGGAGTAATTTTAAAATTCCCGGGGTCAAAGGCACTGAGTACATAAGACTTTTCTAGAATCAATTGAGGTCTTTGAGCCAAGGTGTCTGTACTTCCTATTTTAATCACCTCGATCGGACTGAAGGTCTGCCCTTCAGGAAACACCACTGTAGATTCTGGCTCAGCTTGCGCGGTGATGGTGGCAGTCAGCTGTTCGCCAATCAGTAAGCTGTCGCGATCGATCGCTATAGACACGTCTTGCCCATAGGCGCTCAGAAAGCCCCCAAAAAGAGAAAGAAGAGAAAAAGCAATTTGACGAATGGACATTAGCTTTTCGATTTAAAAAAGGCGAGTAATTTTTTTACGTGATCGTCATTAATTTCACAGCGTACCACCGGTGCGCCGACCTTTTTAAAGGTGTCTTCGAAATAACTTTGCTGCCGCTGAATCTTTTCTTCATAGGCCTTTCTGAGCTTTGTCGAAGAGGTGTCTATATAAGCCGTTTTGCCACTCTCAAGGTCTTTGATCGGAACCAACCCCAGTTGAGGCAACTGCAATTCATTGGCATCGTATACACAGATTGCATTGAGGTCATGTCGTTTATTTACAATTCTCAAGGCCTTTTCGTAGTTCTCGTCAATGAAATCAGATAGCACGAAAACAATAGTTTTCTTTTTGAGGTATTTAGAAATACCACTAAAGGCCTCATTCAGATTGGTGCCTCTCTGGCTGTTCATCCGCTCTCTATCACCTAAAACAAGTAGTTCTCGAATGATTCTAAGCAGGTGAGACTTCCCTTTTTTTGGAGCGATAAAACGCTCAACAGTGTCTGAGAATGCAAGTAAGCCTACCTTATCGTTGTTTTGTAGGGCTGAAAAAGCTAGAATAGCAGCGATTTCAATACTTTTTTCGATTTTGGTTTGGCTTGAAGTCGAAAAAATACCAGACGGGCTAACGTCTACTACGAGCATCAGTGTGAGCTCTCGCTCTTCTTCAAACACTTTAGAATAGGGCTCGCGGTTGCGTGCAGTCACATTCCAGTCGATGGTTCTAACGTCGTCTCCGTACTCATATTTTCGCACCTCGCTAAAGGTCATACCACGACCCTTGAATGAAGAGTGATAGGCACCTCCAAACAAATCGTCAGAAAGCCTGCGCGTTTTAAGCTCAATCTTGCGAACGCGGGCGAGAATATCAGATACGTTTTTATCCATTGCGTTAAGGCACTTGAACGGCGCTTACAATCTTATCGATGATGGCTTCTGAAGTGATGAGATCGGCTTCTGCTTCATAGGTCAGACCGATACGGTGACGCAATACGTCTTTAATAATAGCACGCACATCTTCAGGAATCACAAACCCTCGGCCTTGGATAAAGGCATAGCACTTCGCTGCCTTGGCCAGTGAAATACTACCACGAGGAGAAGCTCCAAAATTGATGTAGGCCTCTAATGAATCTAAACCATATTTCGCAGGATATCGCGTGGCGAAGATGAGGTCTACAATGTAGGTCTCTATTTTTTCGTCTAAGTACACTTCAGCGGCAGCCTCCTGAGCTTTAAGCAGGGCTTTAGCGGTCATCACGGGCTTGATAGCCTCACCGGCTTGGTCAAGGTTTTGGCGGATGATCACGCGTTCTTCCTCAGCTTGGGGATAGTCAATTACTACCTTAAGCATGAAGCGGTCTACCTGTGCTTCAGGTAGGGTATAGGTTCCTTCTTGTTCTACAGGGTTTTGAGTAGCCATCACCAAGAAAGGACTTTCAAGTTTGAAAGTCTCGTCTCCAATAGTGACTTGGCGTTCTTGCATCGCTTCTAGAAGAGCAGACTGCACCTTAGCAGGAGCCCTGTTGATCTCGTCTGCCAAGACAAAATTTGCGAAAACCGGCCCTTTCTTTACGTCAAACCGCTGCTCGTTCATATTGTAAATCACTGTTCCGATGACATCGGCAGGCAAGAGGTCTGGTGTAAATTGAATTCTGCTAAAGCTTCCCTTTACAGCCTGTGCAAGCGAGTTGATGGCTAAGGTTTTGGCCAATCCAGGGACACCCTCTAGCAAAATGTGTCCCTTTGCTAAAAGCCCAATCAGTAAGCTGTCAACCATGTGCTTTTGACCCACAACCTTCTTAGAAAGCTCGGATCTTAAGACACTTATAAACGCACTTTCTTGTGCAATTTTCTCATTCAAAGCAGTTATATCCACGATCTTCGGTTTTTACTCAGATTTTTGTGGGCGCAAATTGATAATTCTATCCCGACCTCCTTGTTAATTATTGGTTAAAAAAGCCCAATTTATCTAGGCTTGAGGCTTATTTAGACCGTTTTAAAAATCGTATTTTCAACCCAAAGAATTTTCACATGCACTTTTCAGAGATTATTGCGGGCACCATGACTTGGGGAAAATGGGGAAAAGCCCTGAGCACAGACCAAATGACAGAACGCATTGAATCTGCTGTTTCTATGGGAGTTAGCTCATTTGACCATGCAGATATTTACGGCGATTACACCACTGAAACAGAATTTGGCGCTGCCTTTGAACAGAGCAACATTGAGCGTTCCTCTGTTCAACTGATCACAAAATGTGGAATTCAAATGACCCGAGGTCGAGATCATCAGGTGAAACACTATCAGTACGACTACGATTACATTATGTGTTCGGTGCAACGCAGTCTAGAACAACTAAGAACATCATACATTGATGCGCTATTGCTTCATCGACCCAGCCCCCTGTTGGTTCCTGAAGAAATCGGTAGAGCTATTGCGGCCCTTCTTGAAAGCGGCCAGATCAAATCATTTGGATTGTCGAACTTCTTGCCTCACCAGGTAGATGCCATTTCGCGCTTTACTCCGGTTCAATACAATCAAGTACAGTTTTCGATAACCCACACTGACGTGATGTATGACGGCACACTAGATCAGGCCCTCGCCCAATCTATTGTTCCTATGGCTTGGAAGCCTCTTGGCGAACTTTTTGATGCCCAAGACGAGAGGGCAGCGCGCATTCGTGAGGTGGCCGATCCGCTTTGTAAGAAATACGGCCTTTCATTAGCAGGACTTGGTATTGCTTTTATCAAAAAACATCCTTCTGGAGTGCTCCCCGTTGTTGGAACCACCGAGCCCGAGCGACTCGCCGACCTACTAAAGGCCTCAAAGGTTGATCTCGAACTTCAAGATTGGTTTGTACTTCTAGAGGCAAGTCAAGGAAGAAGAGTCCCATAGCCTATGATTAATAAACGCCTTCTGATCAAGAATCTTCTCGCGCACAACGACGAGAATAGTTTTTACGACAAGAAGCGCTTTATTGCTATTGGAGAAAAAGAAGGCAAAGCAAAGTTCTTGAAGCACATATGTGCTCTAGCAAACAGCAACCCGAAGAACAATTCTTTTATCGTAATAGGGGTCGAAGACCGAGACAATGCGATCGTAGGAGTAGATTTCTTTGACGACAGTAAGATTCAAAACCTAGTCAATGCCTATCTCGAAAACCCTCCATTAGTTTCTTACGAGAATATTCCCTTTCCGCACTTGCCTGAAAACAGGGTGGTGGGCCTAGTGACTATTCGCTCTATCGGAAAGATTTGCGCCCTGCGAAAAAATATATGGAAGTACTACGGCGGATCGGTATTCTACAGAGACGGAAGTATTAGCATGCCGAAAAACTTCAAGTCAGACCTCGTCGATGTCAATTCTGAGGTGGTTGCCGGCCTCGAGAAGCAGGCCGAAAACAATATAGAGTTGACCCTAGATGGAGTTATTGACTTCATGAAAAACAGACATCCTGACCTCCCTAGTTTTTACAAGGTTTTTAAAGAGCAGTTTGTGGTGTGTTGGGCCGGTCAATCCAAAAAAGTAAAAGGAAAAGAGTACTTCTCTCGTGTTGATATTGAGCTGATCAATGAACAGGTTAGGCTCTTCTTTTCTGCCCTTGATGAGGTTGAAATACAGGTAACCGATGACAGTTTTAGCCTCTTAGAGTATGTCTATATGGGCTTGGGTTCAAAAAAATACTATCCGCTCGAACGCCTCGACATTACGTTTAACGACAACGGATCTTACACCATGAATTCTGAGCTGGTATTTGAGCCTCCTAGATACGAGACTAAAGACCTTTTTCACGTTTACAACACCAATAATACATTGCTGCAATTAATGAAGCAAAAGACAGCATTGACCCAGCAACAAAGAGCCGACCTAAAGCAATTGCCCGACACCTATTTGATATGTTATCTCAATGGTTTCGATGCAGCCAAGGATCAAATGGAGTTGGCCAAAGAACTGCTAAAGTCTATTGATGAAAATGTATACAGGACGGCCAAACAGGCGCTTCGCATTTTGCGCAAGGTGCATTACAGTTGATTGGCTTTACAAGCTTTCAAGGTCTTTTGCATAGGGTAAGGCCTCAATGGCACCATACGATTGAGTGGTATAGGCGCCAGCTTTGTTCGCATAACGAACCATCTCCTTTATGATTTCTATATCACTCATGCAGGTTAAGGGATCTTCTTGTTGTGAAAATTGATACAAGAGGGCTCCAATAAAGGCATCTCCGGCTGCCGTGGTGTCTACAGGTTGTGCTGCGATACTCTCAACATAGCATGCGCTGCCGTCAACACTTAAAAAAGTACCTTTTTTGCCCAAGGTTATGCAAATCATACGAGTTCCTAAGCGATGAAAAAATGCCGCAGCCTCTTCATGGGATGCTTGCTCAGATAGAAAGTAGGCCTCCTCTTCGCTGAATTTACAGAGATGAGCCTTTTGGCTAAACTCAAGACATTGTTCAACAAACGAGTCGCTGTTAACTTTCCATAAATCTGACCGATAATTCGGATCAAAACTCACCAGCTTAGCCGATGAAAGAGCGTCATTCAAATAGCGGTGATAGGTTTCGTTCAGCGATCCTTCAAGAAAGGCTGTAGCTGAACCAAAATGCACTATAGAATCTTTGAACTGAGCAGCTAATTTCGAATCGTATGTCAATCCTGCATCTGCGCCCCTTGAAAAAAAGAAGTCGCGCTCTCCCTCATCTGATAAGGCTACAAAGGCAAGCGTAGTAAATGCTCTGGTTCGTTGCATGAACGAAACATCTATGTCTTCAGCTTCGAGCGTATGAACTAGAAAGTTACCCATGGGGTCATTACCTACCGCTCCGGCAAATAGTGCTTTCTGTCCTAAGCGCCGCACTGCGCAGGCAACATTGGCGGGTGCCCCTCCCGCTTTTTTGGTGAAATTTTCGGCTGATTCAATCGCCGCCGAATGGTGCTTCGCTACAAAGTCGATCAGCAGTTCTCCAACGCAAATTACTTGTGACATAGACTAGACATAAGAGTTCCAAAGTACTACTTTTGGGCAAAACTTTTGATTTGGGAAGAACCCTAGTTGTTGGAGACGTTCACTCAGGAAAACGAGCACTTGAGCAAGCATTAGAAAGAGCAAATCTAAAACCCGACGACCATCTTATTTTTCTTGGAGACTATGTAGATGCATGGAGTGAAGCGGCCGAAACGGTTGATTTTCTAATCACTCTTGGAGGCACTATCAACTGCACCTTTTTAAGAGGTAATCATGACGATTTATGTTTGAATTATCTCACCAAATCAGAAGCTCCAGAGACGTGGTTGTTACATGGCGGACAACAAACAAAAGACAGTTACGACGCCCAGAGTCAACAGAAAGTCGATCAACACATTGCCTTTCTACAGCGTCTAGAAGACTATTATTTGGACCCTGTAAGCAACCGCTTGTTTTTGCATGCCGGGTTTACCAATCTAAGAGGTGTGCAGCACGAGTATTTTGCTAAGATGTACTACTGGGACCGCACCCTATGGGAGCTCGCTAGAGTAGTAGAGCAGTCAGGAGCTCAAGAACTACCTCAACGGCTGAACAATTACCACGAAATCTTTATCGGGCATACACCTATCTCAAAGAAAGGGGTCGTAACTCCCACACGTGCGGCGAATGTTTGGAATATAGACACCGGAGCGGCATTTAAAGGGGCGGTAAGCGTGCTTGATGTGCAATCGAAAGAATTCTGGCAAAGCGACCCCGTTGAACAGCACTATCCCGGAGAACCCGGTAGAAATCTAGCCCCATAAACCAAAAAACCCTCTTCGGCTAAGAAGAGGGTTTTAACGGGTTTGTTTGGTATCGTCAAGACTGAAGAATTGGATCAAACAAAACTAATCTAACACACCATCTAATGTACTTCTAAACCAGGTAGATGCGACATTTATGGGCGCTATAAAAATTAGAAAACACTGTATTGCGCATAATATGTCCCTAATTTTGTGTCATGAGTGAGCCTAAGAGCCTAAAAGAACAATACGACGCTTTGGTGCTGAAGTTGTCTGATCAATTCTCAGACGCCGACCCACTTGAGCTAGATCAAATACTGTTTATTGTAGGACTGCAAGAGCTCGGGCAGTTACACCGTAAGTTTAGTAAAGACGAAAAGATTAATGTGATCCATATCGCTATTTGCAGATTGCTCGAGCCCTACGGCTATTACGCTTTCTCCCATTACGATGAAGACATGTGGCCACATTATCATGTTGTTGAAGAACTCCCATTCCTTAAGGCAGGAGAACAATCACGACTTATGAAAGAGGCCTTAGTGCACTATTTCGTTGAAAAAGAATACCTCTAATTAGGTAAGCTTAAGCTTTAGCGCTTCAAAAATTTTCTGCGGGTCTTGCTGATTGGCTAAAACTTCGTAGACAGCATCAAGTATTGGGGTTTTTAGCTTTCGATCTTGTTTTTTGGCAATGGCATATAAAGGTCGAACTGCAAAAGCTCCTTCGGCCACCATAGACATCGACTGTTTAATTTCGTTTTCGGTCTTGCCCTGTGCCAACAAAAGCCCAAACTGTCTATTTCTACTGTGTTTTGAATAGGCGGTTACCAAAAGGTCTCCTAGATAGGCCGAATGATTGATGTTCCGTTTGATTTTGTGGACTCTCGAAATAAAACGCTTCATTTCTCGAATGGCATTCGAAATGAGAACGCTCTGAAAATTGTCTCCAAAATCTAGACCATCTGCAATACCCGAAGCGATGGCATAAACGTTTTTTAGTACTGCGGCATATTCTATACCTATACTGTCAACGGTGAGGTTTACTTTGACGTAGTGATTTGACAGTGCTTGTTGGATCATGATAGCCCATGGGGTTGCATTAGAGGCCACGGTTAAATAAGACATGTGCTCTAAGGCAATCTCTTCAGCATGTGCTGGGCCCGCGATCACCCCAAAGGTTTTTTCGCTGACATTGCAATGATCGATGAGGTATTCTTGGATGACTTGTCCGGTCTCAGGAACGATTCCCTTAATGGCAGAAAACACCACTTGATCTTTGAGTAAGAATTTTCGATCGTGCAATAAGCTGTGCACAAACGCAGAGGGCACCACGAGAAAGACCACAGATACTCCATCTAGGCTTTCTGAAAGTGAAACACTCGCCCGAACAAGATCTGTATTCAGGCTGACCTCCTTGAGGTAATTTGGATTCTTGCCTGTGGCGTTAATAGCATTGGCCACGGATTCTTCATGTACATACCACTGCACAGGGTATCCGTTGTCATTGAGAATTTTAGTTAAGGCGGTACCGAAACTTCCACCCCCAATAACGCCAAAGATTGGCTTGGTGGGCATGGGATTTATTAAAGT
Organism: Flavobacteriaceae bacterium; assembly: GCA_023262185.1. Classification (GTDB taxonomy): domain Bacteria; phylum Bacteroidota; class Bacteroidia; order Flavobacteriales; family Flavobacteriaceae; genus UBA3478. The sequence continues at coordinate 32,072 of JALRDO010000011.1, forward strand.
GTTCTTAAGTACTCGGCAACGGCTTTCGCCTCGTCTTCAGAGAGGTTCTGGTTGTTCATGATCGCATTGTTGTGCTCTTTGAGGAGCGCAATGGTAATGGGATCTTTCTTCAACATCTCATCTGTATTCAAGAGTAGATTAAGCACCCATTCAGGACTTCTTCTTTCATATACTCCGCTGATTGCAGGTCCGATCATGCGCTGATTGGCCATGTGACAGGCAGTACATTTAGAGTTGTAAATGCCTTTTCCTTGTTCAGACAAAGTGGTATTTACTTCAGTTGAAAAACTGTAAGAACTAATTGGGCCGATACCTTTATTGTTCAAATCAACCGGAACCCCCTCAGATTCGCTGGTGCTTGCTTGAGTTTTGGTTCTCGACATTTCGAAGCCTTTGCTTTCTTCTCTCTTAGGGCTTTCTCCACAGCTGAAAAGCACGACTGATAGGGCGAGTAATAAGGTCTTTTTCATTGAAATCAGATTAGATGTGTAAAGTTAAACTACCCCTTTGGGTAAGGCAAGTTACACTAATGATTTTAACCAATCTAGTCGCTGTTGTTGGGTTTCCATAGCCTCTAGGAGTTCAGCTCTTAATCGGTCAATAAGCTCCTTTGTTGAAGGAACATCGTCAATCGCACTTACTCCATGTCCTGCAGACCATATTGTTTTCCATGCCTTAGCCTCAGAATTCATGTCGAGCCCTGGATCTAATTTGCCCTCTTTCTTGTAGTCTTCTGGTTTTATTCCCGCGGCCTCAAGACTGGCCTCCATAAAGTTGGCAGGGATACCCGAGACTGCGGCGGTATGTATGATTTTGTCAGAGGTGCTGTTTACGATCATCTCTTTGTATTCCTCTTGTGCTCGGCTTTCGGTGGTATTGATAAAGCGTGTTCCCATATAGGCCATGTCAGCACCCATTTGTAAAACGCTTGCGATATCTGTTCCGGTACTGATGGCTCCGGCCAGTACGATTGTCTTGTCAAACACCTTTCGCACATCCTTAATGAGCGCCATTGGATTGATAGTACCGGCATGTCCTCCCGCTCCTGCAGACACAAGAATGAGCCCGTCTACTCCCGCCTCTGCTGCCTTCTCGGCATGACGTTTTTTGACAATATCGTGGTACACGAGTCCGCCGTAACTGTGGATGGCATCAACTAAAATTGAAATGGCACCCAATGAGGTAATAACTAATGGGACTTTGTGTTTGACGCAGATTTCTACATCTTTTTGAAGTCGGGTATTGGTCGGATGCACAATGAGATTCACCCCAAAAGGAGCAGCCTTCTTACCGGTTGTCTTCTCGAATTCCGATAGGGCCTCTTTGATTTCAATTAGCCACTGTTCAAATCCCTCACTTGTTCTTTCATTTAAAGCTGGAAAGGTTCCGACAACTCCGTTTTTACAACACTCGATGACGAGTTCGGGTCCTGAAACTAAAAACATTGGAGCCGCGATCACGGGCAAAGATGCTCCTTCGAGACCTTTAGGAATGGTATTCATAGCATTTTTGAATTTCTTAAAGCTACGAAACTTCTTTGGGTTTGGCCTTTTTACGGGTGGCCATAAATACCCCCGTAAAGACTAGGGTAGCCGCAGCAATTTTGGTAGCCGTAAAGCGATCCTTTCCGGCAATAACAGCGAAAACGATTGCAATGACGGGCTGCACATAAGAGAATACTCCGATGGTCGAGGCTTTTAGTTCACTCATGGCATAAGCATTGAGCAAGAAGGTCATACAGGTAACACCGATGACCACAAAGGCTATGGTGCCGTATCCCCAAAGCGGAATGCCCGGCCAATCTATAGCCATAAAATCGTTCAAGGTTATAGGCGTGTTGAGCAGGAGCGAAAAGGTGAAAATCCATTTGAGGATCGTAAAGGCATTGTATTTCTGCATCAGGTTCCGCACAATGATCAGATAGATACTGTACGAAATAGAATTTAGCATGATAAGTGTGTTACCCAAGGTGGGGTTAGGGGCGTCAGAGCGAACCTCTTGGCCAAGGAGAATGAGGCTTAGGGCGCCTAAGAATCCTAGGGCAATCCCTGAGGTTTTGAGCTTGGTTACTTCCTCTTTCAGAAATATGACAGAGAGTACCAGGGTAGTGATCGGAGTGGTGGTGACAATAAGGGCACTATTGATCGGAGTCGACAGTTCTAATCCAGAGAAAAACGAGAGCATGTTGATACATGCTCCAAAAACAGCTGCTAAGAATATGTTTTTGAAATCAGCCCCATCTATTCGCTCTTTAGGCGCAAACCAGGTAGCGGCCCAGAAAAACACAAATCCACCGATCACCCGAAGAAAAATAAAGGCAAAAGGACTGAGGTGCTCCGGCATAATTCCCTTTGCCACCGTGTGATTCAGACCGTATAAAGTGGTCGCTCCAAGGGCTGCTAAAAGCGCAAGTATTCTTTTTTTCATGAATGTAAGGCCGACTTAGCAACCTCTAAAACCGCTTTTGAATTTCCGATGAAAATCTCACGATCGGTGACTACAACCGGACGTTTCAAAAAGGTATAATGCTCTAGTATCAGGTTTTTATAATCGTCTTCGCTCAGTTGTTGTTCTCCTAAATTGCGCTGGCGATACAAAATGGCTCTTCGACTAAAGAGCGCCTCATAGCTCCCTGCGAGTTGCGCCATGTGTTCTAATGCCTCTTTACTGATCCCTTGAGACTTGATCTCAATGAGTTCTGTCCCTTGATCTGGACTCAGAAGCGCTAAGGCTTTTTGGCAGGTTTTACACGTTTCAAGGTGGTAAATCTGTTTCATAAGCAGGTGTTAAGGACGTCTACAAAAGTAAGAAAGCCCTACCGCCCACATAGGTAAAAACTTTTGCGAATTTGAAAATTTAAGCCCTCTATCAGATCGGAAATAGCATAATTTTGCATCATAATTCATAATTGTTCAAAAAATGCACTCAGATACCCAAAGCGCGATTGACAACTTCATGCAAGAAGTATGTAATCGAAATGGTCATGAACCCGAGTTTTTACAGGCGGTTCAAGAGGTGGCCGACACCGTGATTCCTTACATTGTGCAACACGATATTTACCATGGCAAGAATATTCTGCTGCGCATGGTTGAGCCTGAACGTTTGATTTCATTTCGAGTAGCCTGGGTTGACGACAGGGGTGAGATTCACGTAAATCGCGGTTATAGAATTCAGATGAATTCTGCGATTGGTCCGTATAAAGGAGGATTGCGCTTTCACCCTACAGTGAATGCCAGCGTGCTTAAGTTTTTGGCTTTCGAACAGGTGTTTAAAAATAGTTTGACTACTCTTCCGATGGGAGGAGCAAAAGGCGGATCAGACTTTGATCCCAAGGGAAAGTCTGACGACGAGGTGATGCGTTTCTGTCACGCCTTCATGGCTGAATTGTGCCGACACATCGGGCCAAACACCGACGTTCCGGCCGGGGATATCGGGGTTGGTGCACGCGAGATCGGATACCTTTTCGGTGCTTATAAAAAGACGAGAAATGAATTTACCGGGGTACTTACTGGTAAAGGATTGAGCTGGGGGGGCTCTCAAATTCGCCCTGAGGCAACAGGGTATGGAACGGTCTATTTTGCACAAAGCATGCTTCAAACCAAAGGAGAAAGCCTAGAAGGCAAAGAGGTAGTCATCTCAGGTTCTGGAAACGTGGCACAGTTTGCTGCTGAGAAAGTACTTCAGCTTGGCGGAAAGGTGTTGACGCTCTCAGATTCTGGCGGATTTATCTATGACCCGGATGGAATTGACGCTCAAAAACTTGAGTTCGTGAAAGACCTCAAGAACAATAAGCGTGGCCGTATTATGACCTATGTAAAGGAGTATCCGAATGCCACATACCACGAAGGAAAGCGACCATGGGAGGTTAAATGCCAAATTGCAATGCCTTGTGCGACTCAAAACGAACTCACAGGTGAAGATGCGGCACTACTTATCAAAAATGGTGTAATCGCTGTTTCTGAAGGAGCCAACATGCCTTCAACCCCAGAAGCTATTCATACCTTCCACGACCATAAAATACTTTTTGCTCCAGGTAAAGCTTCAAATGCAGGAGGTGTTGCAACCTCAGGACTTGAGATGTCTCAAAATTCGCTGCGCATTAGCTGGACACGAGAAGAGGTAGACGTGAAACTCAAAGGAATTATGGCAGACATTCACGATGCGTGTACGCGATTCGGAATGGAAGAAGACGGATATTGCAATTACGTGAAAGGCGCAAATATTGCAGGATTCGTTAAAGTTGCCGATGCCATGTTAGCCCAAGGAGTGATTTAAGCCTATTGAGCACCCAGACCGTACACACCGACCTCATTGTTCTAAATAGACTCAGGTATGGAGAAACGAGTCTGATTGTGCGTGCCTTTACGAGAGAGCTTGGCCTACAGTCTTATCTCGTAAAGGGCGTACTCGGTGTAAAAAAAAAAGGGTTAAGGGCCTCATATTTTCAATCTTTGACACTGCTTAATGCGGTGGTCACTACATCAAATACATCTCAGTTATATACTATCAAAGAGGCCAAACCTTTGTTGATCGGACAAGGTTACCTTTCTGATGTTATAAAGTCTAATGTTGCACTATTTATGGCCGAGGTCATTGCCTCTGTACTCTCTGAGGGTCATCCAGAGCTAGATCTCTTTGACTTTGCCTTAGATCAGGTTGCGCTGCTTGAGAGCGAGAAACCTCGCTCTGATTTTCTTATTAGATTTTTAATTGGAACCACCCGATTTTTAGGGTGTTATCCTGACCAAGAATACAAGAAAGGACAGGTTTTTGATTTGAATGAGGGGACTTTTACATACACATTCTCAGCCTCTCAGGCACTTTCTGTGCAGGCTTCTGCACGATTGGCGGTTTATTTAGGCATAGATTTTGATAAAGAAACGCCGCATAATGATGTCAAAGCGATGCGGAAAGAACTTATAGAAGGTCTGTTAGGCTATCTATCGGCTCAAATCGCAGGATTTAAATATCCTAAGTCGCTTGAGATCATTCAGTCGATTTTTTAATGAAGAACCTTGTTCTACTTTTTATAAGCCTATTCAGCCTCTCTGCTGTCGCGCAAAGGGTGGTGGTAAAGGATTCGCTGAGCGGAGACCCGCTTTCAGGGGTTATTATCTACAACGAATCACGCAGTACGTTCACCACCACTGATGGGGCTGGACGTGCCGAGCTGGATCGCTTCAACCCTAAAGAAGTACTCTTTTTTAGACATATGGGGCATGGCTTGGTTACGCGACTGAAATCTACCATAAAGCAACGCGAAACCATCTTACTTTCAACCCAATCTGAAGGGCTAGACGAAATAGTTATTTCTGCCTCGAGATTTGCCGATGTTGCACGCAAGATACCTGTGCATATTAGAAAAATTGGATCCCAAGAAATTGAACTCTTTCAGCCCCAAACCGCGGCCGATTTATTGGAGCGTTCAGGAGCCGTTTTTGTGCAAAAGAGCCAACTCGGAGGTGGAAGTCCAATGATTCGCGGATTTGCGACCAATCGCGTACTTATTACCGTTGACGGCATCCGCATGAATAATGCCATCTTTAGAGGCGGAAACATCCAAAATGTAATATCTATAGATCCGTTTGCACTTGATCGTGCAGAGGTATTATACGGACCAGGTACCGTAATTTCAGGTAGCGATGCGATTGGGGGAGTGATGAATTTTTACACCAGAACCCTTGAAGCGCCTGAATTGACCGATAAAACCTTGCATCAGACCGATTACGCATTGCGCGCAGCTACGGCCTCTTCAGAACGTACCGTTCATGTCTCTCACAAGGTAGTGAGCCCGAAGATATCGGGCTTAATTAGCGTTTCACGTATGTCGCTCGGAGACCTAGAGATGGGTAAAAATGGGCCCGAAGAATACCTACGCACTTTTTATGTTAGCTCGACATCGGCAGGTGATAAAGTTGTCGAAAATCCTAATCCAAGACGTCAGGTTTCAAGTGGTTTTGACTCGTATCATTTTCTGGTAAAAGCAAAACACCGAATTAGCACTACCCTCGATCAACAAGTGGGGGTTTTTTACAACACTACCTCTGATTTTGCGCGATACGATCGCCTGATCCAAACTCGAGACGGATTACCTCGGGCGGCAGAATGGTATTATGGTCCACAGCAATGGTTTATGACCTATTACAAGCTCAATCATGAGGCAGAGAAAACAAGACATCAATTGAGTTCAGCCTATCAGCGTTTCAATGAATCGCGATTCGACAGAGGATTTCAGCACCCCCTTCTAAATGAAGCCTCAGAAACGGTAGATGTGATCAACCTCTCTTTAGATGGCGAGCGTATTTTTTCTGAGAGAAGTCTAGTGCGTTATGGGGTAGCGCTAGATTTAAATCGCATTGGATCTAGTGCGGCTATGCTTGATCCAGAAAGCGATACGCGAACACCCATTGTCTCTCGTTATCCGGATGGAGCTGAGTGGAATGCAGCAGCAGCCTATCTCGCACTTCAACACGAACTTTTGAAACGCCTTGTATTTAATGGTGGAATGCGCCTGAATCACGTTCAAAGCACCATAGATTTTTCAAAGCATCCATTTACCGAGATGTTTGGCCTACAAGAGACAGACGTAACAGCGCTTACCTATTCGGCAGGACTGAATTACGATCACAGCAGAGAATGGTACTTTAGGTTGAACGCCTCATCTGCTTTTCGCGCACCTAATATTGACGACCTCGCCAAGGTGTTTGATTCTGAACCCGGTAGCTTGGTGGTGCCTAATCCAAACCTAGATCCTGAAAGGGCCTTCTCTACAGAGTTAGGGATACGCAGAAGATGGAAGCGCAGGCTATGGCTTGACACTAGCTTTTTTCACTCTGTTTTGAATGATGCTCTCATCCGCAGGCCCTTTACGTATAGAGGGGCTTCCACCATTGATTATCGAGGTGCATTGAGTGAGGTGCTGGCTATACAAAACGGTTCTGATGCACGCGTTTATGGAGCAGAGATCTCGCTCTTCAGTGCAATTAGCCGTCAGTTTTCAGCATGGGCTTTGGCCAATTTTACCCGTGGCATTGAAACCGATGAGCAAGATGAAGAATCGTATATGAGGCATGCGCCCCCCTTTTTTGGAAGGTTTCAGATGCGCTATTTGAACGGAAAGTTTAGCGCCTTAGCAGGATGGGATATGAACGGTGCTATACCCTATGAAAGACTTGCTCTTTCTGAGCGCTCAAAAGCATTTATGTACGCCTTGGATGCAGAAGGAAACCCGTATAGTCCGTCTTGGCACACAATGAATCTCAGATTCAATTATGAGCTGCGCAAATGGCAGGCTTTTATGGCACTTGAAAACATAACTAATCAGCGTTACCGGCCGTATTCTTCTGGAATAGCTGGCCCGGGTAGGCAGCTTGTTCTAGGTGTTCAAACTCGTCGCTAGGCAGGGTTTGAATTGGCGCTCAAATGCTTACTTTTGCTTCTTCTAAAATGAAGCGGTCAAGGTGAGCAGTAATTTTAACGAATACAAGCAGTTAGACCTACCAAAGGTAGCCGAAGAAATTCTCGACTTCTGGAAGAAAGAAGATGTCTTTGAGAAAAGCGTAAGCACGCGATCTGAAAACCCTTCATTTGTCTTTTACGAAGGCCCACCTTCAGCGAATGGAATGCCCGGAATTCACCACGTCATGGCACGTACGCTCAAGGATATCTTTCCGCGTTACAAGACGATGAAAGGCTTTAAGGTGAGTCGCAAAGCCGGATGGGATACTCACGGACTTCCGATTGAACTCGGTGTAGAAAAAGAGTTGGGTATCACCAAAGAAGACATCGGAAAATCCATCTCTGTAGAGGAGTACAATCAGGCATGCCGTGAGGCGGTCATGAAGTACACTGGAGTATGGAATACGTTGACCGAAAAGATGGGTTACTGGGTCGATATGAACGACCCCTATGTGACCTATACCTCAAAATATATGGAGTCTGTTTGGTGGTTGCTCAAACAGATTTACGATAAGGGGTTATTGTACAAGGGGTATACCATTCAACCCTATTCTCCAATGGCCGGAACAGGATTGAGCTCGCACGAACTCAATCAGCCAGGGACCTATCAAGACGTAACCGACACCACGATTACCGCTCAATTCAAGGCCGTTTCTGCTAGCATGCCAGAGGCATTTAGTCAGGCGTATTCAGGGTCAATATACTTCTTGGCCTGGACGACCACACCCTGGACATTGCCGTCAAATACAGCACTAACAGTTGGTCCATCGATCACCTATGAGCTGATTGAAACTTTCAACCAATATACCTTTGACCCCGTCGCGGTGGTCATTGCCAAAGATTTAGTTGGTGCACAGTTCGGTTCAAAATATGTTGAAGCCGAAGCTTCTGAGCGCCCACTTGCCGTTGACCCTTCGTCAAAGACGATTCCGTATAGAAGATTGGCTAGTGTAACGGGTAAAGAATTATCAGGTGCGCGCTACGAGCAGCTTCTAGATTTTGTGCAACCCGTTGATCAACCAGAGGATGCCTTTCGAGTTATCCTTGGAGATTTTGTAACGACAGAGGATGGGACCGGAATTGTGCACACAGCCCCAACCTTTGGAGCTGATGATGCATTAGCCGCAAAACAAGCCAATCCGCCTGTTCCACCGATGCTCATTTTAGACGAAAATGGGGTAAAAGTTCCGCTTGTAGATTTGCAGGGACGCTTTAGAAAAGAGTTGGGTCTTTACGGTGGCAAGTTTGTTAAGAACGCTTATTATTCGGAGGGAGAGGCGCCTGAGAAATCGGTAGACGTAGAAATTGCCATTCAGCTAAAAACAGAGAACAAGGCCTTTAAGGTCGAGAAATACGTCCACTCTTATCCAAACTGCTGGAGAACCGATAAACCCGTATTGTATTACCCGCTCGACTCTTGGTTTGTGAAGATGACCGAGGTTAAAGAACGCATGGCCGAATTGAATACCCAGATCAATTGGAAACCCAAGTCTACAGGTGAAGGAAGATTCGGAAATTGGCTGGCCAACGCCAACGACTGGAACCTTTCGCGCTCGCGATATTGGGGAATTCCGCTCCCAATCTGGAGAAGCGAAGACGCAACAGAAGAGCGTATTATTGGATCGGTAGCCGAGTTGAAAATCGCGATTGAAGAGGCGATTGAAGCAGGAGTGATGCAATCGAATCCGTTCGAGAACTTCGATCCAAAAGATATGAGCGAGGCAAACTACGATCAGATCGATTTGCACAAGCATGTCGTTGATACCATCGTCCTCGTTTCACCTTCAGGCAAGCCGATGCATCGCGAGTCTGATTTGATCGACGTTTGGTTCGATAGCGGATCTATGCCTTATGCGCAATGGCACTATCCTTTTGAAAATAAAGACCTGATTGACCAAGGCACTTCTTTTCCGGCAGATTTTATTGCCGAAGGCGTCGACCAAACACGCGGATGGTTTTATACCCTCCATGCAATCGGAACACTGGTGTTTGACAGCATTGCCTACAAGGCGGTGATTTCGAATGGATTGGTCCTCGACAAAGAGGGCAAAAAGATGTCAAAGCGACTGGGCAATGCCATTGACCCTTTTGAAACTTTGGATGAATATGGGGCGGATGCCACACGTTGGTACATGATTTCAAACGCAAACCCTTGGGACAATCTCAAGTTTGACCTAGAGGGTGTCGCTGAGGTGAGACGTAAGTTTTTCGGAACACTTTACAACACCTATTCATTCTTTGCTTTATACGCCAATATCGATGGGTTTTCGACAAAAGAAGAGGAGGTTCCGTTAGAAGACCGTACGGAGCTCGATCGATGGATTCTTTCTGAATTGAATACCTTGATTGATCAAGCGTCCAAGGCTTATGACGACTACGATGCAACTAAGGCCACGCGCCTCATCTCATATTTTGTGCAAGAAAACCTGAGTAACTGGTATGTGCGACTAGGTCGTAGAAGATTCTGGAAGGGGTCTTTCGGACAAGACAAGCTCGCGGCCTATCAGACCCTATACCATTGCCTGCTTCAAACTGCCAAGCTCATCGCACCGGTAGCTCCTTTCTTCGCAGAACGTCTATACAAAGACCTCGCACCGAAAGACGAATCAAAATTGAGTGTTCATCTTGAAGATTTTCCGGTAGGTGAAGACCGTTTTAGGGAACCTGAATTAGAATCAAAGATGCAGCTGGCTCAAAAGCTAACTTCATTGGCACTTTCGCTTAGACAAAAAGAGAAGATCAAGGTGCGTCAACCGCTTCAGCGCATGATGATTCCGCTCGATAGCAACACAGTAACCCGTGCCGCGGTAGAGCCTATACTCAACTTACTCGCCTCAGAGGTAAACGTAAAAGAGATAGAGCTTTTAGAAGATGCAAGTTCGGTAATCGTAAAAGAGATCAAGCCCAACTTTAAAACCTTAGGTCCGAAATACAAGCCTCAAATGAAGGCTATTGCAGCAACAATTGCACAAATGACCGCTGAGGATATTGCCCAAATCGAGCGTGAAGGATTGTTTAATATCACAGTAGACGGTCAGGCCATATCACTCGAACTTGACGACGTCTTAATTACAAACAAGGATATCGAGGGCTGGCTCGTAGCTTCGTCAGGAAGTTACACGGTTGCCCTTGATGTCAGTTTAAGTGAAACTCTTGTAAATGAGGGTATTGCAAGAGAATTAGTTAATCGCATACAAAATTTCCGAAAAGACAGCGGACTTGAGGTAACCGATAAAATTTTGCTTAATATTGAAGGCGATGAAGGTATTCAAAAAGCGGTTGAACAAAACCGAGAGTACCTAATGAATGAAACGCTCTGCGAACACCTAGAATTAAAAGAAACTTTTGAGCCTAGCATTGAGGTGGCATTTGATTCTTATCAAGCGAAGCTCTCTTTAAAAAAGCTATAGTTATGTCTGAAATTGCACGTTATTCTGATGCCGACTTAAAAGAATTTAAGACACTTATTGAAGAAAAAATCGTCAAGGCACAACAACACCTAGACTTGCTTAAGAGCGCCTATATGAATGACGGAAACAATGGTACCGACGACACCTCTCCGACATTCAAGGCATTTGAAGAAGGCTCTGAAACCATGAGCAAAGAGGCCAACACTCAATTGGCATTACGTCAAGAGAAATTTATCCGTGACCTGAAGAGCGCTCTTGTGCGTATCGAGAACAAGACCTACGGAGTCTGCAGAGTTACCGGTAAATTAATTTCTAAAGAGCGCTTAAAACTCGTTCCTCACGCCACCTTGAGCATAGAGGCGAAGAAGATGCAGAAATAGTGTCTAGAGCTCTTCTTTGGTGTATGCTATGCGTGGGTTTAGTGGCCCATGGTCAGGTTCAATGGAACAAAACCTTATCTGATCTTGAATTACGCGGAATCACCATCGACATGCGATTCATCCAAGGGCTGCAGCTCTCTACTCATGCTTCAAAAGATGTATTACTCAACACCAAGAGTGAAGGTGAATACCAGATGCAATATGTGGTGGTCACTCAACAAGAAGACCAGTGGCTTACTGTTTATCCACAACGAGTACCGGCATTTAATTCCCTTAACGATAAATTGAGTGCGCACAAGGTGATTGCAATGACCCTTGAGATGCGTATACCTGAAGCTGTTCTTGTTGAGATTGAAGCCCAACAAGGAAGGTTAGAGGTGAGCGGATTGTACCGTGAATTAAATGTACAGTTAGATGAAGGCAGTCTAATCCTGTCGCATAGAGCTGAACAAAGCACCATAAAAACAAAGACTGCTGCAGTGCACCTCAATGTGCCTTCTGGTAATTTGGATTCTCATTTAGAAAAAGGACAGATCTTTGGGGCTATAAAACCAAATGATAATTACCACTATTCTGTAAGTAGTCAGTCAGGTTCTCTCTACCTAAACCAATTGTAGCATGTCTTTAAAAAAGTCGTATTTCTTAGCATTTCTCATATTGATCATTGATCAATGGTCAAAGATTTATGTGAAAACGCACTTTCGCTATCAAGAACAGGTTGAGGTTTTTTCTTGGTTTAAGCTCTTATTTATAGAGAATCGTGGCGCTGCTTGGGGGACACAACTCAGTGATTTTTTGCCGATTTCTGAGGCCAATGCAAAGCTTATTCTTACCCTCTTTCGAATTGTTGCCATCATCGGAATTGGTATCTGGATGTACCGCTCATCAAAACCAAGAGGACGTTCGATGCTACTAAGCGTCTCTATTGCACTCATCTTTGCAGGAGCATTGGGCAATCTCATCGATTCTATTTTCTATGGCCAATTGTTCACTGAGAGCACCCCCTATAGAGTAGCTGAAATTGCATGGAACTCTCCAAAGGAGGCCTATGAGCGCTTTTTTTTCGGACGTGTTGTTGATCTCTTTTACTTTCCCTTAATCGATACGGTTTGGCCTGAATGGGTTCCGGGATTAGGTGGCAAATCGTTTCGGTTTTTCGAACCCGTCTTTAACGTCGCAGATAGTGCAATAAGCTTGGGAGTCTTCATTTTGCTCGTCTTTAACAAGAGAATCTTTAAGGCGTAAAACGATACACCGTTTCTGGAGTGACGGCTAAGTGTAATGGGATGTCATGGGTTGCAGGTTCGAGGTCATTCTCAAGCTTATCTAGTAGGCTCAAGCCAATGAATAAAGTGTTAGCTTTAGTTTTAGAGAGAAATCGATCGTAATAGCCCTTCCCATATCCCAAACGGTTTCCGTTTCGATCAAAGCACAATAGGGGCACAAAAACGACGTCTATCTGGTCGTCTGAAATGGTATTACCGTTAAGGGGTTCTGGAACTCCAAAACGCTGTATCGCAATTACTGTGCTTTCCTCTAATAAAATGTGATCTAGCTCATTGTTTTCATTCATTCTCGGAACAACAATGGTTTTGTCTTTGCCCTGAAGAAGGGTAATTAAAGGCTCTGTCTGAACTTCTTTTTGATGTGCTATACTCAAGAAGGTGTGGTATACTTCATGCATCCAGATATCAAGTCTAAGAAGTTGATTGGTAATCTTTAGACTTTGCTCTTGGACGTATTCTGAAGGCAAGGCCTTGCGTTTTTCAAGGGCCTCGGCTCGAAGTTCTTGCTTGTTCACGATTTAAAGCTATCTCAAAATTTTGAAATCAATGGCTACTTTTACATCATGTCTGAACGCAAGTCTTCTGCTCCTCTGGCTATTCAAGTTGCCTCTTTGCCCAATACACCGGGGGTCTACCAGTTTTTTGACGACAAAGAATCGCTGCTGTATGTCGGTAAAGCTAAAGACTTAAAAAAACGCGTCTCTTCTTACTTTTCTAAACATCACGAATACGGAAAGACCCGAGTGATGGTTTCAAAAATCGCCTCGATTCAACATATTGTTGTTGCCACAGAGTCAGATGCATTGCTGCTAGAGAACTCAATGATAAAGCAACATCAGCCTCGATACAACGTGCTGCTTAAAGACGATAAGACCTATCCGTATATCTGTATTAAGAACGAGGCTTTTCCTCGTGTATTTGCAACGAGAAGGCGCATTGACGACGGATCAAAGTACTTTGGGCCTTACACCTCAATGAAGACCGTGAAGACCTTGCTAGAACTCATCCGATCGGTATATCCGCTGAGAAGTTGTAATTACGATTTAAGTGAAGAGAAGGTGCAAGCCAAAAGGTACAAGCTGTGTTTAGAATACCATATCGGCAACTGCGGAGGACCTTGTCAAGCCTTACAGTCAGAAAAATCGTATGACGACCAGATTGAGGCGATTGAAGGGATTATAAAAGGAAACATTCGTCCCTCTTTGCAGGTACTTGAGAAAAGGATGCACAATTACGCGGCTACACTCGAATTTGAAAAAGCGCAAGCCGTAAAAGAGAAAATACGCATACTGAAGGCTTATCAAGCGAAGTCAACAGTCGTAAATCCTAAGATCACAGCAGTAGACGTGTTTACCATTCTCGATGATGTCCAGCACGCCTATGTTAATTATCTGCAGGTACAAGAGGGTGCCGTTGTAATGTCGAACACCTTCGAGTTTAAGAAAAAGCTCGACGAGAGCCAAAAAGACCTTCTGAGCCTAGCGATCGTAGAGTTGAGAGCGCGCTATAACGCTCAATCGAAGACACTGTTCTTGCCGTTTGCTGTTTCTGTTTCTGATGAGCTAAAGGTTGAAATCCCCAAGCTTGGAGATAAGAAAAGTCTGGTAGATCTGTCATTGCGCAATGCCAAATTTTACAGGCAAGACCGCCTTAAGCAAATGAAGGTGGTCGATCCAGACCGTCATGCGAACCGTATTTTAGAACAGGCGAAAGTTGACCTTCGACTCAATGCACTTCCGGTCCATATCGAATGCTTTGACAATTCGAATATCCAAGGGACAAATCCGGCCTCAGCATGCGTGGTATTTAAAAATGCGAAGCCTTCGAAGGCTGATTATCGCAAGTTTACTATTAAGACTGTCAAGGGTCCTAACGATTTTGCGAGTATGGAAGAGGTGGTTTACAGGCGTTACCGAAGACTTTTAGAAGAAGGTGAAAACCTTCCGCAATTGATCGTCATTGACGGCGGTAAAGGTCAGCTATCCTCGGCCTTGAAGTCACTAGAAATTTTAGGGTTGCGAAGAAAGATTGCCATTATAGGTATTGCAAAGCGCCTAGAGGAAATTTACTTTCCCGGAGACAGTGTTCCGCTCTATTTAGACAAGCGTTCTGAAACGCTCAAACTTATCCAACAACTTCGCAATGAGGCACACCGTTTTTCACTTAAGTTTCACCGTCAAAAACGAAGCGCTACAGCCATTCAAAGTGAGTTAGAGCAAGTGCCAGGGATAGGAACTAAAACCGCAGATAAATTGTTACGACATTTTAAGAGCGTTTCGAAGATTAAGAATGCTCCTATAGAGGCTTTGTTGTCTACAGTCACCTCTTCTCAAGCACAGGCGATACGATCTTTTTTTGACGCTCAGAAGTGAGCAGTAAAAGATTTGATTATCAATTACTTCAAAGGTTAAATAACGTTAAAATTTAACGTTTTGGGGACGCCTTTTTGTAACTTTCTTCAAGAATCTCAAAAGTGGTCGATACCAAGCTATCTTTTGTTTTTTCATGATTTAAAGTTTGGTTGGTTAGTAAGAAAAGCCCCGGCAGCCTGTCTGGGCTTTTTTAATGCTAAATTTGCAGAAAAATAGAGCCATGATGCGCTACTTTTTAGGTATACTCCTCTCGGCTTCTCTACTCTCTTTTGGGTATGCTCAGGAGAAGGACCCTCATCAAACCTTTCAGTCAGGTGAGTGGTTGAAGTACCGCTTACACTATGGATTTCTAAACGCTAGCTATGCTACACTTTCGGTAAAAGACACGATTTTTGAAGGACAACCAGCCTACCATGCTGTAGGAGAAGGTCGTACGACCGGATTTGCTTCTATCTTCTTCAAGGTTGAGGATGTCTATCAAAGCATTTTCTCAGTGGAGCCTATCCGTCCGATATATTTTATAAGAGACATTGACGAAGGCGGATATACCAAAAACATTGACATCGATTTCGATTTCAAAAAGGAAGCGGCTTTAATCAGAAACAAAAAGAAAGACAGTTCTTTCAGTATTCCTATTCATCGTAAAATTCAAGATATTCTTTCTGCCACCTATTACTTGCGAGAGAGTTTTGACAAAGAGGATACGGCGGTTGGAGAAGAGGTGGCATTAGACATGCTCTTTGATGACGATGGCATTTACGATTTTAAGTTGCTATATCTGGGCGAGGAGGTTGTTAAAACCGCCTTTGGTAAAGTCAAGTGTCTTGCCTTTAGGCCCTTAGTAAAATCAGGACGAATTTTTCGTGCCGAAGAATCCTTAACCCTTTGGGTAAGTGATGATGCCAATCGCGTTCCCATTCGAATTCAGGCCGACCTGCGATTTGGGTCGATCAAGGCTGATCTAGATGCCTTTGAGGGGCTTAAGCACTCTTTTATGGTCTTAGGAGATTAATTCTACTGTACCACAAGTTGACAGCTCATGGTAAATGCTCGAATTTTGTAAAATGTCTAGATCGTATTTTTTACTTGTAGCTATTGTCGGATTGCTCTTTTCATGTGGATCAGCAGAAGAGGCAGATAGCACATCAGCAGAAGAGGTTAAAATGCCTGTTGATATGCAATTTGGGTTTGACATGATTTCTTATGAAGTGGAGTACGACACGATTCGCAGAGGAGATACCTTCGGAAAGATCATGCTTGGTCGAGACGCCGATTACCAAAAAGTAGATCAAGCGGCTCGCGCTTCACGCTCTTCATTTGACCTACGAAAAATTCAGGTCGGAAAGCCGTATCGCATCCTTAGAACTTGTGACGATGAGCAACGCCCTGTAGTTTTCATTTACGAAAACGACTTTCTTAACTACACTGTCGCAGACTTGCGAGATGAGGTCAAGGTATACGAAGAAAAACACCCTTATGATTTGGTGGAGCGTCAGCTCTCAGGGGTTATTGAGGGGTCTTTATACGAAACCCTACAGCGTCAAGGAATTGATCAGAACCTGAGCCAAGAATTGGCAAATATTTACGCATGGAACATTGACTTTTTCAGACTATACGAAGGAGACAAGTTTAAAGTTATTGCCCACGAACGCAGGCTTCGAGACGGAACTATGGCGGGCATAAAGTCGATCAAAGCTGCGGTATTTGAGCACCAAGGAGAAACGTATTACGCCTTTGCAGCCAATATTAATGAGAAGACACTTCAGACCGAATACTACGATGAAGAAGGAGAAAGTTTGAGAAGGACCTTTCTAAAAGCCCCATTAAAATTCAATGCTTACCGTATCTCTTCGCGCTACAACTTGCAGCGAAAAATTGCCTTTTACGGCAATCGCACAAGAGCCCACAAAGGAACTGACTACGCCGCGCCAGTGGGCACACCTATCATTGCCACGGCAAACGGAGAAGTCATTGAAGCTACACGTAGAGGAGGCAACGGTATTTATGCCAAGATTCGTCACAACGTCACCTATAGCACCCAGTATTTACACATGCGTGCTCTGAATGTCAAAAAAGGACAGCGTGTGAAACAAGGTGATATCATAGGTTGGATCGGAATGACCGGAAACACATCAGGCCCTCACGTTTGCTATCGCTTTTGGAAAAATGGCAGACAGGTTGATCCTTTACAAGAAAAACTCCCTGCGGCCGCTCCTATAGCCAAGTCTTTCGCCAAGGATTATTTTGACTACATCAAATTGCCCTTTGAACAACTGGCGTGTATACCATACCCTGGTGAAAATGACTTAAATTCATGGCCTCAAATCTCGATCAAAGACGATAATGCCCTTACCTCAAAATAATCCAGAGCAAAGCCCTAGTTGGGCAAGGCTCAAGACGCTAGCGAACACCCTAAATTCTACAACCCTCATTGAGCTCTTTAAGAATGATGCAAAACGCACGTCGAATATGAGCATCGAATGGAAGGACTTTTATGTAGACTTCTCAAAAAATCTGATTACTGAAGAGGCTTGGAACGCTCTTTATGAATTGGCGGCATACGCTGATTTGGATGCTGCAATAAATGCATATTTTAATGGAGACTTGATTAATGAAACCGAAGGAAGAGCCGTTCTTCACACGGCCTTAAGAGCCGCTCATAGCGATGCAAAGGTCAATGGAGAAGAGGTGAACGAAGAGGTGGCTGATGTCAAGCGTCGCATTCAAGCGTTATCTGATGCCGTCATTTCTGGAGCAAAAAAAGGGTACACCAATAAACCCTTCACAGACATTGTAAACATTGGAATCGGCGGATCTGACTTAGGCCCAGTAATGGTTACTGAGGCCCTTGCCCACTATAAAAATCACTTGAAGGTGCATTTTATGAGCAATGTAGATCCAGATCATAGTGTTGAAGTCTTGAAAGGATTAAATCCTGAAACCACATTATTTCTAGTGGTTTCAAAGTCTTTTGGTACCCAAGAAACCTTAATGAATGCCCAAACCGTTCGACGTTGGTTTGTCGAAAAGGCTTCTGAAGAGGCAATAGCTGCACACTTTGCTGCAGTCTCAACAAATCTGACTCAAACCTCAAGCTTTGGAATTTCTAATGACATGGTGTTTCCAATGGCAGACTGGGTCGGAGGAAGATTTTCGTTGTGGAGTGCAGTAGGCCTGTCGATTGCATTAAGTGTAGGCTATGAACATTTTGAGGCCTTGCTCGCAGGAGCCGCCGCCATGGATCAGCACTTTGCAGAGGCCCCTGCAGCAGAGAATCTTCCGGTAAAAATGGCACTGCTTGGAATATGGTATACCAATTTTATGCAGGCTGAAACAGAGGCAGTCATCCCTTACACACAATACCTACATCGTTTTTCAGCATATCTGCAACAGGCTTCAATGGAGAGCAACGGAAAATCGACTTCACGTTCTGGAAAGGTTGTATCGTATCAAACGGGTTCTATTGTTTGGGGGGAGCCCGGAACAAATTCGCAACACGCCTTTTTTCAATTGATTCATCAAGGAACAAAACTCATCCCTTGTGATTTTATAGGTTTTAGGACTTCTCTCAATAAAAACCAACCCCACCAAGATGCCTTGATGGCAAACTTTTTTGCTCAGACTGAGGCGCTCATGAAAGGAAAGACTATTGAAGAGGTGACCGCTGAATTCGTTGAGAAAGGGGTTGAGCTGAAGTCAGTACAATACATTATCCCTCACAAGGTATTTGCAGGAAATAAGCCTACAACTACCTTCTTAATTGAATCCCTGACCCCTTACAATCTCGGGGCACTTATCAGTGCATATGAGCATAAGATATTCGTTCAAGGAGTTGTTTGGAATGTGTTCAGCTACGATCAATGGGGGGTAGAACTCGGAAAGCAATTGGCTAACCGTATACTTGCTGAATGGCAAAATGGAACCTTTGCCGAACACGATCAGTCGACCCAAGCCTTGTTGAAGCGTTACAAAAATTGATTAAATTCAAAGAACTAAATCACCTTAACCTATGAATACCATTATCTCTCTACACTCTTATATTGCTTTTCTAGCCTTGAGCGTTGTGCTATTAGCATTCGTCAATGCGCTTAATGGATTTCTTACGGGTCGCGAATTCATAGACTCTAGAGACCGCAAACTTTCTCTAGCTGGAGTTGCTTTCTTTCACTTGCAGTTTCTAATTGGTGTAGTGGTTTACTTTACTTCGGCCAAAGGATTTCATGCGATTGCTGAATTGGGAATAGGGGGATTGAATGCTGCTGCGCGATTGACGGCGCTCGAACACCCAGTAACCAATATTATCGCTGTAGCTTTAGTTACAGTGGGGTGGTCGCGTCATAAAAAGACGTCTGACAACAAAGCGAAGTTCAAGAGCATTGCCCTTTTCTACGGCATAGGACTACTCATGATCCTCAGTCGTATTCCTTGGGGACAGTGGTCTTAAGCAGGGCGATCACCGGAAAGTGATCGCTGTATCCTCCGCTGTATTGAGTTCCGACATAGGTTCTAAACGGATAGTTTTTATACCTCCCATTTTTCTGAGTCAAAAAGGGCCTTTTAAACACGCCCGCCCCTGTGAGTTGTAGGGCACCCTCTGTTTTAAAGTTTGGGGTAAAGATGAGCTGGTCAAAGAGGTGCCAGCGATCTTGACGCGCAAGAGGTTTCTCATGTGATAGATCTTTCAGGAATGTATGTGCCGCCTAAATCACCCCTGGTTATTGCTGCGCATGCCGAAGGCTTTATGGCCCTTTATGGTTTTCAGCCGCATCTGGTGGCAGGCTCTAATAGTGCCGCAAATTCTAACGGAGACGATACCATAGCCCTAGTGAATCCGAGTGGACAGGTCGTTGACCTCTTTGGTCAGATCGGAATTGACGGTAGCGGAACTGCTCATGAGTTTGAAGACGGTAGAGCTCTAAGAGTCCCCGGGGTGTTGAGAGGATCTCAAAGCTTTAAGCCTTCAGAATGGATCATTCACAATGATACGGGATCATCAGGGACGATTAAGCAACCTTTAAGCGCTCCTCAAGATTACAATCCAGGAACGCATTTAATCGAGTAATTTGAAGTTTAGCCGCTCCTCCCAATTCGCTCGAACCTCTATGGTTTCGGGAACATAAATAATGCGTTCTGGTTCGCGCTTTTGAAGAAAGTTTCCGGTATCATAGCGCCTATTTCCGTTACTGTCGACAGTGATCCTTATCGAATATTTTCCGGGATTTACGTATTCAAAGACGGCGTCTTGTGCTGAGGTAATATAGACCTGCTGTACAAAGGTGTCTTTCTCATCTAAAAGTTCGATGAGCATTGGATAGTCATTCGGCTTTGCGTTTTCAAGTTCAAAGCGCAAAGTTCCAAAATCTTCTAATGCCTTAAAGTTGAATTGAAACGAGAGACTGTCATTCGTCTGCTCAAAGTAATCTTGAATGGCCCCGGGCAGCATGGCCATTCGATAAGAGTCCTCTGGCTTTGGCTCAAGCTCTAGTGTCAGCGTTCTACGATCAGCCCCTATAGCAAAGACGTTACTGAGTTGTATGGTGTCAGATAAAGTCAATGCAATAAGGCTACTGTCTATTTCTTTAATCGGGGTGCTGCTTCGAAACTGCACACGCTCATTAAGCGCTAGACTTGATTTTGAGATCATCTTGAAGGTGAGCGTGTCTTTGTCAAGACGCCCAACCGGTTTTACCTTAAAAGTATCAATCGCCTGACCTCCTGCTAGCGTGAACAGCAAAGAATCAACCTTTGAGGGTGCTTCAAACCAGAAGTTGAGGCTGTCTTTGTCCGCTACCTTCTCTGTAAAACTCCATAAAGAGTCTACTTGAGATAAAAGCTCTAGTCTTGGCAGGCTGTCTAGATCAGATTGGTAGCCGAAGGTGATATGATTTGAGCCTGTAAACTTTGGACGCTCAGCCTTAAAGAGAACCTTTTCTTTGAAGAGTTCAAGTAAATAAAGACTATCTGTGGGCAGCGTGATCGGCTTTTTCAGAAAGGCGAGCTTATCGAGATACGGATCGTATTTGTTATTCTTGTTCTCGTCTTTCAAGGCAAACATGTAATAAGAACCTTTGCTTAGAAAACTCAATTCAAAAGTGGGTAGGCTATCTAAGGTGGTGGTCAGGTAACGCGGTGGCTGCTTGTAAATGATAGAGTCGGTATAACTTGTATCATTGGCGTATAAGACCACGTTGATGTACTCCTCGGCCTTTCTCAGGTAAGCATCTTTAACCATACCCTTTAGGTTAAGCGAATCGATTTGTTCACCGGTCGCCATCACATAATTGAGGTAGGGATACGGATTCTCTTCGTTATTGTCTACCACGGCATTCCCAAAGTAAAAGCTATAGGTCGTATTGGGTAGCAGGCTATCTTGAAGTTCTATCTCAAGGTATTTGCTTGGGCTGGCCTGTGGACTTAGAATGGGAGCTGTACCCATCGGCGGAGAAACCAAGAACTGATCTTCAACGCCTTTGAATTTGATGTACTCATCGAAGTAAATTCGGATGCGTTCTCCTTTGAAATTGGTGCTTCCTAAAGGAGGATCAGCCTTTATGATCACAGGAGGTATGGTGTCTTTAGCTCCCCCACTCGGGGTGCCGCGTTTTGCACAAGACACGACCATCAGCACAATAAAAATCAATCCCAAAAAGGGAGTTGCTTTTGAAAACCAAGAGGTGTTGTGCTGCTGCTTCACAAAGGCAAAGAAACGAACTTTATGGGTCAAGTGTAACCTTGACCTCATATTCTAAAGGTGTAAAGAACAGGCTCAAAAAGCTTACCCTTTCAACGCCTTGATTTTTAAGTTCCCAATAGCATGCCGCCAAGGTGGCTCCAGTAGTGCACACATCATCAACAAGCAGCACGTGAAGCCTTTTTTGCTTTTGTGTCACCTTGGCCCGAAACGTTTCGGGTGGTATCTGTGTGCGTTGATGCTTGTCGTTCAAGGCCTGTGCTGCTTTTCTTTTGGGTTGCAAAAGCAATTTTGAACTGACGGCCACACGCTGTTCTTTTGCAATCTCGCGTGCGATTAATTCAGCAGGATTGTATCCTCTTTTTAATTTTTTCAAAAAGTGTGAAGGAACAGGAACGAGGATGTCAAAGTGGTGATGCTCAAAAAATGCGCTTAGCTGTGGACGCGCTAAAGCACATAGTGTTTTAGCGGCAAACGGTTGTTTCTTGTACTTCAAAGCGTGTAAAATCCGAATCAATTGTGCCGAATAGGCGGTATTGTTGAACGGAGCATAGGCGGCCTCTACAATGACTTGATTTGTAAGCTGCAGTCGCATGGGATGAATGCCATTATATTCATAGATTGACAGGTGTATAGAAGATGCGCATGACACACATAAATGAGAATAACTATGCTCAATAATGCGTTCACAGATCATACAATGTTTTGGAAAAAACAGTGCTGCCAGCCCCATGGGATTAAAATTCTGTTTCTTTTCTGTCAAAACCCTGCAGTATTGTGATTTGTTGAGGCTATAGCCTTTTGAGTCTATGTGATTGTTCTATTTTTGCCTCAAACAACTCTACATGAAGCCAGCTGAAGATCTTTTTAAAAATGTGGTGTCTCACGCAAAGGAATACGGATTTATTTTTCAATCGAGTGAGATATACGATGGCCTGAGCGCGGTTTATGATTATGCCCAATTGGGTGTGTTGTTGAAAAACAATATCCGAACCTATTGGTGGGAAGCCATGGTGCGCCTACACGAAAACATTGTAGGGCTCGATGCAGCCATTCTCATGCATCCGACTACATGGAAGGCTTCAGGGCACGTAGACGCCTTTAACGACCCGCTGATTGACAATAAAGACTCGAAAAAGCGTTACCGCGCAGATGTACTGATCGAAGATTACGTGGCCAAATTAGAGGCAAAGATTGACAAAGAAGTTCAAAAAGCCGATAAGCGATTTGGAGACGCCTTTGACAAAGAGCAGTTTTTAGCTACCAACGGAAGAGTGATTGAGATTCGCGAGCGTTCAGAGACTATCATCAAGCGCATGTCAAAGTCGCTCGAAGAAGAGAATCTCGCAGATGTTAAGGCGCTGATTGAGGAGCTAGAGATTGTCTGTCCGGTATCGGGTTCTAAAAATTGGACAGAGGTTAAGCAGTTCAATTTGATGTTTGGAACAAAGCTTGGCGCCTCGGCAGAAAATGCGATGGAGCTCTACCTGAGACCAGAAACGGCCCAAGGGATATTCGTTAACTTCTTGAACGTCCAAAAAACAGGACGAATGAAGATTCCCTTCGGAATCGCTCAAACCGGAAAGGCTTTTAGAAATGAGATCGTAGCGCGACAGTTCATCTTTAGAATGCGTGAATTCGAGCAAATGGAGATGCAGTTTTTTATTCCTCCAGGGACACAAAAAACCTGGTACGAACACTGGAAAGAAACACGCCTTAAATGGCACCTGTCTCTGGGGATGGGCCAAGAAAATTACCGTTTTCACGATCATGAAAAATTGGCACACTACGCAGATGCAGCTGCAGATATTGAGTTTAAATTTCCATTCGGATTCAAAGAGCTCGAAGGGATACACTCTAGGACAGACTTTGATTTAAGTCGACACGAATCGTTTTCAGGCAAAAAGATGCAGTACTACGATGCCGAACAAGAGCAGTCGTACACTCCTTATGTCATTGAAACCTCGATAGGGTTAGACCGTATGTTCTTGGCAGTTTTCTCTTCGTCATTGCAAGAAGAAGAGCTCGAGAATGGAACACGCACAGTGATGCGTATCCCAGCCGTACTAGCTCCCTACAAAGCAGCAGTACTTCCGCTTGTTAAAAAAGACGGTTTGCCAGAGTTGGCGCATCAGATTATCGACGACCTCAAATTTGATTTCAACGTGGCATATGATGAAAAGGATGCTGTTGGCCGTCGTTACCGTAGACAAGACGCTATTGGGACTCCTTTTTGTATCACCGTAGATCATCAGTCGTTAGAAGATCAGACTGTGACCATCAGACACAGAGATTCTATGGAGCAAGAACGTATTGCCATTAGCGAATTAAAGAACGTGCTTGATCGAGAAGTCTCGTTAGCAGCATGGCTCAAAAAATTAGAGGCATAGATGAAGGTCATCTCGTATAACGTCAACGGTATCCGAGCTGCACTCAATAAGGGATTAGACCAGTGGCTGTCTGCGGTGAACGCCGATGTTGTTTGTCTACAAGAAATAAAGGCTACCGAAGATCAGATTGATAAGTCGGCCTTTGAGGCTTTAGGATTTGAGCATCAATATTATTTCTCGGCACAGAAAAAGGGTTACTCTGGGGTTGCTATTTTGAGCAAGACCAAGCCTGACAAGGTGGTTGAGGGTACGGGTATCGACTATATGGATCACGAGGGTAGAAACCTCAGGGCAGATTTTGGCGATATTTCGATCATGAGCATGTATTTGCCATCAGGAACAAATACCGATCGTCTCGATTATAAGTTTACCTACATGGACGACTTTTTAGACTATGCGGTGAGCTTGATAAATGAGCGTCCAAAGTTGTTAGTGGTTGGGGATTACAATATCTGTCATCAAGCTATTGACATACACGATCCGATTCGCAACAAGAACGTATCTGGTTTCTTACCTGAAGAGCGCGAATGGATGACGCGTTTTCTAGATGCTGGATTCATCGATTCGTTCCGTCACTTTAACGAAGAGCCGCACCAGTATACCTGGTGGAGTTATCGCGCCAACGCCCGTTCGAACAATAAAGGATGGAGACTCGACTACGCCATGGCTTCAGAAGCCTTAGGGGCACATTTGAAAAGAGCTGTTATTCTCTCAGAAGCAGTACATAGCGATCACTGCCCTATTTTAACCGAACTCGCATAAACCATGAAATACAATACGCTTCCGAATACAAACATCAAAGTAAGTGAGCTTTGTTTAGGAACCATGACATGGGGTCGACAAAACACTCAAGAAGAAGGATTCGAACAAATGAATTACGCCTTCGATCAAGGGATACAGTTTTGGGATACTGCCGAATTGTATCCTGTGCCCACCCTTACTGAGCTCTATGGGGGCACTGAGCGGATCATCGGAAATTGGTTAAAAGCCAACGGTAAACGTTCAGAGATTGTGCTTGCCACTAAGATTGCCGGTAAGGCCCCTTTCACCAAGCATATTCGCACTACAGGATTTACGCCTGAGGGCATTGATGAGGCTATTGGCAATAGCCTAAAGCGCTTGCAAACAGATTATATTGATCTCTACCAACTGCATTGGCCAACGCGAAATACTAACTTTTTTGGGAAGCGTGACTATCCGTCTGAGGCCTTCAGTTCAGACGAATGGAAAGATAATATCTATGAGGTATTAACTGCACTCGCAGGGCATATCAAGGCCGGACGCATTCGTTATGTTGGCCTCTCAAATGAGACCCCTTGGGGAGTTATGCGTTTCATTGAGGAACACAAGAAAGACAGTTCGCTGCCGAAAATGATTACGGTTCAAAATCCGTACAGCCTACTGAATCGTCTCTATGAAGTGGGATTGGCTGAGGTCAGTCATCGCGAAAACGTCGGACTACTCCCGTATTCTCCTCTAGGTTTTGGAGTGCTTTCAGGTAAGTATCTAGGGGGTGAAGAACCTAAAGACGCTCGGGTGACGCTTTTTCCGAATTACAATCGTTACAGTGGTCCGGTGGCAACTTCAGCGACTGAAGCTTATGCAGAAATTGCTAAAAAATACGAGTTGTCCTTGCCTCAAATGGCGCTTGCGTATTTGCGTACTAAACCTTTCGTGACTTCTACGATAATCGGTGCAACCAACATATCTCAATTGATAGAGAACATCGATAGTGTTCGCCTTGATCTGAGCGATGAGGTTCTAGCTCAAATTGAGGCGGTGCACCAAATGCACCCTAACCCTGCGCCTTAGCGAAGATTTTAGCGATTACCTCTTCGATCTTAGTGACCTGGATTACCCTTATGCTTCTTTTTTGGCTGGTGTCTGTTGCCGTTGAGGCAATGAATATGGCTTTGAACCCTAGTTTTTCAGCTTCACTTATGCGTTGATCAACGCGTTGAACAGGGCGTATCTCTCCAGCGAGACCGACCTCTGCAGCAAAACATACTCCCTTAGGCAAGGGCAGGTCAGCATTGCTTGAAAGAACCGCCATAACTACCGCCAGATCGGTGGCAGGATCATCTACCGAAATTCCTCCTGTGATATTCAAGAACACGTCTTTAGAGGCGAGGTTGAATCCGGCCTTTTTCTCTAGAACTGCAAGCAGCATATTCAAGCGTTTGCTGTTGAATCCAGTAGCTGAGCGCTGAGGGGTTCCGTATACCGCAGAGCTCACCAAGGCCTGAATCTCGATGAGCAAAGGGCGTTGCCCTTCAAGATTTGCCGCCACAGATACTCCACTCAAAGGCTCATTGTAATTCGAAAGTAAAAGTTCTGAGGGGTTCTTAACCTCTCTCAGGCCAGACCCTTGCATCTCGTAAATGCCTAGTTCTGCTGTGCTTCCAAAACGATTTTTAAGGGAGCGTAAAATCCGGTAGACGTAATTGCGATCTCCTTCAAATTGCAGCACGGTATCTACCATGTGCTCGAGCAGCTTGGGTCCTGCGAGTTGTCCATCTTTGGTAATGTGTCCGACCAAGATTAGGGGGATACCCGTCGACTTGGCGTAATACGTTAGCTCAGCCGTGCATTCTCTAATTTGAGATACTGTTCCGGCAGCCGATTCAATCTTTGGTGACTGAAGCGTCTGAATCGAATCGATAATAATGAGGTTGGGGGCGTGCTGTTCTATCTGTTGTCCGATGCGATCGGTGACCGTTTCGGTGAGAATAAAGCAGTTGTTTTGTCGATCAGAAATACGATCTGCTCTAAGCTTGAGCTGACGCTCGCTTTCTTCACCTGACACATAAAGTACTTTCAGCCCGATATTGAGAGCGATCTGTAAGAGAAGGGTGCTTTTTCCGATCCCGGGTTCTCCGCCTAAAAGAATGACAGAGCCAGGAACAAGACCTGATCCTAAAACGCGATTAAACTCTTGGTCTTTAGTGTCGATGCGCGCCTCGAGTTCGTATGAGATTTGATCGAGTGCAATGGCTTTGTGCGGGCTTTGTTTTGCGGCCGCTTTTATTCCTGAAGATTCGGGCTTTGAGACAATCTCTTCTTGAAGGGTATTCCACTGTTTACATGAGCTGCATTGCCCGGTCCACTTTGCGGATTGGGCACCACAGTTTTGACAGAAATAAGCCGTTTTTGTTTTAGCCATTGAGGAATAATCGACGTTTTACCTTGTACCATAAAGGTAAACTAAGAAAAGAGATCGCACCGAATACCACAATCATTAGGGTCTGAGAAGACCACACGATCCAACCGAAGGCTTCGCCAGAGGCGTACGAGATTCCGAATAGCCCTAACGAGGCACGAACTACAATAGGGTATAATCCGACTCCGCCATTGGTTGCGGTCATTGCGAATGACCCAGCGATAAAGGCTACGAGTAATTCAGATAGCCCGAGAGACGCGGTTTCTGCGACGGTATATTTGATCACAACGAACATCCCAACATAGCAGGCCCAAATGAATAGTGTGTGGGCGATGAAATAGCTTTTATTTTTCATCTGTAAGATAGAAGAGAGCCCTTCTTGAATGCCTTTGAAAAATTCGTGCAGCTTGATTCCCCAAGGGCTTGTTGCCTTTGAAGAAAGGCGTACCATAAAGATCAATCCGGCTATGGCTACAACTAAAAAGAGCACACTGAATATAAGTGTAGCGGTGTTGGCTGAGATCCAATCTAGAATAAGACGGGTTTGGAGTAAAAGGCTTAGTCCTATTATCAAAAACAGCATTACAAGGTCGATCACTCGCTCGGTCACAATGGTTCCGAACGCCTTTTCAAAAGGAACCTTTTCATAGGTACGCAATGAACTTGCTCTTAATACTTCACCTGACCTAGGGATTCCGAGATTGGCGAAGTACGCCATGAAAACAAAAAAAACGCTCGGTACGACCCCGACTGAATAGCCCATAGGACGAAGCAGGTAATTCCAGCGAACCGCTCTTGAAATGTGGCTTAAAACAGCCATCACTAAAGAAGCAAAAACGTAGCGCAAATCTACCGTGCTGATGTAACTGAAGATTTGCTCGCGTACAAGCGGAGGTGTGCTCCAATACGAGTAGGCGACTAAACCCAATCCGATGAAAATAGGAAGGACGGTTTTCAATGCAGAGAAGCGCTTTGCTCTTTGCATTACGATAAGCGATTGTGCTGATCAGGAAAGATAAGCGCAGGTTTGAAGGCGCGGGCCTCATCTGGTGTCAATTGGGCGTAAGAGATCACGATTAAGATGTCTCCGACGGCGACCTTGCGAGCGGCTGCCCCGTTCAACGTTACTTCACCTGATTTTCGAGGTCCCGGAATGGCATAGGTTTCAAGTCGCTCACCGTTGTTGTTGTTTACCACTTGTACTTTCTCTCCGGGTACGATCTGGGCAGCATCTAAAAGGTCTTCGTCGATAGTGATGCTACCTATATAATTAAGGTCAGCACCTGTAACCGTTACACGGTGGAGTTTTGATTTTAAAACCTCTATTAACATGGGGCAAAGGTACGACCTTATTCGTTTAAGGCAATAGAATCTATGAGGCGTACCCCCTCGAATCTGGCCGCGATAAATGCGCGGTATTTCTTGTTTTTCTTGCGAGATACGCTCAGCTCAAGACTTGGCACTTCGGCGATTTCGAAATACTCAAGCCTCCAGTCTTCAGTATCCTTGAAGGCCATTGAAACCGCCTCTCTAATGACCTCAAACTCTACAGAAGAGAAACGTCTTTTGACCCACTTCAATTGTTGATAGATGAACGCCGCTTTGATGCGTCCTTGAGCACTTAATCTCTCATTTCTTGAGCTCCGTGCTAATCCATTAGATTCTCTGGTGGTCGGACACACTTCAATGCGCACCTGAAGCCGTTCTTGTTTGACTAACGATTTTACAATTAAAGTTTGTTGGTAATCCTTTTCTCCAAAATAAGCCACTGTAGGACGAACCGCTTTGAACAGTAAGTCGACTACTGTCGCCACCCCATCAAAGTGCCCCGGGCGATAAGCCCCCTCCATCACTTTATCTAGGCCTTTAAAGTCAAAAGATCTCGACTGAGGTTGGTCGGTGTAAAGGGCATTGACGTCTGGATGAAAAACAATGAGTTCGTCTGAGAGGCTGCGCAGGTTATTTAAATCGCTTTCTAGGGTTCTAGGGTATGCTTCAAGGTCTTTGGGGTCGTTAAATTGAGTCGGGTTGACGAAAATACTCACCACCACTACTTCTGATTTAAACAAGGCTCGTTTAACGAGATTGAGGTGACCTTCATGCAAGGCACCCATGGTAGGGAAAAACCCAATTGTCGATTTTGATTGGTATGCCGGAGTCAAAATTTCTTTGAGCTCGGCGACAGTTTGAGTAAGCTTCATGAGCGCCGCTAAGGGCCCAAAAATACATCAAATAGGCTTATACACAATAAATTCGTATCTTTGTCCCTTCTTTTTTGACGCACAAAAATCTAGGGTTTATGAATAGAAAAAAGATATTGTTTGTATCGTCTGAACTAGTACCCTACCTGCCAGAGAATCAAGTCTCATTAATGTCTTATGAATCTCCTAGGGTAGTGAACAGCAATGGCGGTCAAATCCGAATTTTCATGCCTAGATACGGAGTGATTAACGAAAGACGCCATCAGCTTCATGAAGTGATCCGCCTTTCAGGAATGAATTTGGTGGTAAACGACATGGATATGCCGCTCATCATCAAGGTGGCCTCGATCCCGAAAGAGCGCATACAGGTTTATTTTATAGACAACGACGAATATTTTAAGCGCAAGTCTACCTTCGCTGATTCGAAAGGCAAGATGCATGAAGACAACGATGAACGCGCTATTTTCTTTGCCAAAGGAGTGATTGAGACCGTGAAGAAGCTCAATTGGGCTCCTGACATTATTCACGTACACGGATGGATGGCTTCTTTGCTTCCGCTATACTTAAAAAACTTCTACAAAGACGAGGCGATGTTTAACGATACTAAGATCATCACCTCTATTTATGAAGAGGAATTTGAAGGAGAGATTCCTGGAAAAATTTGCGAGAAGATTGCGTTTGACAACATTGACCTCTCTACTTTCGAGTGCCTTCAAAACCCAAATCATACAAATTTGTTAAAGGTAGCAGCAGATCACTCTGATGGCCTTATATTCGCCGGTGAAAACATCTCTGACGACCTTCAGAATTACTGTAAGTCTTCAGGAAAACCAATCCTTGAATATGTTCCAGTTCAAGAAACCGAAGAGTCCTACATCAAGTTCTACAATTCTTATTTCTAGGAGCGTTTCTATGTTGAAGCATTTGAAAGGAAAAGCGCAAGCTTTACTGGCTCTTAGCATCTTCTTTTTGGGTTTGGTTTCGTGTGAAACGGAATCCTTTACTCTTGGTGAGTCACTGGTTTACGGAGAACCCTTTATCCTCAGCAAGAAAACCTATACCGTTGAGTCAATTAGTCAATTGGCTATAGACCGTGTGCAAACCAATAAAGTTCCTGTTTATCAATTAGGAAACTATAAAGACCCTGTTTTTGGTGAGACCAATGCCTCTATTTTGTCTCAGGTACAACTTTCTACTCCGAATCCTTCATTTGGAGAACTCTCTGCAGCGGGTGAAATAGACAACGATTTAGATGAACGCGAAATCGTTACGAAGGCTACATTATACATTCCTTTTTTTAAAGCTTCTACAGCCTCTTCGGACAGCGATTCTGACGGCGTTTTGGATATTTTTGATGCAGACCCAAACGACCCATTGAGTGATAGCGATGGAGATGGACTAACAGACAATGAGGAGCGTTTGCTTGGATGGAATCCACTTTCATCAGACACCGACAATGACGGAATACCGGATGCTGAAGACGACGACACGGCTTCAAATTCTTATGCACGACGTTACGACTTAGACAGTATTTATTCCTTTTCAAATCAAGGTCGATTTAATCTAAAGGTGAGAACCTCAGATTATTACTTGCGTGATCGTGATCCGCAGACCGATTTCTTAGAGTCTCAGTCCTATTTTTCAGACAAAGCTGCTGTTTATGAACCTTTTTTAGGAAAGGATCTATTCCAAGGAGCAGTGGTTATAAGTGATTATCAGTACGTGTACTACAACGAAGATGATCCGGCAACCGAGGATGTAGATGAGTCACTCACCTTAGATGTGGCCAAGTCGAAAGATCCAGGAATTTTGGTAGAGCTAGATAAATTCTTCTTTCAAGACAGAATAATGGGTCAAGAAGGGAGTGATGCACTTCGTTCACAAGCCAATTTCGTCGACCATCTTAGAGGACTTCACTTAAGTATTGATCCAAACGACGATCTCATGCTCTTGCTAGACATGAGTCAGGCCTATATTGAGATTGAATACGAGTACGATTCTATAAATACGCAGGGGACTACAGACACCGCAGACGATACGCGAGACCAGGTCACCTCAACCTTGCGCCTAAACTTTTTGACCGGAAGCTCTACCGGATTTACCCAAGGAAACGCCATCAATACCTGGACGTATTCAAAGGCAGTAACATTTGCCACTCAAAAAGAGGCAACACCTGATCGTTTATTTCTAAAAGGAGGTAGTGGATCAGTATTTCAACTTGAAATTCCGCAAGCGGTGATCGATGAGGTCCGGCAAAATAATTGGCTCGTGAATGAAGTCAGTTTTGAATTCTTTGTCGATCAAGACAAAATGGCACTCACTCCGTATGAGCCTCCGCGCCTTTACATGTACAAATCTACCAACAGTTTGCCCTTGTACAATGCAAGTAACGAGACGTCTTCAAGTCAAACAGCATTGGGGGTGTATCTCAATTACGATGGTGCACTGAGAAAGAACACCGCCGGAAGGGGAGAAGCCTATAAAACGAATATTACTGATTACTTTAACGACATTATCATTCGCGATTCGTTGAATGTTCCTATTAATGTCGCAGTAAGTGCTAATATAGCTTTCCCTCAGGTTCAACAGGCCATATTAGACAATCAAACCGCTGTGGATTATCCGTTGATGTCAGGTATTTCGCCTCTCGGCACAGTACTTTACGGACCGAGTTTGAGTGTGCCAGAAGACAAGCGACTCAAGCTCACGATTTACTATACAGAGCTCAATCAGTAGGCCCTCAAACCGATTTGATTTCATAACTTTGCGCCAAACCCAATTGACATGTGTGGAATTGTTGGCTATCTCGGTCATCGAGAAGCCTTTGACGTCATAGTTAAAGGACTCCAACGCCTCGAATATAGAGGTTACGACAGCGCCGGTTTAATGCTCTTCGACGGTGATCAGGTCACTGTTTCTAAAACCAAAGGAAAGGTCTTTGACCTTAAAGAAAGGGCAGAAAATGCCAACGCAATTCACGGTAATCTTGGAATAGGTCATACCCGCTGGGCAACCCATGGTGTTCCGAATGACGTCAATTCACACCCTCACCTTTCTAATTCGAAAAGGTTGGCCTTAGTGCACAACGGAATCATTGAAAATTACCAGTCATTAAAGACGACCCTAGAGCAGCGTGGGTATACATTTTCTTCTGATACTGATACGGAAGTATTAGTTAATCTGATTGAAGAGATTCAACAAAAGGAGCAAGTCAAGCTTGCAAAGGCTGTTCGTTTAGCGCTCAATCAGGTGGTTGGAGCCTATGCAATCGTTGTATTTGATATCGAGCAGCCCGACCGACTTGTCACTGCACGAATGGGAAGTCCGCTCGCCATAGGAGTCGGAGAAAAAGAATATTTCATCGCCTCAGACGCCAGCCCCTTTATAGCATACACCTCGAATGCAATCTATCTTGAAGACGGGGAGATGGCTGTTATAGCTCGTGACCAAGAGGTAGAGGTGCGCAAAATTAAGAGCAACAAAGAGGTTGACCCATTCATCGTTGAACTTGAGCTTTCGCTTGAAGAAATTGAAAAAGGCGGATACGATCACTTTATGCTCAAAGAGATCTATGAGCAACCAAAGGCCATTCAAGACACCTTTAGGGGAAGGCTTCTCAGCGATCAAGGCCTGATTAAGATGGCTGGAGTGGAGCAGCACTTGAATACCTTCATAGAAGCCAAGCGTATTATCATTGCCGCATGCGGTACTTCATGGCATGCTGGATTAGTTGGAGAATATATTTTCGAAACTTATTTGAGAATACCGGTTGAGGTTGAGTACGCTTCAGAATTTCGCTATCGCGATCCTGTCATTGGCCCCGGAGATGTGCTCATCGCCATCTCTCAGTCAGGAGAAACCGCCGACACCCTAGCTGCCATCAAATTGGCAAAGAGCAAGGGAGCCTTTGTGTTTGGGATATGCAATGTGGTCGGGTCTTCTATAGCCAGAGAAACTCATGCCGGCGCATATACCCATGCTGGGCCAGAGATTGGGGTCGCCTCGACTAAGGCATTCACTACACAAATCACTTTGCTCACCTTAATAGCGCTCAAGCTCTCTCAAGCGAAGGAGAGTCTTTCTCATTCAGAAATTAAACACCTTACTAAAGCACTTGAAGCAGTGCCTGCAAAAGTTCAAGAAGTTCTTGAGTTAGACGCGCACATCAAGGCAATTGCAGAAGCCTACTTTCGGGCTGAAAATAGCCTCTACCTCGGACGCGGATACAACTTTCCGGTCGCCCTAGAAGGTGCATTGAAGCTCAAAGAAATCAGTTACATACACGCCGAGGGGTATCCGGCTGCCGAAATGAAACACGGTCCGATTGCACTGATTGACGAACAGATGCCTGTCTTTGTGATTGCCACCCGTAAAGGACACTACGAAAAGGTGGTGAGTAATATTCAAGAGATTAAATCGCGAAAAGCGAAAATCATCGCCATAGTTACCAAGGGCGATCAAGAAGTGGCGGCATTGGCAGATCACTGCATTGAGATTCCGGAGATCGAAGAGTCACTCACGCCTATACTCACCACGATCCCCTTGCAATTACTCGCCTATTATATTGCTATTATGCGCGGGTGCAATGTAGACCAGCCTAGAAATCTAGCGAAGTCGGTTACAGTGGAGTAAATGAATTCTATTAATGACCATTTTAAAGTACCTCTCCAAACTTCAAATTTGTATTTGAAGCCTTCAATTATGAAGGATTTAGAGTCATTGTACGAAATTGGGTCTGACCCAGAGGTGTGGTCTATGCACCCTGAAAAGGATCGTTATAATAAGGATAAGTTTTATCATTATTTCATAAGTGGCCTTAATAACAACTTGGGGGCGTTCACGTTGACTCTTAAAAACACACAGGAAGTTGTTGGATTTACGCGTTATTACGATTATGAACAGATTAGCTCTTCCGTGAAGATTGGGTATACCTTTCTTTCAAAAGTTTTGTGGGGTAAGGGAATAAATCAAGAAGTAAAAAAAGCTATGATTAGCCATGCTCTTGAGGTATGCGATAAAGTGATATTTGAGGTTTTTGAGAACAATTACAGGTCACAACGTGCCGTATTAAAGTTAGGTGCAGTTGAGATTGAACCAAAAGGAGATCGCAAGTGTTTTGTTGTTTTTCAAGACAACCATTTAGTAGTTTAGCGCTGTGAATGAGAAGCTAAGTGCGCTAATGCGCAAATTTTTGATCTGGAAGTACAAGCATATTTCAGAACGCAACTTCGTCTTTATCCTTAGCGCCTTGATAGGGTTGGTGGCCGGACTGATCTCGGTACTTATCAAGAATATCACTTTTGCCATCGCTTATGTGGCAGAACTCGGACTCTCACTCACCCGAAACGGATTGTACTTCATCTTGCCAACACTAGGCCTTTTCGGAGTTTATTTAGTCATGGAGCGCTTGTACAAAAAGGGGGTGTTTAATCCGATTCCCACCGTATTGTATGCGCTCTCTAAAAAAGGGGGTAAATTAAGCGGAGACAAGTTTTTCTTTCCGCTGATCACCGCTCCTTTAACGACCGGATTCGGAGGTTCTGTGGGTTTGTTAAGCCCGACTATTTTATCTGCTTCTGCGGCCTCTTCGGCTTTTGGAGACTTGTTTCACTTGAATCGAAAAACACGTCAGTTACTCATTGCTTGTGCTGCCTCAGGGGTTATTGCCACAAGCTTTCAGTCACCTATTGCTGCAGTAGTCTTTGCGATAGAAATTTTCAGTCTTGATCTTACTTTTGCTTCTTTATTGCCGCTGCTTATTGCCTCACTCGTTTCGGTGATCACCTCTTTCTTTTTTGTCGGAGGCGAAGTGCTCTTTAAGGTGGCGCTTACCGAATCATTCGTTGTCAATGACACGCCGCTTTACTTGGCTTTAGGTTTAGTAGCCGGATTGGTATCGGTCTATTTTCACAAGGTACACTTCGGTATAACAGGTTTTTTTCAACGCATTCAATCGAAAGGAAGACGTCTGCTGATTGGTGGGCTCTTTATTGGAATCACACTCTTTGCGATCCCTCCGCTATACGGAGAGGGCTTTTCTGTGATCAACAACCTTTTGGTTTCTAATCACGACGCGGTGATCGATGGATCACTGATGGCTCCGTGGGTATCAAACCCATGGATGGTTATTGTCTTGCTTATAGGAGTCACTCTTTTCAAGTCTGTAGTCATGAGCACAACCATTGCTGCTGGAGGTACCGGAGGAATTATCATTCCGGCCCTTGTAATGGGAAGCTCTTTAGGGAACGCGGTTGCTAAATTGATCAATCAATTAAGGTTTACCCACCAAGTTTCTGAGGCTAATTTTACACTTGTAGGTATGGCAGCTATATTGGCGGGAGTGCTACAAGCACCCCTCACCGCGATATTCTTGATTGCTGAAATTACAGGAGGCTATGCATTGTTTATCCCCCTTATGCTGTCGGTGTCTATGGCCTATCTCATCACCAAAAACAGTATTGATCATACCATTTACACCAAAGAGTTAGCTGAGAAAGATGCGCTCTTGTCTTTTGACAAAGACCAAAGTGTACTGACTTTGATGACCCTTGATAGCGTTATTGAGACC
>JALRDO010000012.1 GCA_023262185.1 Flavobacteriaceae bacterium
AGCGCTCGATATTCATCGAGGCGCTCGTTGATTCCTTGGGCGATCATACCCCCTTTAGCGGCTACTGCTGGCACCTCTTCTTTTAAGTTCGTATGAATCGAAAGGGCCACTTGCTGAATGGCCTTTTCATTGAACGACAAACCAATTTGGTGTTCTTTTAAGAGTGCTTGTAGCGTATTGCAATGGGTGATGGCTAATTCAAGCGTTTTGAGCTCCTTTGGACCAATGCGTTTCGTGGCAATACGCATGCTGATCCGCTCGAGATCACTCATCTTTTTTAAATGTTCTTGAATGTGCGATCGGACCATTTTGTTAGTCTTGAAAAAGGCTACGCGATCGTGTCTGTATTGTAGCGGTTCAATTCGGGTCAAGGGCCTGGCGATCCACTGCCGTAGCATACGTGCCCCCATGGGTGTGAGCGTTTGGTCAATGATTGAGATCAGGGCATGTCCACCTGGATTGAGCGGATGAAAGAGCTCTAGACTTTTATAGGTGAAGGCGTCCATCCACAAATGATCGTCTCGATCGAGTCGAGTGAGCCTTTGAATGTGAGATTTTTGCTGGTGCTGTGCTTCGTTGAGGTAATGCAATAGAGCTCCCGCAACCCCAATGCTGGACGATTTAAGGGCTATACCGAAGCCTTCTAAACTACTTGTTTGAAAGTGATCGGTGAGGAGTTCAAGTGCAAAATCATGCTCGAAGACCCAAGGGTCTAGACTAAAGGGATGAGGGAGGTCAAAACGCTCTTGCAAAATTGAACGCTGGTTCTTAGGCAGAATCACCTCGACCACATCGAAGTGGGTGATGAGACTTTCTATATACGCCGCATGACCTTCTGCTACCTGAAAATCTCCAGTAGAAACATCTAATAGCGCCAGAGCGTAGCGATCATTGTGACCACTAAGAGCTGCTAAAAAGTTATTCCGCTTGGCATCGAGTAACTCTTCAGTTATAGCCACCCCCGGAGTGATAAGTTCTGCCACTCCTCGTTTTACGATACCTTTTACCTGTTTAGGGTCTTCAAGTTGCTCACATATAGCGACTCTTTTTCCAGCCTTTACGAGTTTTGAGAGGTAAGTGTGAAGCGCGTGATGCGGAAATCCGGCCAAAGGAGTCTGATCTCCACCATTGTTGCGCTGAGTTAAGACGATGCCTAGAATTTTAGAGGTCTCTTCTGCATCTGAACCGAAGGTTTCGTAGAAATCACCCACTCTAAATAACAAAAGCGCCTCAGGATGTTTGCCCTTTATCTCGTGATACTGCTGCATCAACGGAGTCGTCGTTTTGCTATTTTTTGCCATAATTTTACCGAAAATAGAAATTTGATCCCACCTATTGAAAACTCATTTTCTCAAAAAGTCGGTTGATTCACTGGGGCGTCTGTCTGTAGAAGCCTTTAAGAGCGCGTCAAAAATTCCTGTAGTGGTGGTATTAGATAATGTGCGCAGTCTTCACAATGTCGGTTCGGTCTTTCGAACATCGGATGCATTTAGCATAGAGCGTTTGCTATTGTGTGGGATTACAGCTACTCCTCCGCATAAAGAGCTCAGAAAAACGGCACTTGGAGCTACCGAGAGCGTTGCTTGGGAGTATGCTGCCTCCACAGCCGACGTCATTTCAGATTTAAAGAAGGAGGGGTTTCAGATTGTGGCGGTGGAGCAGGCTGATCATTCTGTTACTCTAGAAACTTTTTCTCCTAAGGCGGATGAGAAATACGCGCTTATTTTTGGGCATGAGGTGAATGGCGTCGACCAAGAAGTATTAAATCAATGCGATACGGTCATTGAAATAGCACAGTCGGGCACCAAACATTCCCTAAACGTTTCGGTAAGCGCAGGTGTTGTGCTATGGTACTTTCACACTGCCTTACGCGCTTAGACGTTTATCAACTAAGACCTCAGTAATTCTTTTGCAAAGGGCATCCAAGGCCTGAGGGTCGGCAATAAAGTCGAATTCAGTGGTGTCGATCAGTAAGCGTTCGTCTTCTTTGTCATGAAGGTTATGGTAAGCCTTTCGTATGCGCTCGAGGTAGGTGGCTTCAATTCCTTTTTCAATGGCACGGGACCTTTTTTTGATGCGCTCTTGAATGATAGGTGTTGGCGCGTCTAGAAGGATATAAAGTTCTGGGGCTTCAGTAAGCTGCTCAGACCATTCAAAAAAGCGATTGAAAAGTACAAGATCTTCACCCGACAAATTCAATGCAGCGAAGAGTTTTGATTTACTAATATGGTAATCGGCAATCACCCCTCGTTTACCTTTGAGGTGCAGTAGCGCTTGGTGTCGGTCGGCCAAAAAATGCAGTTCAGTGGGGAGCGCATAGGCCGATGGGTCTTGATAAAATTGATTCAAGTAGGGGTTTGACTCAAAGGCTTCTAAATGCTCTGTAAGTCCGTAGCGCTCAGAAAGCAGCTTGCATAAACTGGTCTTTCCAACCCCAATACACCCCTCGATTACGATGGTTTTTGCGGTTTTCCAGAGCGCTTGCTCTGTGCAGACCAGTTCATAGGTTATAGGGGTTAAGGTAGAGCGGTCATCGCAGTCAGAAAGCCATGCTGAAACCTTTTTAAGATGGTTCGAATCGTTGAGTGCTATCATCAACTCTTCTAATGGCTCGAGTACAAATCTTCTTTGAGCCATTCTCGGGTGCGGCAATTTTAGGGCTGCTGTATGAAGGCTTTCAGCGCCTACCAAAAGATCGATGTCAAGTGGGCGGTCTTGATAGCCCTCTACCACTGTGCTGCGCTCGCGGCCATGCTCAAGTTCTAGTTCAAGTGCCAGACTCAGAAGTTCAGATGGATCGCATGAAGTGTCAACAGCTACACAACAATTGAAGAAGGGGGCGCCTTGAAAACCTTGGGCAGCGTTCTCGTATACTTTAGAGCATCCTACAACGTGAACGTCTTCAGTATTGAGTTGTAAAATAGCGGTTTGGATGTGCCAGAGTCTGTGCTCTTGATTACTGCCAAGACCTAAGTAATAGCGTTGTAACTTCATCGGGGGTTGAAAGTACGAAAAGCCCTGAACTTTAAGTATATTTAAGATTCGTAACGCACAGAATTATGATGTTTTTGAAGCGCTTCTTCGCTGCCTTTTTGGGCGCTTTGGCTGCTCTATGGTTTTTCTTTTTAATCGGAATGATCTTGTTGGTGGGATTGAGTCAAATCGATCCTGCAGTAACGGTTTCTAACAACACCGTACTCCAACTAAAGTTGAATCGCCCCTTACTGGATTATCAAGGCTCAACTAAAGATGATCTTTTTAGCGCCTTCTTTCAAGAGTATATGGCTGTAGATGAGATTGTAGAAGCCATTAATAAGGCCGCAACAGATGGGAAAATAAAAGGAATTAGTATAGAAACTCCAGTGGTCATTGGCGGTTGGTCACAAACCACAGCGATCAGAGAAGCGTTAGCACGATTCAAAGAAAGCGGAAAGTTTGTGTATGCTTATGCCGACACCTATACCCAGCGTGCCTATTATTTATCGAGTGTTGCAGACAGTATTTTCATCCCAGCAGCAGGGGCCATCGATTTGCGCGGACTAGCCTCAGAATTGACCTACTACAAGTCGTTTCAAGACAAGACCGGTCTTAAAATGGAGGTGATCCGTCACGGTAAATACAAAGCTGCGGTAGAGCCTTATCTAGAAGATGAGCCGAGCGCAGCAAACCTCGAGCAAATTAAACAAGTGCTTGCTTCACTTTGGAACGAGGTTTCGTCTGAAATACGTGGCAACAGAGGATTAGATTCGGCTTCTTTTGAGGCCGTTGTGCATTCTGCTGAGGCTAGAAATCCAGAGCGTGCATTGGCGCTAGGCATTATAGATCGTATTGCCTATAGTGATTCTTACGAAGAAGCCTTAAAGCTTGCGGTGAATGCCGATAGCAACCCAGTTAGTGCAGGTTCTGCCTTAAATACAATGAGCGTCAGCAGCTACAGCAGGGTACAGAACGATACAGCACCTACGACTTCTGATCGCATTGCGCTTATTTATGCACAGGGAACCATTCTTTACGGAGAGGGTTCACCCACTCTAATGGGGCAGACCACCATGAATAAAGCCTTAGTCTCTGCACGCGAAGACAACACGGTAAAAGCCATTGTTTTGCGGATCAATTCTCCCGGAGGGAGTGCCTTAACCTCAGACCTGATTTGGCGCGAAGTAGAAAAGACCGCTAAAGTGAAGCCTGTGGTGGTTTCGATTTCTGATATTGCTGCCTCGGGGGGCTATTACATAGCAACACCTGCTACCTATATTATAGCCGATAAGACTGCTATTACAGGTTCAATAGGGGTTTTTGGAACGCTTCCGAACGCTTCTGCCATAGCGAAAGAGTGGGGAATCAACTCGTATAGTGTCGGAACACATGAGCGTTCTTTTACCTATTCGGTCGTTCAACCTTTGAGTGATTCGTTTCGTGCTGAGCTTCAAGATGGGATTGAACGCACCTATGACTTGTTTATTGTGCGTGTAGCTACCGGAAGGGGGATGACTCCTGAAGAGGTTGACGCCATTGCTCAAGGTCGCGTATGGAGCGCTCAAGATGGGCTCGAAGTGGGGTTGGTAGATGAAATTGGAGGACTCCATCGCTCCCTAGAAAAGGCGGCTGAGCTCGCAAATATCGAGTCTTATAAGGTGAGAAAATACCCTAGATACAAATCTAATATTGAACGCCTACTCGGAGATCTTCCTTCGGCAATGACCCAGCGCTGGTTTGCAGAATACATCCCTTCTTGGGCGCAACGCTATGCCGAATTTTGGAAGGGTATCAAGGGTTCAGATGAGCAATTTGAGATACAAGCCCGCATGCCATTTGATCTGAAAATCGAGTAAATGAATAGCGCCCTAAAAAAACAAGCCTTTACGCTTTATCTCTTCTTGGCTGCGCTATTCATTACCTCTTTGGTGGTCTCAAATCTGATTTTTCAGAAGTTTTTTGTGTGGCAACCTTTTGGAGATTTAGAAGTTTTTGGAGCTCCAATTTTCGAGGTATCGGTGGGTATTTTACCGTATCCGATCACCTTTTTAATCACTGACTTGATTTCTGAGATTTATGGAAAAAAGTTAGCCAACAAAGTGGTGGTTGCCGGTATTTTTGCCTCGGTCTTTTCGCTACTTATCGTATATACAGCAGGGGCCTCAACCGCCACGGTATGGTCGCCTGTAGACGATGCGCAGTTCAATACAGTTTTCGGAAACACCATGGTGGCTGTATTCGCCTCTATGATGGCCTATCTCTTGGCCCAATTTGTAGACATTCAGATTTACCATTTCTGGAAGCGATTGACTAATGGAAAGCACCTTTGGCTGCGCAATAACTTTTCTACCTTTTCTTCTCAGTTTATTGATACATTTTCTGTAGTATTCTTTCTGAGTGCATTTGGCCAGTTGTCATGGGAGCTGTTTTGGGGGCTAGTTATCGCAGGATTTCTATTTAAGGTATTAATAGCGATAGCAGATACTCCAGTACTCTATTTCTTGGTATATACGGCTAGAAAGAAATTCAATCTCGGCTTGAATGAAGAGATTGATTTATTTGGCGAGTAGGCTTGTGTTCTCAGCGTACATTGAACGCTACTACATACCCTTCTGATGATCGAACATTAAAGATGCTGTAGTCGTCAAAGATGAGGTACTGGCCCTTAATTCCTTTGAGTTTTCCTTTTAAGGGTTCATTTTCACTTAGACTTTGACGTACTCCTAACTGACCGTCGGGTGTATACGGAAAGTTGAGTTCTTCGACCTGAAGTTCATCGATTACATAGGGCTGTACTTCATCAGGAAGATATGCTTTTAAAGCGTTGAACTGCTTGATGAGATCACGGGATTGCTCGGGTTGTGAGAGCATAGTCTTCCATTGCGTCTTGTCACTAATATGCGCTTTGAGCGCAACCTCGGCGACACCTGCCAAATAGCGATTGGGAACTTCCAAGAAGGCCATCGCCTGATGCGCCCCTTGATCGATCCATCTTGTTGGAACTTGACTTTTACGGGTCACACCTACTTTTACCCCTCCGGTATTGGAGAGGTAGACGATATGCGGTTGCAATTGCATTTTCTTTTCAAAAGCTAAATCGCGGTCTTCAATATCTAAATGCGCCTTGCTTTCTTCTGGCTTCATGATCCACGATCCGGCTTGTGGAGACTCAAAAAAGCACTTTTTGCATAGGCCTTGTCTGAAAATGGATGCATTGTCGCCGCAACTCAAACATTGATATCCAATAAGATCGAATTGAATGGTTTTTCCGATACAATCATTGACTTTCACAAACTCATCACCTAAGTGCATAAAATAGTTGATTGGCGAAGTAGATTCGGTCTCCATTTTAGTGAGTACTCCTTGATAAAGCATAAGTGCTGTGCGTATATTTGAGTGCTAGCCTTAAAGATACAATTTATGACTCTGCCCTTATTCAATTCGATTGCCTCTTGGTTGCTTAAAAAGCGCTTGCATCAGATTGAATTATTTGTCAAGTATCCGGCAGATGTTCAAAATGAACTCTTGCTTAAGTTGGTTGATATGGCTGCTTTTACTGAGTTTGGGACGAAGTATCGATTTGATGAGATCGAGACCTACCGGCAGTTTGCAGAGCGGGTTCCGATCAGTTCTTACGAAGATTTGGCTCCCATGATTCAACGCTGCAGAGACGGGGAACAGAATGTGTTTTGGCCGACTCCTATCAAGTGGTTTGCAAAAAGCAGTGGAACCACTAATGCCAAGAGCAAGTTTATACCGGTAAGTCAAGAGGCGTTAGACGATTGCCACTACAAGTCAGGTAAAGACCTCTTGTCGCTTTACCTCAATAACAATGAAGATTCGAAACTCTTTACCGGAAAGAGCCTAAGGCTAGGCGGAAGCAAAGAGCTCTACAAAGAAAAGAGATCTTATTTTGGAGACCTCTCAGCGATCTTAATTGACAATTTACCGAAGTGGGCAGAATACAGTAGCACCCCGAGTAACCGTGTGTCGCTGATGTCGCATTGGGAGGAGAAACTAAGGGCCATCATCGCCGAAAGCACCCAAGAAAACGTGACCTCGCTTGCGGGAGTTCCATCATGGATGCTGGTGTTATTGACTGAACTCTTAAAAGAAACCAAGGCAGACCACCTATTTGAGGTGTGGGAAAACCTGGAGGTCTATTTTCATGGTGGGGTAAGCTTTACGCCTTATAGAACCCAATACGAGAAGTTATTGCCACGTACTCATTTTAAGTACTACGAGATCTACAATGCTTCTGAGGGATTCTTTGCCATTCAAGACCGCAACTACCATAGCGATCTGCTGCTCATGTTGGATTATGGAATTTTCTATGAATTTATTCCAATGACTGAGTGGGGTAAAGAACATCCTAAAGTGCTTCCGATCTGGGAGGTAGAGTTGGGTGTGAATTATGCCATGTTAATCTCAACGAATGCAGGACTTTGGCGCTATACTGTTGGCGATACGGTGCGTTTTACTTCGCTCTCTCCATTTCGAATAAAGATTACAGGAAGAACAAAGCATTATATCAATGCTTTCGGTGAAGAATTGATCGTTGAGAATGCCGAGCAGGCCTTGAGAACGGCCTGTGAGCAGACCGGAGCCTCTCTCATTGACTACACGGCGGCTCCTGTTTATATGAGTGACAAAGAAAAAGGGGCACATCAATGGATGATTGAATTTCGAAAAGCTCCTGAAGATTTAAAACGATTTACCCTGGTGCTCGACGAGGCCTTGAAACACCTCAATTCAGATTACGAGGCAAAACGTCAATCTGATATAACACTTCGCATGCCTATCGTTGAGGTCGCTCCGAACGGTTTGTTTTATCAATGGTTAAAGTCGAAAGAAAAGGTAGGAGGGCAGCATAAAATACCACGCCTCTCGAATTCACGAGACTATATCGAAGAATTACTGCAGCTTACGAAGCGGCTTTAAGAGAATTTAAAGCAGCAGAATGGGTGTCTAATTGTCCTTGCACGTAAGCCTTGTCTACTTTCAGGTGTTTTTCTCCATTTGAAGGCATCTCGAACATGGCCTCGGTAAACACTGCCTCGCAGAGTGTGCGAAGACCTCGTGCACCTAATTTGAATTCTAGTGCCTTATCGACAATGTAAGCTTTAGCCTCATCGTCTATCTCCATTTTTATGCCGTCAATCTCGAAGAGTCGGTGATACTGCTTGAGCAG
Source organism: Flavobacteriaceae bacterium (assembly GCA_023262185.1). GTDB lineage: Bacteria > Bacteroidota > Bacteroidia > Flavobacteriales > Flavobacteriaceae > UBA3478. The sequence continues at coordinate 8,168 of JALRDO010000012.1, forward strand.
TGCATTCTTCGGGGTGCTAAGAATCATGAGCAAACTATCGCGGTCTAACGGATTCATGTGGGTCAAAACAGGAAGTCGGCCGATGATCTCAGGAATAAGCCCAAAGCTCTTTAAATCTCTAGGGCTGATGTATTGCAAGAGGTTTTCTGAATCGATTTGATCCTTAGCCACTGCGCTGCTGTATCCAACCGTTTGTCGATTGAGGCGCTGTGAAATATGACGCTCTATTCCGTCAAATGCCCCTGCGGCTATAAACAAGATGTTAGAAGTGTCAACCTCAATAAACTTCTGGTCAGGATGTTTGCGGCCACCTTTAGGCGGCACGTTGACGGTGGTTCCTTCGAGTAACTTGAGTAAACCCTGTTGAACGCCTTCTCCTGAAACGTCTCTTGTGATAGAAGGGTTGTCACTTTTACGCGCAATCTTATCGATCTCATCGATGAAAACAATACCGCGTTGTGCCTTTTCTAGGTCGTAATCTGCTGCCTGAAGCAATCTGGTAAGTATGCTTTCTACATCTTCACCTACATATCCGGCCTCTGTCAATACTGTAGCATCGACAATGGCTAAAGGAACGTGCAGTAGCTTGGCGATCGTTTTGGCAACTAGGGTCTTTCCTGTACCCGTTTGCCCAACGAGCATTACATTACTCTTCTGAATTTCTACCTCGTCTTTACTGCTAGGTTTGAGAAGTCGTTTGTAGTGATTGTAAACGGCTACCGAAAGAACGCGTTTGGTTTTCTCTTGACCGATGACGTATTCGTCTAAAAAGGCTTTGATGTCTTTGGGTTTGCGCAATTCAAACGCCTCTTCAATACTCTCTTTTTGTTTGCCTTTGTGTTCTTCTGAAACAATGTGATACGCCTGTTCAATGCAATCATCGCATATATGGGCATCTATGCCTGCAATAAGCAAGTTGGTTTCTTGTTTCTTTCGTCCGCAGAACGAACACTGAAGATTGTCGGCACTCATAGCGTCGAATTAACTGCTGGATTGACGCGTAAGGATTTCGTCAATCATCCCGTATTCTTTAGCGGCCTCGGCACGCATCCAATAATCTCTATCGCTGTCTTGATAGACTTTGTCAAAAGGTTGTTTACTGTGCTTAGCGATAATCTCGTAGAGCTCGTCTTTTAGCTTTAGAATCTCACGTGCAGTAATTTCAATATCAGAAGCCTGGCCTTGAGCGCCTCCTAGAGGTTGGTGAATCATAACTCTAGAGTGTTCTAATCCACTTCGTTTACCGTCAGCACCTGCACACAATAGCACTGCTGCCATTGAGGCTGCGATTCCTGTACAAATCGTAGCTACATCTGGGCGTATAAATTGCATGGTGTCATAGATACCTAAACCTGCATATACGCTACCCCCTGGAGAGTTGATATAGATCTGAATATCTTTGGTTGAGTCAGTGCTTTCTAAGAACAGTAATTGTGCCTGAATAATGTTTGCTACTTGATCATTTACCGCAGTTCCCAAAAAGATAATGCGATCCATCATGAGACGTGAGAACACATCGAAAATCGCAATATTCATTTGCCGCTCTTCGATGATGTTTGGAGTCATTGCCATGGGATACATGCTCGAAACGATTTGATCGTAATACAACGAATTGATCCCTTGATCTTGGATAGCGAATTTTTTAAACTCCTTTTGAATATCCATGTACTGATGTTCGTTTAATGTGCTTCTTTCAAAGATACTTTAAAATTAAGCGTATGCCTCTTTGGCGAATTCTTCGAAGGTTACTTTCTTCTTCTTCAGTTTAGCCTTCTCTTTAAAGAGGTCTAGTATGCGCTCGTTGATAAGCTGAGAAGAAAGACGTCTTACCTCTTCTTCATTTTGCATAATTGATGCCGTGATAGACTCGAGCTCTTCGTCTGTAGGGTTCATTCTTCCGAATTGAGCCATTTGACTCGCTACATAGCCTTTGGTGAATTCTTTGAGATCTTCAAATTCGATCTTGATACCGTGTTGCTCGATCAGCTTTGATTCGAGTAACTGGTAGCGAATTCCTTTTTCAGTTCTTTCGTATTCGGCTACTGCCTCTTCTTCAGTTAGCGATTTTTCGCCGCCGTGTTGCATCCATTTGATTAAAAACTCTTTGGGTAAATCAAACTTGCTCTCTTCGATCAATTTTTCAGTAACATCATTCATCAATTTTTGATCAGATTGTTGCTCGAACTGGGCTTCTGAATCTTCTTTGATGCGCTGTTTCATCTCATCCTCTGAAGTGACCTTGTCGGCTCCGAAAAGTTTATCGTAAAACGCTTGGTCAAGGGCTGCAGCCTTTCTGAGGTTGATCTCTTCTATAGCGAAGCTGATCTCTGTGCTAAGCTTTTCTGCTTCATTAGCAGCCACACCCAATACGCGGGATAAAACCGATGTTTCTTCGAAAAGACCTTTGGTTTTGAGGCTTAGATTTTCGCCTACTTTCTTACCGATAAAGGCAGATTGATTTTTCTTTCCTTTAAGGTCTTTAACGCTAAAAGTGGCCTTGTTGCTTTGATCCTCAAAAGTTACGGTTGCCGTGATTTCACTGTCGGAAGTAGCTTCGGCTTGTGTTTCTAACGATCCGTATTGCTTTCTCAAACGCTCCACTTGCTCGTTCAAGCTCTTATCAGAGACTGTAATCTCATAATGGTTGATCGTTTTCTTTGAAGGGAATGCAGGTTCTATGGCAGGTGCAAGTCCGATTTCGTATTCAAAGGTGAGCGGATCATTGTTCCAATCAAAGTCTTCAACCTCTTTCGGCAATACGTTACCTAAAAGATCTAGCTTTTCTTTTTGGATGTATTCACTTAGGGATTGCTGTAAGAGTTTGTTGATTTCTTCAGCCTTTACCCCTTGTTCGTATTGTTTTTTGATCAACGACATTGGAACCTGCCCTTTTCTAAAGCCAGGAATTGAGGCGCGTTTGCGGTAATCCTTCAGTAAGTTCTCTACCTTTTCGCTATAATCTTGTTTGGTTACTGCAACGTTAAGAATCGCGTGCAGTGGGCTTAATTCTTTCTTGGTAATTTTCATGTATCCTTGAGGGAGTTAAAACAGGCGGCAAAATTAGTCTATTTCGCTGCGCCTCACAAATCTAAAAAGGTCGTAACGAGTTGATCAAAGGCTTCAGGTTGTTCGGCATGTAACCAGTGTCCTGCATTTTCAAGAGAGGCAATTTGGCTGTTCGGAAATTGGTGGTGTATCCGTTCGAAGTCACTGTCTAAGATGTAGGTTGAGTTTAACCCTCTAACGAATAGGCTTTGAACTTCGCTTTTCGCCTCTGGGTTGAGCTCTTGAGTGACAGTGCTTTGGTCTGCCAAAAAACGCTGAATATTGCAGCGCACTCTGAGCTCTTGTGTGCTGTCACGTTCTAGGTTCTTAAGCAAGAAGAAGCGCAACTGTTGACTTTCAAAAAGCGGTTCTAAAAAATCTTCGGCCTCTTTTCTGCTGGTGAATCGACGCTGATCTAATTCCCAGAGGGCCTCTAAAATTTCACCGTGTTGACTTGAATAGCTTTTCGGAGCGATATCGGCCACTACAAGTTTTTCGATGTATATTGGATAATGAAGGGCGAGATACATAGCGGTCTTTCCGCCCATAGAATGACCCAACACCTCAAAGCTTGAAATGCCTATGCTTTGGGCATAGTGAATTATGTCGGCAGCCATGGTAGGATAGTCCCAAGTGTCGTGATGAAAGCTTTTGCCGTGATTTCGGGCATCGAGCAGGTGCACCTGGCGTCCTGAAAGACTCCATTTTTTAGCAAAGGTCTTCCAGTTGTCACCGCTTCCTATGAATCCGTGCAACACAAATAGGGGTTGACCCTCACCTAAAACGTTCGAATGTACTATCATTGTTGAGCCTCTTTAATCAGAGTGAGATACCGCTTTACCACCGATTCTAGGCCATTTTCGATCGCCTCACAGATGAGGGCGTGTCCAATAGAAACCTCTAGTAGATTAGGTATTTGTGCGGCGAAGTAGGCAATATTGTCAAGCGAAAGGTCGTGGCCTGCGTTGATTCCTAGTTTAAATTTTTGCGCCTCTAAAGCAGTGGCGATAAAGCGTTCGATCGCCTTTTCGGGATTTGAATTAAAATGTAGTGCATAGGGTTCGGTGTACAACTCTATACGATCTGTCCCTGTCTCTGCAGCGTAAGGAACCATGTCAATATCGGCATTTAAAAAAATAGAAGTACGAATACCCTCGCGTTTAAAGGTTGCAATGGTGTCTTTTAGAAAGCTCTGGTGCGTCTTACAGTCCCAACCGGCATTAGAGGTTATGGCATCTGGCGCGTCTGGAACGAGGGTTACCTGAGTAGGCCGTACCTCTAGCACCAAGTCGACAAAAGATGGAATCGGATTTCCTTCAATATTAAATTCGGTAGTCACGATTTTTTTTAGGTCTCTCGTGTCTTGATATTTGATGTGACGTTCGTCTGGACGAGGGTGGACGGTGATCCCTTGAGCTCCAAATGATTCTAGTGATTTGGCTGTTTGAATCAGATCTGGATTGTTTCCGCCTCTGGCGTTGCGAAGGGTAGCCCACTTGTTGACGTTCACGCTAAGTTTGGTGGCCATGGTCTAAATTGTTTTAAGTGGCTCTAAGGCCTTGCAAAAATAGCGAATCTTAAAGGGAATAAAGTCTTGTGAATATCCGTAATTTGCACTATGCAAGAGCAAGAATACACATTGTCTCAACTGAGAAACGATAAGCTTCAAAGCTTTGAGCTTGATCAGTCTATCGGCCTGCTAAAATCTTTTTTTGAGCAGTCGAATTATTCCCATGTAGCGTTGACTGAGCATGGCATTTTTGTCGGCTGCATTCCGAATTATGTTCTAACCCCTTACGAAGACACGACTTCAATAGGAGCGCTACTTGAAGAGGTAGAACACTTCTCTGTAAATGAAGATGCCTACTGGTTAGAGGCTTTAGAGACCACACTGCGTGCTGAGGCTGATATTGTACCAGTCGTGGATACTGAAAATCATTTCTTAGGGTACTATCTACTCGAAGATTTAGAAGTGTTCTTGGCGCGTACTCCTTTTTTGGCTGAAGGCGGATCTGTACTTGTGCTCTCGGTGCAGAAGGAGGCTTACTCGATAGGGCAACTCACCCAGATTCTCGAGCGCAACAATGCGCGTGTTTTGGGTGTGCTGCAAACTGCCGACTACGGTGAGCGCATAGAAATTACGGTAAAGCTGGTGTCTGAATCGCTCCATATACTTTTAAGTGAACTAAGGCGTTACGACTTTAGTATAGAAAAGGCGTTAAACGAAGACTTATTCGCAGAGCAGCTCAAAGAGCGTTCTGCTTATTTTGAAAAATTTTTAAACCTATAACTACATGCCGAAAGCCATCGCTTTTTTTGGTATTCACTTCGAAGCTGAGCATTGTGCCTTAGTAGAAGGATTGATTCAAAGAGCGGTTGCGCTTGGTTACGAGGCCCTTGTTGAGGCCGATTACCTCGAGCAGCTAAAGGACTGTGAGCTTCCGGCCTCTATCAAAGCCTACACTACTCTAGAAGAGTTAGATGCAGACGTGCACCTGATGGTTAGCATTGGCGGTGACGGAACAATGCTTAGGGCCGTCACCTATATAGGTGCAAAAGAAATTCCATTGGTCGGGGTCAATACCGGAAGGCTAGGGTTCTTATCGCTCATCTCAGTAGAGGAGGCTCAGTCGCTTTTGGATAGATTTGTCTCGGGCAATTACCGCTACGAAACACGTCAGTTGTTAGAACTTCAATTTGTGGGAGGATCAGCGGCCTTTGGTGCACAGAATTTTGCCTTGAATGAGATTGCAGTGAGTCGAAAAGACACCACAAGCATGATTACTATTGAAACCTGGCTAGATGATGTTTATCTGACTACCTATTGGGCGGACGGCTTGCTTGTCGCCACGCCTACAGGATCTACCGGGTATTCGCTGAGTTGCGGAGGGCCTGTGCTCACTCCTGATGCCAAGTCCCTAGTGATCACTCCTGTTGCGCCCCATCATCTCAACGCTCGTCCGCTTGTGATTGACGACCAAACTCGCATACGCATTAAAGTAGATTCGAGGGAGCCCCATCATTTGGTATCTATGGATTCTCGAATAGAGACGGTAGAGAACGGTGTTGAGCTTCACATCAAAAAAGCAGATTTTAGCCTTAAGACTATCGCTTTTGAAGAAGACCATTTCTTTAAAACCCTCAGAGACAAGTTGCTTTGGGGTGAAGACAAAAGAAATTAAGCTATGAACCGATTGATTTTTGTTTGTGTTTGGGGAGTAGTCCTTTTTTCTGCTGTTGACCTCACGGCACAATCTCTTCTAAATCGACTAGAGTTTGGGGTTAGTGCACAAGCCCTTTCAAATTATGCTGACCTCAATCCTGAAGTTAAACCTATCACTAAGGTTAAAGCCCCGGGTGTCTTTAATCAATTGGATTTCGCTCCTGCCGCAGTGATTCGCTATAATATGCCTTATCGCTTTGCCTTGAGGGGTAGTTACTCGCTGTCTCAAGAACTGGTAAAGGCGGGTCTGATAGGTGAATTTCATTTCAACGATTACAATGCCTATGAGCCTGTAACTGCAGTCACGCCTTACCTCGGAATAGGTGCGGCATATAACCAAACCGTTGAACGCAGAGAAGCAGGTTTTTCGGCTATAATGACTTTTGGAGCTAAAAAGAAACACAAGAGATTAACCGCCTCTGCTGAGTTTGCTGCAGGTGTTCGTCTACCGTCCGAGAAAAAATCCCTACTCAATGATTGGTATGTGTTTCCTAATTTGTCAATAACCTATACCTTTGGCCCCAACTTTTAAGCCGCACTTGGGCTACACCTAACTGTTCATGAATCACCTGCTTAAAGAACATTTACCCAAACACTTAGCCATCATTATGGATGGAAACGGTCGTTGGGCCAAAGCAAAGGGTAAGCCTAGAGCATTCGGTCATGAGGCAGGTTTCCGAGCCGTAAGAGCCATTGTAGAGTCTTGTGCGAGACTAGAGATCCCATACCTAACCTTGTATGCGTTTTCTACTGAAAATTGGTTTAGACCTAAAAAAGAGGTAGATATTCTGATGCGTATACTGTTATCTGCATTGAAGTCTGAATTGGAGACCATGCAGAAAAACAATATTAAACTTCAAACAGTTGGTGGGATTTCGACTCTACCAGTTGTTATACTTGAAGAACTAGAGCACGTGGTAGCGCAGACAGCAGATAATACCGGTATGGTTTTAACCCTTGCGCTTAGCTACGGAGGACGAGAAGAATTGGTCTCTATGGCTAAGGTCTTGGCTGAAAAAGTTAAAAATGGCTTAATTCATGAGCAAGATATCGACGAGTCTGTCGTAAATGAGCATCTTTACACCGCTGAAATGCCAGATGTAGACCTGCTTATTCGCACTAGCGGTGAAATGCGTATCAGCAATTTCTTATTGTGGCAAAGCGCTTATGCCGAGTTGTATTTTACAGAGCGGTATTGGCCAGATTTTAAAGAAGAGCACCTCTTAGAGGCGCTGACAGATTATCAAAACAGAGAACGCCGATTTGGAAAGACTAGCGAACAGCTTGAAAAGACACCAAAGGTTTAAGGATTTATTTATCCTAGGCCTTTTTTTGATATACCCAGCGTTTACCCTAATAGCTCAAGAAACAGCGCAAGAGGTGGGGCGTCCGCCTACCTATATCATTGGTGGAGTTAAGGTAACGGGTCTAGAGAGTTATAACGAACAAACGGTTAAGAGTTTTGCCGGTTTTAGAGAGGGACAATTGCTGACAATTCCTAGTGAAGAAGTTAGTGCAAGTATCAAAAAACTTTGGAATCTAGAGCTCTTTAGCGATGTAGCACTCTACTACACCGACATCCGAAACGATTCAATTTTCTTAGAACTTTCTGTAGTTGAGCGTCCTACTCTTAATAATGTGACCTTTTATGGGGTCAAAAGCAATAAGGTTGAAGGTCTTATTGAAGACACCGATTTAAAGAAAGGAAAGAAGATCACCGAGAGTCTTATAGAGAACACCAAGAACTACCTCGAGCGCACCTACAGAGAAAAAGGATTCTTAAACACTAAGGTCAACATTGCGACTAAGGTCGACACCACCATTACTAATTCGCGGGACATGGTGATTAATGTCAACAAGGGAAGCAAGGTGAAGGTCTCAGAGATTGTGTTTGACGGAATCGCTGAACTCAAGTCTAAGACTTTAGAGAAGGCCTTAAAAAACACTAAGCGCAAAAAAGCATATCGTTTCTGGAAAAAATCAAAATACATCGATGCTGATTTTGAAGACGATCTCGAACTCTTGGTTGATGCCTATGCAGAGCGTGGATTCCGCGATGCACGCGTGCTTTCAGATTCGGTTTACACGATTGATGAAGAGAATATTGGCATTCAAATTGGGGTAGAAGAGGGGAACAAATATTACTTCGGTGACATTGATTTTGTCGGAAACACCGTCTATGACGACAAGGCCCTTGCCTCGGTTCTAGGTATTGAAAAGGGCGATACTTATAATGGTGTGCAGTTGAAGAAGCGCATCGCAGACAATACTAAACCCGATGCCGAAGATTTGACTAACCTTTATCAAAACAACGGATATCTCTTTTCGAGTATTAACCCCGTTGAGGTTTCGGCACAACGCGACACCATCAACTTCGAGATTCGTATTATAGAGGGTAAAGAGACTTATCTCGATCACGTTGAAATCACCGGAAACGATAAGACCAACGACCATGTAATTTATCGTGAACTTCGCACCAAACCAGGGCAAAAGTACAGCAAAGACAATATTGTAAGAACCATTCGAGAATTGGGTCAGTTGGGATTCTTTGATCCTGAACAAATTTCTCCCGATGTGGTGAATCCTGATCCAAACGCGGGTACGGTTGATTTGAACTACTCTTTAGTCGAGGCTGGATCTAGCCAGATCGAGCTCCAAGGAGGTGTCGGGGGTGGTGGATTTATAGGTACGCTGGGGTTGTCGTTCAACAACTTCTCGATGCGTAATATCTTCAACAAAGAGGCCTATAAACCCGTGCCGATGGGAGATGGCCAGACCTTTGCATTGCGCCTTCAGGCGAGTAGAACCTTTAGAGTATATAGCTTGAATTTTGCAGAGCCTTGGTTGGGCGGACAAAAGCCTGTACGCTTCAATGTCTCATTACAGCAAACTCAGCAGTTTGCTTCACAATTCAGAAACGGACGGTTTGATGTAGACAAATCGCGCGGTTTCGGAATCATTGGATTGAATACAGGCCTCTCAAAACGAGTGCAATGGCCAGATGATTTTTTTGTGGTCTCGCATGCGCTTAGTTTTCAGAACTACGATTTTCAGAATTACAACTTAGGTCTATTTAATTTTGGTAACGGGAGCTCGAATTCTTTCTCTTACAGTTTTGGTTTGCAGCGCAGCTCGCAGGGTCCGAGTAGAATCTTTCCGCTCACTGGTTCGAATTTTGAATTGACCGTACGAGTGACCCCCCCATTCTCTGCCTTCTCTAAAAAGGATTATGGGGCCCTTAGAGATAAGATTACAGACGTGACTATTCAGCTTCTTGATGAAGGAATTGATGGTCCTAACTATACCGAACTCAGCCAAGATTTAGAAGCGCTAGAAGAAGAGCGCTTTAAGCTCTTAGAATTTTACAAGGTCAAGTTTAAGGGAGACTGGTACACCCGTCTGGTCGATAAGCTTGTTTTGAGAACCAATGCCGAGTTTGGATTCTTAGGTAACTATAACGACGAGATCGGTAATGTTCCTTTCGAGCGCTTCTATGTAGGTGGCGATGGTTTAGGAAACTTCACTCTAGACGGACGCGAAAATATTCAGTTACGCGGATACGAGAACAGCTCGATTACACCCTACACTGTGAATCCGATCAGCGGTAGACAAGAACAAGACGGAGGTGCGATTTACAATAAGTTTTCTCTAGAATTGCGTTATCCTGTTACTTTGAAGCCCTCGGCTTCTGTGTATACCCTTGCCTTCTTAGAGGCCGGAAATGCCTTTACGGATTTCAAAATTTTTAACCCGTTTCAGTTAAAAAGATCTGCTGGACTTGGGGTGCGCATTTTCATGCCTGCCTTTGGTCTTCTCGGAATCGATTTCGGATACGGATTTGATACAGACGCAAACCCAGGATCTGTAGGGCCTAGCGGATGGCAGACTCACTTCATTATCGGTCAGCAGTTCTGATGCGAAAGGCCATTACCATATGTCTTGTGGTATTGGGCTTGAACACAATGACAGCCCAAAGGGCTACTCGTGTCGGGTATTTAGACACCGATTATATTCTCTCCCAGATTGCACCTTATAACGAAATGCGCGCCCGACTTCTAATTCAGGCTGAGTCTTGGTCGGCCGAAATCGATTCCTTAAGAATGCAGCTCGAGCGTGAACAAAGAGATCTGGCATCAAGGCGTGTGCTATTACCCTTATCTATAATCGAAGATAAAGAGCGCGCTTTGAATCGACTCGAGCAAGAATTGATTCAGCTTCAGCAAGACCGTTTTGGCCCAAGCGGAGATTTCATTACCCAAGAAATGACCGTGGTGCGTCCGATTCAGGATTTAATCTTTGAAGTGGTACAAGACATTGCTTCTACGCGAAAGTTTGATCTCATTCTAGACAAGTCTTCTGAGGTGGTAATGCTTTTTGCCGATCCTCAGTTCGATATTAGCGATCTTGTCTTACGTGAGTTAGCACGAAATTATGAGGTGCGCTTAACCGGAAATCAGGGCGCAGTTCAAGACCGATTGAACACCCAGGACACAGAGAACACAGCCGCTGAAACTACTCAAGCTCAAGAAGAACGAAAAAAGGCTCTTGAACGTATAGAAAGTGAACGAGAGCAGCGCAGAAAGGCCTATATTAGCAAGCGCGAAGAAGTGTTGAAGGCTCGAGCCGCTCGAGAAAAAGAAATTGAAGCACAAAAAACGCAAAACAAAGACTCAATTAATTGAATATGAAAACCATGAAACATTACGTACTCGCTCTTGTAGCGCTATTTTCAGTAACGACTGCCGCAGTTGCACAATCTAAAGTTGCTCATATCAATGTGCAGCAGTTGCTTATGGATATGCCCGAAATGAAGGCTGCACAAGAAGAATTGAAGAAACTAGAGGCCACTTATCGTGCCGATATCGAGTCTTCAGTAGCTGAATTGCAGAAAAAACTTGTGACCTATCAAAACGAAGCAGCTTCAAAAACAGCTGAAGAAAACAAGGCACGTGCCGACGAATTACAAGGTGCAGAGCGCAACATTCAAAATGCAGAGCAGGCAGCAATGGGAGAGCTACAGCGCAAGCAACAAGATCTATTTGCTCCTATCTCTGAAAAGGCTAAAGTCGCTATTGAGAAGGTAGCCGCAGCACAAGGGTTCAATTACGTCATTGATGCTAGCCCAGGATCTGGTCTTATCGTGTTTACTGGAAAAGATTTAATGGCTGATGTAAAGAAAGAACTTGGATTTTAAACAACAGTAAAATCAAATAGATAAACCGCCCATTGAGGCGGTTTTTTTGTCTTCAAATGCAAAAGAGCTTGTCGTTACGCATAGGGGTTTTTGACTCGGGTATTGGGGGATTGACAGTGCTCAAGTCTCTTCAGCAAAGTCTGCCTGAGGCTCATTTTGTGTATTATGCCGATTCGCAAAATGCTCCTTATGGTTTACGGGATGTGGGTTTCTTGTTAGCCTACAGTGAGCGCATAGTACAGTATCTAATTTGTCGAGAAGTAGACCTCATTGTAGTTGCATGCAATACTGTAACTACTGAAGTAATTGATCAATTACGAGAGCTATATCCCCTTCCATTTGTAGGCATCGAGCCTGCCATTAAGCCTGCCACAAAGTACTCTCAAAATAAATCTATTGGTGTTTTAGCTACGGCCCGTACTTTACAAAGTAGGGGGTATAAGCGCACTAGAGATAAGTACGCAAAGAACTTTAAGGTAATAGAACGCCCTGGGTTGGGGCTTGTAGAGGAAATTGAAAAGGGTGTATTTGACAGTCCTGTACTTAAAAGGCTTGTGCAGTCTTTTGTCGATGACTTTGAGTGCCAAGCCATTGACACCCTTGTTTTAGGTTGCACGCATTATATTTTGATTAAGCCGTTATTTGAAAGCCTTTTTACGACGCCGGTGACTCTTTTAGATGCTAACGAGGCCGTTGCACGCCGCGCTCAAGAAATTGCAAAACCTATTATAGAAGTTTTTCAAATGGTCGAATGTTATACGAGCGGATCAACCGAACTTTTGGAAGCAGTGGTAAAGCATCTCGAAATAGCTTTTGTTAAAAACATAGAAAAGTTAACGCTCTAAACTCTTTCGTAAGTTACAATCTCGAAGTCGTATGGATTCTGTTCGTCCTTGGCGAAGTATTCGCTATGGGTACGTTTCCACTCGGTTGAAGTAAATTCAGGAAAGAAGGTGTCTGCTTCAACGGTAGCCTTCACGTGGGTCAGCACCATTTTCGTCGCGAGTGGGAGGGCGAGGGCGTAAATCTGTGCTCCACCAACGATATAAACGGTGGAGTCTTTACAAAGGTCAATTGCCCCTTGAATACTGTTGGCTACCCCTTCTACTTCGAACTTAGGCTGGTAATTGGGGTTATTGCTAATGACGATGTGGTCTCTGTTTTTTAGTTTTCCCGGAAGGCTTTCAAGTGTTTTTCTCCCCATGATAATAGGGTGCCCAGAGGTTAGGGTCTTGAAGTGTGCGAAGTCTTTGGGTAAGAACCATGGCAGGTCGTTCTGCTTCCCCATCCCACGATTTTCAGCTAGAGCAGCAACAAGGATGATTTCTTTCATGAGATCAATGAATTTAAACGGCGACAGGCGCTTTTATAGTGGGGTGGGGATCGTATCCGATGAGTTCGAAATCTTCAAAATCAAAGGCATCGATGTCTTTGATGTCGGGATTTAACTTCATCGAAGGCAAGCGCCTTTGCTCGCGGCTCAGCTGCAACTTGACTTGTTCAAGGTGGTTGCTGTAGATGTGAACATCACCGAAGGTGTGAACAAAGTCTCCTAAGGCTAAATCACAGACCTGAGCAACCATCATGGTGAGAAGGGCGTATGAGGCAATGTTAAAAGGTACTCCTAAAAAAACATCTGCACTTCTTTGATAGAGTTGGCAGGATAGCTTACCGTCTGAAACGTAAAACTGAAAAAAGGCATGGCAAGGAGGAAGCGCCGCTTTGTTGTTCGCCACGTTCTCTTCGAAAGACTTGCCGCTATCGGGCATGACACTCGGATTCCATGCACTGACGAGCATTCGACGGCTATCTGGGTTTGTTTTAATAGTTTCTATGACATCTTTGATCTGATCGATCCCTTCGCTATTCCAGTTGCGCCATTGATGTCCGTAAACTGGTCCTAAATCGCCATTAGGATCGGCCCACTCGTTCCATATACTCACCTTGTTGTCGGTCAGATAGGTAATATTGGTGTCCCCTTTTAAAAACCATAACAATTCATAGATGATCGATTTGAGGTGCACCTTTTTTGTGGTGACCAAAGGAAATCCTTCATTCAGATCAAATCGCATTTGATAGCCAAAGGTACTGTAGGTTCCTGTTCCAGTGCGGTCACTTTTGAAGTGTCCGTGATCCAATACGTGTTGTAACAATTGATGGTAGGCCTGCATAGTCTATGAAGTGCTTTTGAGCATTAAAGATACCACCTAGATGAGCGTCTATAAACTCGCTTCGGGATAGATTATCTTCAGGTTATTAACGGTGCTTTAACCCAATATCATTCCGGCAATGGTGGCAGAAAGTAGTGAGGCGATCGATCCTGCAATCAGGGCTTTAAAACCCAATTCTGAGAGGTTTTTACGCTGAGATGGGGCAATGGTACCAATACCTCCTAATTGAATTCCAATAGATGCAAAATTGGCAAACCCACAAAGCATATAGGTTGCCATGAGTACTGATTTGTCATAGGCAAGGTGAACAGCATTACTCGCATTTTTAAGATCTGCGAGTTGGGTGTAGGCCACGAATTCTGAAGCTACCAATTTGATCCCTAATAATTGCCCCATGAGACTGAGGTCTTCTTTTGCTACCCCTATGATGTACATGAGCGGTGCGAAAATGGTACCTAAGATGGCCTCGAGTGAGATGCTGTCGTATCCCCAGAACGGAGCTAGTGTTTCATTAAGGCCTCCAATGCCGCCGATAACTCCTAAAATTCCGTTGATCATAGCGATGAAGGCCACGAAAACCAAGAGCATAGCTCCTACGTTAAGAGCTAGCTTTAGTCCTTCGGTTGTTCCGCTTGCGAGTGCATCTAGGGCATTTGATCCCACAGATTGATCTGAGATTTCGATCTTTTCATCCACCGACTCTGTTTGGGGCAGTATGAGTTTTGAAATGATTATAGCTCCTGGAGCGGCCATTACAGATGCGGCGATGAGGTGGCGCGCAAAAGACAAGCGCATTTCAGGGTCAGATCCGCCTAAAAAGCCTACATAAGAGGCGAGACCCCCTCCTGCAACAGTAGCCATCCCTCCGGTCATTACGAGTAAGATTTCAGAGCGATTCATCTTGGGTAGGTAGGCCTTGATTAGTAATGGAGCCTCGGTTTGACCTAAGAAGATGTTTCCGGCCACCGAAAGGCTTTCAGCTCCTGAGATCCCGAGTGCTCGGGTAAGCAACCAGGCTAGGCCCTTGACCACGCGTTGAATGATTCCGAAGTAGTAGAGGATCGAAGTGAGGGCAGAGAAAAAGACAATCGTAGGTAAAATCTGAAGCGCAAAAACGTATCCAATAGTTGGGTTCGAGGCGTCGATAAGATTGCCAAATAAGAAGAGGCTTCCACTTTCAGTGAATTCGAGCACAGCGGTGAAGAATCCGCCCATGACGTTGAATACTTGCTTTACCCATCCTATTTTGAGCACGCCGAAAGCCAAAAGAAATTGCAGCGAAAGACCAATTAAAATGGTCTTCCATTTAATGGCTTTGCGCTGTGAGCTCAATAAATAGGCGATGCCTAATAAAACAATGATTCCGATGATTCCTCTAAGTATCGCCATCTTAAATTTTGAAAAGTGCTAAAGTTAGGAAAGATTTCTTCTTTCTAGTTCGTCTCTTATTGCTGCGGCCTTTTCGTAGTCTTCATCTGTCACCGCCTTTTTGAGGGCTGCACGCAGTTGCTTTTCAGAATAGGACTGGTAGGTCGAAACTTGAGCAGAGGTTACCGTTTCTATGTCTTCTTGAGGTTTTTGAGTCACCGTCATATCAATGGATGAAAAAGTGATTCCGGCCTGGTCAAGAATTTCGTCGTAGGTATGAATGGGGGCACCAAAACGTGCGGCTAAGGCCACGGCATCGCTGGTACGCGCATCGATGATCTCTTCGGTTTGATCTCTTGAGCAAATAAGACTTGCGTAGAACACACCCTCTTTTAGTTTGTGAATGAGCACGTACTCTAGGGTAATTTCAAAACGACTTAAGGTGTTTTTAAACAGGTCGTGGGTAAGAGGTCGTGGTGGTTTGAGATCTTCTTCGAGAGCTACGGCTATAGCCTGAGCCTCAAATGCCCCAATAACAATAGGCAGTTTCCGGTCTCCAGCCTCTTCGGCAAGTATCAGTGCGTAGGCACCGTTTTGTGCCTGACTGTATGAAATGCCCTTTATGATAAGTGGAACCGTATGCATGAAGGGCAAAATAAGTGTTTTTAGGCGTTTTGTGCTTTAAAGTTTTTTAATTTTTCAATCAGCTGAGGTACCACTTCAAAGGCATCGCCGACTACGCCGTAATCTGCTGCTTTAAAAAAGGGAGCCTCAGGGTCATTGTTGATCACCACTTTTACTTTTGAGGCATTGATTCCTGCTAAGTGTTGGATCGCTCCTGAAATGCCAATGGCAATGTAAAGGTTGGTGGCGACCGGCTTTCCGGTTTGACCCACGTGCTCTCCGTGAGGCCTCCATCCCATATCTGATACAGGTTTTGAGCAAGCTGTTGCAGCACCCAACACCTCTGCCAGTTCTTCAATCATTCCCCAGTTTTCAGGCCCTTTTAGTCCTCTACCCGCTGACACTACGATATCGGCATCTGCAATGGTCGCCTTTCCGCTTGCTTTTTCAGTACCTTCTGAGGTTACTTTGGTATCCGCTAAAGTGGCTGTCATTGAAACGACTTGAACTGATTTTTCGTTGGGTTGTGCCCCAAAGGCGTTTTTAGCTAGACCAATCACAACGGTTTCTGTGGTTGCCTTAGTATAAGCAAAACCTTTGTTGGTGAACACGCTGCGTTTATATAATGAAGCGCCATCTTGTGTTTCAGGAAGACCTACCACGTTCGGTATATATGCAGCTTCTAGTTGGGCAGCGACTAATGCGCCGAAGTATTTTGCATCTGCGCTTGAGCCAATCACCACGGTTTTAGCACCAATTTCTTTAGCCGTCTCCGCGATGAGTTGTGCCGTTTGCTCAGCAGTTAATGCGGTAGCAGCTGTCTCGAGGACGTGAATTTCATCTACGCCGTAAGCCCCACAATCTGAGGCATCTGTTGCATTAACGGTCAATCCGAAGACCTTATCTCCGTTCGCTAGGGCAGCCGCATAAGAGGCGAGTTCTGCCGCTGATTTTTTCAACTTTGAATCTTCAGCTTCGAGGTAAACAAGTAGGGCCATCCTATAAAACTTTAGCTTCTTTATGTAACAAATCGATTAGGGTGTCAAGGTCTGTGGGTTTAACGAGTGTTACTTCGCTCTTAACCGCAGGCCTTTCAAAACGTATATCGGTGGTTCGAGCCGCCACATCTTCTGCGGATAGTACGTCTATGGGTTTTTGTCTTGCCATCATGATTCCGCGCATATTCGGAATCTTTAAATCAGACTCTTCAACCAATCCTTTTTGTGCTCCAATGACTAGAGGTAAGCTTGAACTAAGGCGCTCGTTTCCGCCATCTATTTCGCGCACTGCCTTCGCCTGAGTACCTTCGATCTCCAATTTGACGCAGGCATTGATAAAGGCGTATCCGCAGTGTTGCGCAATTAAACCAGGCACCATGGCACCGTTGTAATCAATAGACTCGCGTCCGCAAATCACCAAATCGTATTGTTCGCGTTGAATCAGAGAAGATAGTTGAGTGGCAACGAAGAATCCGTCTGAGGGTGCTGCGTCAATGCGAAAGCCTTTATCTGCTCCAATGGCCAGGGCTTTGCGCATAATGGGTTCTACGCTAGAGGTCCCAACAGTGGCTGTATGTACTTCTGCGCCTTGTTTCTCTTGAAACCAAATGGCACGGGTTAAGCCAAACTCATCGTTGGGGTTGATGACAAACTGAACTCCTTGAGTATCAAACTTGGTATCATTTGCTGTAAAATTGATTTTTGAAGTGGTGTCGGGGACCGCACTAATGCATACCAAAATCTTCATATTTCATTGGATTTATGTCTATTTTCAAAGATAGGGATTCTCGATCATTTATTATGCATGCATAATAAATTATTCCTGTTTTCTTATGAAGAATCAACACTTAAAAAGTCTTATTTTTGCCCTCATATTCTAATGGAAATTATGAAAACACTTCAGTTTAGAGAGGCAATCGCTGAGGCCATGTCTGAAGAGATGCGCCGAGATGAAACGATTTACTTGATGGGAGAAGAAGTAGCCGAGTATAATGGGGCTTATAAAGCTTCTAAGGGTATGCTAGATGAGTTCGGCCCAAAGCGTGTCATTGACACCCCAATTTCTGAAATGGGATTCTCGGGTATAGGTGTCGGATCTGCCATGAACGGCAATCGCCCAATCATCGAGTTCATGACCTTCAATTTCTCTTTAGTCGGAATAGATCAAATCATAAACAATGCGGCCAAAATGCGTCAAATGTCCGCTGGTCAATTTAATATTCCAATCGTGTTTAGAGGTCCAACGGCTTCTGCCGGACAATTAGCGGCTACACACTCTCAGGCATTTGAGAGCTGGTACGCCAACTGTCCTGGATTGAAGGTGGTGGTTCCGTCAAATCCTGCTGATGCCAAGGGACTACTGAAATCCGCTATCCGCGATAACGATCCTGTGATTTTCATGGAGTCTGAACAGATGTATGGAGATAAGGGAGAGGTGCCAGAAGGTGAATTTACCATTCCACTAGGGGTTGCTGACATCAAGCGTGAAGGTACAGACGTGACCATAGTTTCTTTTGGTAAGATTATTAAAGAAGCTTACAAAGCCGCTGATCGCTTGGCCGAAGAAGGAATATCGGTTGAAATTATCGATCTGAGAACTATCCGCCCGATGGATCATGCGACGATTATCAATTCAGTGAAGAAAACCAATCGTCTTGTGGTGTTAGAAGAAGCATGGCCATTCGGTAACATCGCCACTGAAATCATTTATCAGGTACAGGATCAGGCTTTTGATTACCTAGATGCTCCTGTGGTGAAGCTGAATACTGCTGATACCCCTGCACCTTATTCGCCGGTACTCTTACAAGAGTGGTTGCCTAATGAAGACGATGTAGTTAAGGCTGTCAAAAAGGTTTTATACCGCAATTAATCTAAATTTCTAGTCAAACTGTAGACCGCGCAAGAGGCTTTTTCAAAACGTTAAAGTTTAACTTTTACTACTTTTGCCCGCGTTGAAAATAAACTAACTGAAACTAAACTTTTCTATATGGAAGCAGTCGTTCCTTATTTATGGGCCTTTGGTATTTTGGGTCTTATTTACGTTTTCGTAAAAAATGCCTGGGTATCTAAGCAAGAAGTTGGAGACGAGAAGATGGCGCGTATCGCGAAGAATATCGCAGACGGAGCCATGTCTTTCTTAAAAGCTGAATACAAAATTCTAAGTGTATTCGTTGCGGCAGTAGCTGTGTTATTGTTCTTTAAAGGACAAAGCGAAGAAGGGTCTAACGGACTCGTTGCCGTTTCGTTCATCGTCGGTGCTATTTGTTCAGCTTTAGCTGGATTCATTGGGATGCGCGTTGCTACAAAAGCAAACGTAAGAACCACAAATGCAGCACGTACTTCATTGCCTAAGGCGCTTGAAGTGGCCTTCGCGGGAGGATCTGTTATGGGTCTTGGTGTGGTAGGATTAGGGGTGTTAGGTCTTGGCCTTTTATTTGCCCTTTACAGCGCACAAGGATGGGGAATTGACGAGGTGCTTAATGTGCTTTCAGGCTTTTCTTTAGGAGCTTCTTCAATTGCACTCTTCGCGCGTGTGGGTGGAGGTATTTATACCAAAGCTGCCGATGTAGGAGCTGACCTTGTTGGTAAAGTTGAAGCGGGTATTCCTGAGGATCACCCTTTAAACCCAGCCACTATTGCTGACAACGTTGGAGATAACGTAGGAGATGTAGCTGGAATGGGTGCTGACTTATTTGAGTCTTACGTAGGGTCAATCATCGGAACCATGGTTCTTGGTGCTGCCTTCGCAGGACTTCCTGAGTTTGCTAATGCCTTTAACGGTCTGGGAGCGGTTTACCTTCCGATGGCGCTTGCTGCCGCTGGAATCGTAATGTCGATAATTGGGACGTTCTTTGTTCGCGTGAAAGAAGGCGGAAATCCGCAAACAGCGCTTAACGTTGGAGAATTCGGTTCTGCTGGACTTATGCTTATAGCTTCTTTCTTCTTAATTCAAGGAATGTTGCCTGAGTCATGGGTAGAAGAGGGAGTAACCTTTACTTCATTAGGTGTTTTTTACGCGACTATCGCAGGACTTGTTGCTGGACTTCTAGTTGGTAAAGTGACTGAATATTATACGGGTACAGGAACAAAACCTGTAAATAGCATTGTGAGACAATCTGAAACCGGATCGGCTACGAACATCATTGCCGGTTTAGGTGTAGGAATGATGTCTACCGCTATTCCGATTATTCTTATTGCAGCTGCGATTTTAGTGTCTTACCACTTCGCTGGATTATACGGTATCGCAATTGCAGCGGTAGGTATGCTTGCCAATACAGGTATTCAGTTGGCGGTTGATGCTTACGGACCTATTTCTGATAATGCTGGAGGGATTGCTGAGATGGCAGAACTTCCATCAGAAGTACGCGAGCGCACAGATACGCTTGATGCTGTAGGAAACACTACTGCAGCTATCGGTAAAGGATTTGCTATCGCTTCTGCTGCCCTTACTGCCCTTGCTTTATTTGCAGCCTTTATGAAGACGGCAAAAGTAACCTCAATCGATGTGTCACAGCCTACAATTATGGCTGGATTGCTCATTGGATCTATGCTTCCGTTTGTTTTCTCAGCGCTTTCAATGAACGCTGTAGGACGTGCGGCCATGGCGATGATTGAAGAGGTTAGACGTCAGTTTAAAGATATTCCTGCACTCAAGGCAGCCCTAGAGGTTATGCGTAAGAACGATTCTGATCCGTCAAAATTCTCTGCTGCGGATCGCAAAATTTTTGAGGCCGCTGATGGTGTTGCTGAGTACGATAAGTGTGTCGCTATCTCTACGCAGGCTTCAATTAAAGAAATGGTACTGCCAGGTCTTTTAGCCATTATTGTTCCTGTTGCTGTTGGATTTGTTGGAGGAGCAGAAATGCTTGGAGGTCTTTTAGCAGGAGTTACTGCTTCTGGTGTACTTATGGCTATTTTCCAGTCGAATGCTGGAGGTGCTTGGGATAACGCGAAGAAGACCATTGAAAAAGAAGGTCGCAAAGGATCTGACGCTCACAAGGCTGCGGTTGTTGGAGATACAGTCGGTGATCCATTCAAGGACACTTCTGGACCATCATTGAATATCTTATTGAAACTTATGTCTGTAGTAGCGTTGGTTATCGCTCCAAGTTTAGTGAGCGCTGATGCTGTTGCAGCTGCCTCTACAGCTCAAGAGGTGCGCAAAGAAATTACGGTGAACATCGAAGAAGCTTCTTCAACTGAAGAGGGAACTTCTGCAGCAGTAGTTGTTCGCATCGTAACAGATGATAATGGTAACAAAGAAGTGATTGAAAAGCGCTATGAGGGAACTTCTATAGAGGAGGTTCTTGAAACAGTGAAGCAAAATCACCCAGAAATAGAGGTTGAATTTTCATCTACAGACAGCGAATAAGCGAGTACGTAGATTCTGTTCATTATAAAAAAACCCTGGCCACCGCCAGGGTTTTTTTTGTTTTGTAGTATAAGGGAATCTTATTTAAATAGCCCGTTGATTTCGGCATCGATGCGATTGACTATCACCCCAAAATCTTCTGTATTGTCTACGAAGTTGAGGTTGTCGACGTCAAAGATCAGCAGGGTCCCTTTATTGTAGCCTTTAATGAACTCTTCGTACCGATCGTTAAGGCGGCTGAGATAGTCTATTGAAATGCCACTCTCATAATCTCTTCCTCGTTGATGAATCTGTTTTACAAGGTTCTCTATCGAACTCCTTAAATATATAAGGATGTCTGGAGCATCTACTAGCGACTCCATAAGCTCGAAAAGATTGAGGTAATTCTCAAAATCGCGATTGGTCATTAGTCCCATACTGTGCAGGTTGGGAGCGAAAATATGAGCGTCTTCGTAAATGGTGCGGTCTTGGATGACCGTTTTAGATCCTTCACGAATGTTGAGTACCTGTCTGAAACGCGTATTTAAGAAATAGACTTGGAGATTGAAGCTCCAGCGTTCCATGTGGTTGTAAAAGTCATTCAAGTACGGATTAGAGATCACCTCTTCAAAGTGAGCCTCCCATTTGTAGTGTTTGGCAAGTAAGTCAGTCAGAGTGGTCTTACCCGAACCTATGTTTCCTGCAACTGCAATATGCATGCTTTTATTTTTTTTTGGCTCAACAATATAGCTATTCTCAAAGGTTTGTTTGCGCTTGAGAGGCCTAAAAAAAGAGGAATTTTTGAAATAATTTATGGCGATGTCCTTGTTTTTTATAAATGCTTTTCTGTATTTAGCGCGATATATGAAAAACGCTACCCAAAATTCATTTGCCTATTTTACTTTTTACCGCGTGAAGCGATAAGAGGGGCTTTTGGTTTTGTGGTATCAAAGAATAGTAAAGTCCCGATTTATCGGGGCTTTTTTTTTGAACCTAAATAGGATGAAAATAGGAATACAAGGTACAATAGGATCTAACCACCATAAGGTGGCTCGGGAGCTTTATGGTGAAGGCGTTGCATGCGTCGAGTGTTCTTCTTTTTCGGCTTTGGCTGAAGGGTTAGTGCAGGGGACTTTCGATGAGGCGGTAATGGCTATTGAAAATTCGATTGCCGGAGCCATTCTGCCCAATTACAATTTGATCTATTCAAACGGTTTTCAGATTCTCTCTGAATGCTACCTAAGCATCTCTCACAACTTGATGGCTCTAAAAGGGCAAGGTATAGAGAATATTAAAAGAGTAGAGTCTCATCCTATGGCTTTGATGCAATGTGCTACCTATTTTGAAGACAAATCAATCACCTTGGTAGAAGCTGACGATACCGCATCTGTTGCGCGTCGCATAGCCGATGAGCATCTAGAAGGTGTTGCCGCCATTGCCCCTGTTGAGGCCGCTTCTTTGTTTGGGCTTGATATTTTGGCTCATGACATACAAACCCTGACCTCAAATGCGACCCGTTTTGTGTGTCTTCGCCGTTCTTCAGACGCTCAAGAAACCAGTGGTGAACGTTTAAATAAGGCCTCTTTGCGTTTTGTAACTGGACACAAGCGAGGAAGTTTAGCCACCATTCTGAATGTAATGAGCGATTGCAACCTAAATCTAACTAAAATCCAGTCTCTGCCTATCATTGAAACACCATGGAAGTACGCCTTCTTTGTCGACGTAACCTTCGATGAATTAAGTGCTTTTGAGAAGGCGGTGGCAGCCTTGAATATCATGGCAGATAGTTTTACCGTTTTAGGACTTTACACGAATCAGCTAAAAACCACTGCATTATGAGAGAGGCGAAACGATTAAAACGCGTTAGTGAATATTACTTCTCAAAGAAGCTGAAAGAGATTAAAGAAAAAGTAGCAGCTGGAGTGCCTATCATCAACATGGGTATTGGTAGCCCAGATCTTGACGCCCCTTCATCGGCTATTGGAGGGCTTATTGAAGCGCTTTCTGAAAAGGGCGTTCATCAATACCAGAGCTATGTGGGTAGGGATGAGTTGCGCGAAGCTTTCGCTTCGTTCTATGCCACACATTACGATGTTCGCTTGAATCCTGTGAACGAGGTTTTGCCTCTAATGGGTTCTAAAGAAGGTATTTTTCACATCAGTATGGCCTTTCTGAATCCGAAAGATGTGGTTTTGATTCCTAATCCTGGTTATCCCACCTACGCTTCTGTGGCTCAGTTGGTTGGTGCCCGCGCAGTAGGTTATCCCCTCGACGCAGAAGGATTGCCAGATCTCAGTGCTATAGACGAAAAATTGATGAACCGTGCAGTCATGATGTGGGTGAACTATCCGCATATGCCAACAGGAACTACCCTAAAAGAGGATGGATTCAAGCGTATTATCACTTTGGCGAAAGAACACGATCTTTTAGTGATAAACGATAACCCTTACAGCTTCATCGGGAATGCAAATCCGACATCCATTTTAGCAGATACAGATGGCTATCCTAAGGTTCTTGAACTGAATTCGCTCAGTAAGGTCTTTAATATGGCCGGATGGCGTGTGGGAGCACTACTGGGTTCTAAAGACCTGTTACAGTCAGTACTCAAGGTAAAATCAAATATGGATTCAGGAATGTTCTTTGGTATTCAGCGTGCTGCTGCGAGGGCCTTAGAAGAATCGGCGTCTTGGTTCAGCCAGCTCAATGACGTTTATATGCAACGGAGAAAACTAGTCGAACTCTTAGCCAAAGATTTAAATCTTGAGGTGACGCCTAATCAAACCGGTATGTTTGTCTGGTGCCGCTTGCCTAAAGGAATAAAAAGTGAAGCTTTTGCCGATAAACTTTTAGACGAGCATGCCATTTTTTGTGCTCCGGGATTCATATTCGGATCAGAAGGAAAGCGATTTGTGCGCTTTTCACTCTGTCTTAGTGCAGATCAAATTGAGAAAGCAATCATGCGTGTAAAAACTGGAGAGTTATGAAACTAGCGGTCATTGGAGTTGGACTAATCGGTGGATCTTGGGCCAAGGCTCTGAAAAAATCGGGGGTGGTTTCTTCTATAGTAGGTATTGATCGCAGTGAAGAGCATTTGAGCCAGGCTATCGCCCTTGGGATTGTTGACGACAAAGCTACCTATGCCGACCTAGCCACGGTTGATATGGTGTTCTTGAGTATACCGGTAGATCAAATGGTTATCGAATTGCCTAAGGTGTTAGATGCCGTAGGGGAGCAAACGGTAGTTATTGATGCGGGTTCAACCAAACTTCAACTCTGTGAAGCCGTCGCCTCGCATCCGAAAAGAAGAAATTTTTTAGCCGCTCACCCCATTGCAGGTACAGAATACTCGGGACCATCAGCCGCGATCGATAACCTATACGAGGGCAAATTGGCTATCGTTTGCGAAGTAGAGAAGACTGCAATTAACCTTCAAGAGCGTGCGATGAATGCCTTTGCGGCACTTCAAATGCGCGTGCGTTATATGGGAGCGAAAGAGCACGATGTTCACGTGGCCTACGTCTCACATCTATCTCACATCAGCGCCTTCATGTTAGGCAAAACGGTGATGGGAAAAGAGAAAGACGATCGAAACATTTTTGACTTGGCAGGAAGTGGGTTCGCCTCAACCGTCCGCCTTGCTAAAAGTTCACCTCAGATGTGGGCTCCCATTTTTATTCAGAACAAAGAGCCGCTTTTAGAAACCCTTGACGCCTACATCGAAAACCTCAACGCTTTTCGAACACTCATCGCTGAAGAGGATCTCGAGTCACTGTTAGATGAAATGAAACGCATAAATAGCATTGAAAAAATATTAAACCCTTTACCTTTAAAGCCTTAAATCACAATCATGGAAAATTCGAAGAAGTTACGCAGCTGGTTAGATGAGATGCAATTGACGCATCCTCTTGTTATTGCTGGTCCTTGCAGTGCCGAGACTGAATCTCAGGTCATGCAGATCGCACACGATCTAAAGGATACCGATGTTAACTATTACCGCGCCGGAATATGGAAGCCGAGAACCCGCCCAGGAAACTTTGAAGGGGTAGGAGCTATCGGATTGAAATGGCTGCAGCGTGTCAAAGAAGAAACGGGCATGAAAACGGCGACTGAGGTGGCCAACCGTGCACACGTTGATTTAGCACTTGAACACGATATCGATTTGCTATGGATCGGAGCACGCTCGACCGTGAGTCCTTTTATCGTTCAAGAAATTGCAGACGCTTTAGAAGGAACAAATAAAATTGTTTTGGTTAAGAACCCGGTGAACCCTGATTTGTCTTTGTGGATCGGGGCTGTAGAGCGCCTTCATAACGCAAACATTGAAAAATTAGGGGTGATCCACCGTGGATTCTCTTCGTACAAGAAGACGATGTACCGTAACCTTCCTGAATGGCAGATTGCCATTGATTTGCAGTCTAAGTTCCCTGACCTTCCGATCATCAATGATCCAAGTCATATTTCTGGACGTCGCGACCTCATTTTAGACGTGTCACAAACGGCGCTGGATCTAAATTTTGACGGATTAATGATCGAAACCCACTGTGATCCTGACAATGCGTGGAGTGATGCTGCTCAGCAGGTTACCCCTGAGCGTCTTGTAGAGATCTTTAAGACATTGAAAGTGCGCAAGCCAGGAGACGATGAGGCAGAATTTCATGCTGCATTAAACCAATTGCGCTCTCAAATCGATCTACTAGATTCTTCATTACTTGACACCATGGGCGATAGAATGAAGGTGGCCAAGTCGATCGGTCAATTGAAAAAAGACCGTAACGTGGCGGTATTGCAGTCCAATCGTTGGAATGAAATTCTCGGACGTATGATTCTCGAAGGAGAGCAACGAGGTTTGAGCGAAGAGTTCGTGCTGAAACTCTTCAAGAGCATTCACCAAGAATCGATCCGTCATCAAGAGAAGATCATGAATCAATAGTCTGAATGCACGGACTTGTCTATAAATCAACCGGTAGCTGGTATCAGGTCAAGTCTGACGACGGACTTGAGTACGCCTGCCGCATCAAGGGCAAGTTTCGCATTCAAGGCATTAAGTCTACCAACCCTGTCGCCGTAGGTGACCGGGTTGTTTTTTCTACAGAGGTTATTGGAGACGAAGAGGTCGGAGTAATTACGGCTATTGAACCGCGTCAGAATTACCTCGTCCGTCGATCGGTAAATCTATCGAAGCAATTGCATGTCATTGCGGCCAATATCGACCAGATATTTTTGGTAATCACCTTAAAAAATCCGCTGACATACGCGGCCTTTATTGACCGTTTTTTGGTGAGTGCAGCAGCCTACCACATTGAGGTGGTTTTGGTGTTCAACAAGTGGGATACCTATAATAAAGACGAATTAATTAAGGCCGAAGAGCTGTTAGAGGTTTACACTTCAATAGGCTATCAAACGCTAAAAACAAGTGCAAAAAGCCGATTGGGATGTGAAGAACTAAAGGCGCTCATGAAAGATAATATGAGCATTTTTGCCGGAAACTCAGGGGTAGGAAAGTCAAGTCTCATCAATGCCGTAGAGCCTGGCCTAGAATTGAAGACCTCTAGCACCTCTCAACAGCATCAGCAAGGACAACACACAACCACTTTCGCTCAAATGTTTGATATTAGTTTTGGCGGAAGAATCATAGATACTCCGGGTATACGCGGCTTTGGTGTGGCAACTCTTGAGCGTCACGAAATTGGCGATTATTTCAAGGAGTTTTTCGCCTTAAAGTCAGACTGTAAATTTCACAATTGCCTTCATGATAATGAGCCCCATTGTGCAGTGAAGCAGGCGCTTGAGCGCGGTGATATCGCTCAAAGCCGCTACGACAGTTATATCGGATTGCTCACGGACCCTGAAGGACCCTATCGAACGGATAATTACGGATAATGAGAGCAGTAATTCAACGTGTCTCTAAGGCCTCGGTTGAGGTAGAGGGTAAGATTGTGGGAGCCATTGAAAACGGATTCATGGTGCTCTTGGGAGTCACTCACGAAGATGGGGAAGAAGATGCTAAATGGTTGGCCACCAAATTAGCTCAAATGCGGGTTTTTAGCGATGAAGAAGACAAAATGAATCTCGATATTAGCCAGGTGGGCGGTCGGATTTTAGTCGTTTCTCAATTCACCTTGTATGGCGCTACCAAGAAAGGAAATCGCCCTTCTTTCATTAATGCAGCGCGACCAGAACAGGCAGAAGGCTTATACCAATTCTTCACCTCTTTTTTAGAGGAGTGTCTAGGCACCTCAGTTGAATGCGGGGTATTCGGGGCCGATATGAAGGTGTCTTTGGTTAACGATGGTCCGGTTACTTTAATTATGGATACAAAAAATAAGGAATAATGGATGCAATAACGATTACTCAAAAGCGTGTAGACCGCTGGATCAAAGAACACGGAGTACGCTACTTCAATGAGTTGACCAATATGGCTCAGCTTACAGAAGAAGTAGGTGAGGTGGCACGTATCATTGCAAGACGCTACGGAGAACAGAGTGAGAAGCCATCAGACAAAGAGGTGGATCTAGGCGAAGAACTCGCAGATGTATTATTTGTAGTACTCTGTTTGGCGAATCAGACCGGAGTAGATTTACAAGCAGCTTTTGATAAAAAATTAGAGCACAAATCTGGCCGTGATCACGACAGGCATCACAACAATCCTAAATTAAAATCATGAAGGCATTGCAGGTGCATTGCGCACAGTCTATAGCGCAACGACATATTACTTTAACAGGGTCAAAGAGCGAAACGAATCGTGTGCTTTTGTTGAAGGCACTCTATTCTAACCTTGAGCTGTTAAACGATTCAAATGCCCATGATGTAGCCATGATGAAACAGGGGCTTTCTAAGACTAGCGGAACGGTTGATATCCATCATGCAGGTACCGCAATGCGCTTTTTGACAGCCTATTTTGCTACCCTTGAGGGTTCAGATGTACTTCTTACCGGGAGCGCACGAATGAAGCAACGACCCATTAAAATTTTAGTAGACGCTTTGAGAGCCTTAGGTGCGGAGGTGACGTATGCTGAGAATGAAGGATTTCCGCCTTTACAGATAAAAGGAAAGGCTTTAGAAGGAGGGAATTTACGCATGAGGGCAGATGTTAGTAGTCAATACTTGTCTTCTTTGTGTTTGGTGGCGCCTAAGTTTCAGAAGGGGCTATCCTTAACTTTTGAGGGCGCACTGACCTCTATCCCTTATCTCAAGATGACACTAAAACTTTTAGAGTCCATAGGGATATCCTCAGAATTGAATCAAGAGGGCGTTCGAGTTTTTAGTAAAAAAGCCATCGATGATCAAGCCTTGGCTGTAGAGTCTGATTGGAGTGCCGCAAGTTATTACTACAGTATTGTGGCCTTATCTCCAGCGGGCACCTCAATGCAATTAAGTGTTTTAAAGAATGACTCCCTTCAAGGAGATCGTGTTCTTGCCGATCTCTATGCTGACTTCGGAGTTGAAACACGCTTTGATTCGAATACCGTACACCTTCATAAAAGCGGTAATGCTAAAGATGCGGTAGCATACGATCTTAGGGACGCCCCGGATATTGCTCAGACGATTGCTGTAACTGCCGCTGGTCTCGGAATGCATTGTATGATGACCGGATTACACACCCTACCAATTAAAGAGACAGACCGCTTGGCAGCTATGAAGGCGGAGCTCGAGAAGTGTGGGGTCAAAGTGACCATTACCGATGAATCATTAGAGGTCCACGCGCGAAAACAAGCTTTAGTTTCAGCGACCATTTCGACCTATAATGACCACCGTATGGCAATGGCATTCGCACCTATGGCCCTTTGTGTTCCACTTATTATAGAAGATCCAATGGTGGTGGAAAAATCGTACCCAGACTTTTGGAAAGACCTTGAGTCATTGGGTTTTGACTGCACATCAAAAGCAGAATAATCTAAATTCCCTTGACTTTGGGGTTTTCGCAATAGTATCTTTGCCCCTCTTAAACGCATCGCAGAACGTATGAAGCTTTCAAATTTCGATTTCAACCTTCCTAAAGAATTACTAGCCGAATATCCGGCAGAAAATCGCGATGAATCACGCCTTATGGTGTTGCATCGCGACAGCGGAAAGATCGAGCATAAAATGTTTAAAGACGTGATCGATTACTTCGATGAAGGAGACGTGATGGTCTTGAATAACACTAAGGTTTTTCCGGCTCGTCTCTACGGTAACAAAGAAAAAACTGGTGCGCGTATAGAAGTATTCTTATTAAGAGAGCTTAATCAAGAGCAGCGCCTTTGGGATGTATTGGTCGATCCTGCGAGAAAGATTCGCATCGGAAACAAGCTGTATTTCGGTGATGACGATTCGCTAGTGGCTGAAGTGATAGACAATACTACCTCTAGAGGACGCACCTTGAGATTCTTGTACGACGGATCTTACACCGATTTTAGAAAGAAACTCAGATCGTTAGGAGAGACTCCGCTACCCAAGTACATCAAGCGCGATGTGGAGCCAGAAGACGAAGAGCGTTATCAAACCATTTATGCCAAATACGAAGGAGCTGTTGCTGCGCCTACTGCAGGTCTTCACTTTTCGAAACATTTACTAAAACGTCTAGAGATCAAAGGGATTGATTTTGCTGAAATCACCTTGCACGTTGGGTTGGGTACCTTCAACCCGGTTGAAGTAGAAGACCTTTCTAAACACAAAATGGATAGTGAAGAAATGCAGATCGATGAGAAGGCTGCTGAGATTGTAAACAATGCAAAACGTGCCAAGAAAAATGTATGTGCTGTTGGAACAACGGTAATGCGTTCTTTAGAAAGTTCAGTGTCTTCTAACGGTATGCTGAATCCGTTTGGTGGATGGACAAACAAGTTCATCTTTCCTCCTTACGATTTTTCGATTGCCAATCGTATGATCACCAATTTTCATTTGCCGAAGTCTACGCTACTAATGATGATTTCTGCCTTTGCAGATCACGACATGGTCGTGAATGCCTATGACGAAGCAGTGAAAGAGAAGTATCGCTTCTACTCTTACGGTGACGCGATGATGATTCTCTAGAATGTCAGCTGAAAACGCGACAAAACGAGATATTCGTGCGCTTGATCTTCAAGCGTTAAAGGCGTTTTTTGCACAGCACAACCAACAAGCTTTCAGAGCAAACCAGGTCTATCAGTGGCTGTGGCAAAAGGGTGCGCATCACTTCGATGAGATGACCAATCTCTCAAAGTCAACTAGAGAGCTTTTAGACACCCATTTTGTAATTAACCATATTGCGGTAGACCGTCAACAGCGCAGTTCAGATCAAACGATTAAGAACGCCATTCGACTACATGATGGGCTAACCGTTGAATCGGTCTTGATTCCGACAGAAACAAGGAGCACGGCTTGTGTATCAAGTCAGGTAGGATGTAGTTTAGACTGCACTTTTTGTGCGACCTCTCAACTAAAGCGCATGCGCAATCTTAACCCTGATGAGATTTACGATCAGGTCATGGCCTTAGACCGTCAAAGCCAGTTGTACTTCGGAAGACCTCTTTCGAACATCGTGTTTATGGGGATGGGAGAGCCGCTTATGAATTACAAGAATGTAATTGCAGCGGTTGAGCGCATTACAGAAGGTCTAGGCCTATCTCCGAAGCGAATCACTATTTCTACTTCTGGAATTCCAAAGATGATCGAGAAGTTGGCCGATGAGAATCCACGCTTTCAGTTGGCTGTTTCACTGCACTCAGCACGCGAAAAAGTACGCAACCAGATCATGCCCTTCAGCACCTCGTTTGACCTGGAGACCCTGCAGAAGTCACTTCAATATTGGTACCAGCTAACACGTTCAAAAATCACCTTTGAGTATTTGATTTGGAAAGGGATTAACGATACACAACAAGATATCGAGGCATTAGTTGCTTACTGTAAACGCGTCCCTTCTAAGGTGAATATCATTGAATACAATCCTACCGATTTCGGTGATTTCGAAGGTGCAGATCAGAAGGTGATTGAGGCCTATAAAATGGCCTTGGAACGCGCTCGGATTACGGTGACGGTCCGTCGCTCAAGAGGAAAGGATATCGATGCTGCTTGCGGGCAATTGGCGAATAAATTGATACCTTTAGAATCCTAAATTTCCCAATATCCTACGTGCAAACCGTTGCCAAAATAAGACAGCCCATCGTTGCTGAAATGGATCTCTTTGAAGTCAAGTTCAAAGAGGCTATGGCTTCTAAGGTCGCCCTACTCAATCGCATCACCTACTATATCGCTAGTCGTAAAGGGAAGCAAATGCGTCCCATGTTTGTATTTCTCGTGGCTAAATTGTTAGGTGAGGGCAAAGTGACTGACCGCACCTACCGAGGGGCTTCGATTATTGAGCTCATTCATACCGCTTCTTTGGTTCATGACGATGTGATAGACGCGAGTGACAAGCGGCGTGGTTTTTTTTCGGTAAACGCGTTGTGGAAAAACAAAATAGCGGTCTTGGTGGGAGACTTTTTTTTCTCAAAAGGATTACTGCTTTCACTGGATCACGATGATTTTGATTTACTAAAAATTGTTTCTGAAGCCGTCAGAGAGATGAGCCAAGGTGAATTGCTGCAATTAGAAAAAGCAAGACGCCTTGATATTAATGAAGCAGTTTATTACGATATTATACGTCAGAAGACCGCTACTCTTATCGCTGCTTGTTGCGCTATGGGTGCTGCCTCTGTGGGATGCAGTGATGAAGAAATAGAACGATTTCGCGCTTTTGGTGAATATGCCGGTATGGCATTTCAAATTAAAGACGACCTCTTCGATTATACCGAAGGTGCTATAGGTAAGCCGACGGGTATCGATATTAAAGAACAGAAGATGACACTGCCTTTGATTTATGTGCTCAATCAAGCCTCTGACCGAGATAAGCGTTGGATGATTGATTCGGTAAAGCGTCATCACAAAGACAAAAAGAGAGTGAGAGAGGTGATCGGGTATGTAAAAGATAACGGAGGGCTCGAATACGCCATTCGTCAGATGAATCGCTACAGAGATGCTGCTTTAGGGCTTCTAGTGAACTATCCTGAGAGCACCTTCAAGACAGCGCTGGTCGATTTGGTTAATTATGTGGTTGACCGTAAAAAATAAAGAATAGAACGAGGAGTTATGATTTCAAAATCTACCATCGATAAGGTTTACGAGGCGGTTCGTGTAGAAGAAGTCATTCAAGACTATGTTCAACTTAAGAAGTCCGGAGCAAATTTTAAAGGACTAAGCCCGTTCACCAGCGAACGCACCCCCAGTTTTATGGTGTCTCCCGTCAAGCAAATCTGGAAGGATTTCAGTAGCGGAAAAGGAGGTAATGCCATCGCTTTTTTGATGGAGATGGAGCAGTTTACGTATCCGGAAGCCATTCGCTACCTCGCTCAGAAATACAATATTGAAATTGAAGAAACGGTACAGTCTGAAGAGCAAAAAGAAGCACGGGATCATCAAGAAAGTCTTTTTCTAGTTACTGAATTTGCTCACGATTACTTTCAGCGTCAACTTCACGAAGATCCAAAGGGTAGAGCGATTGGCTTGTCTTATTTTCAAGAGAGAGGGTTCACAGACGAAACCATAAAACGATTCAAACTTGGATTTGGAGGTACCGCTTGGAACGGATTGGCTGATGAAGCACTTAAAAATGGATATCGTGGAGACTTACTCGAAGAATCCGGAGTGTGCTTCTCTATTGAGGGCGCGCAGCAGGCGAGTGAGGCCGACGGATTTAGAGATAGGTTTAGAGATCGCGTAATTTTTCCGATCCAAAGTACGAGCGGAAGGGTTCTGGGCTTTGGTGGACGCATCTTAGATTCTCAAAAAAAGGTTGCCAAGTATGTCAATTCTCCTGAGAGCCCTATTTACCATAAGGCCAAGGCGCTCTATGGTATCCACTATGCTAAATCAGCCATAGCTAAGGCTAATAACTGCTACTTAGTTGAAGGGTATACCGATGTTATACAGCTGCATCAGCGCGGGCTCGAGAACGTGGTTTCATCAAGTGGAACGGCGTTGACCGAGTCTCAGATACGTATGATACGTCGTCTCTGTACTACGATAACCTTGATTTTTGATGCTGATCAGGCCGGTATCAGGGCATCAATGAGAAGTATTGATTTGATCTTGGCTGAGGGCCTAAACGTACGTGTGCTTTCGCTTCCAGAGGGCGAAGATCCTGATAGTTTTGCTCGCAATCACGATCTAGAAGAGATTACAACCTATTTCGAGGCCAACCAAATAGACTTCATTACCTACAAGGCACAGGTTTTACTCAAAGAAGCCAAAGATCCCATTACCACCTCTGAAGCCATTCGAGAAATTGTGAAGAGTATACGGCATATCAACGATCCTATCAAGCGTGAGTTGTATGTAAAGCAATGCGTTTACACCTTTCAGTTAAGTGAAGCGGTGGTCTACAAAGCTTTAGCTGATCTTGAGGCAAAAGAGAAGCGCGACTCTAGAAATAGTGGGGCTAGTACTCAGCCTAAACCACTAGAAGTGATTCAAGAACCTAAAGTACTCAACAAAAAAGATCGGCAGAAAGAGTTAGAGCGTGCTTTGATTGAGGCTTTAGTGTTGTATGGGGCTCAGGTAGAAGTGTTTGATGACGAGTTTCTAGAGCCAGATGAAAAAACAGGTGGGCTGGTGGCTAAGCGATCACTAGTGGAGTCAAAGGTGTATGAAAAGATCTTTCTCGATCTACAACAAGATGAGATGCGCTTCTCTGACCCGATATACGATAGCCTATTCGAAATGCTCATTCGCTTTTACACTGAAGAGCAAGGCGAAGAGGTGGGCGAATTACTCAAGTACCTTGAGAAGCAGCAAAAAGAAGAACTGGTGGCGCCACTATCGACTATCGTTTTTGACTACGAACGCTACGCCTTGCACCAATGGGAGCGAAAAAATATCTATCCGAAAGACAGAAGCGATCAGATTGCGCAACAAGTCTCTGAAACGATTCTTTCTTTGCGTTCCTACTGGGTGCAACAGCATTTAGAAGAACTGCAAAAGAAAAGTGCAGAAACAAAAGAAGAGGTCTTAGAAGAAGTGATGGACTACCTTATGCTTAACAAGGTGCTCAGTAAGCGTTTGAATCGGGTTTTAACGCTTTAACTTAACGAAGCTCTTCAGGAATTTCACATACCGGAATGGGATCCATTTTGTGTTTGTTGGCATTGTGAAATTTGAGAAAAATTTGATACACATCACGCTCTCTACCTTCGAATTCGTCAACCGATTTGTGAGCTTGATGCATTTGCATTGCCCATTCTAATTCGCTATAGGTGGCGCCAATTTGATCTTCATCTGAACGGTTGTCACCCCAAAGGCCATCGGTCGGCGGTGCAGCTATGATCTCTTGATCTACGCCTAAGTGTTTTCCTAAATCCCAAACCTCTGTTTTGGTGAGGTCTGCGATGGGGCTTATGTCTACCCCTCCGTCGCCGTATTTGGTGTAAAAACCAACTCCAAAGTCTTCGACTTTATTGCCGGTTCCGGCCACAAGTGAAGAGGTGCATTGTGCGACGTAGTACAATGTACTCATGCGCAAACGTGCCCTTGAATTTGCAAGTGCAAGATGGGTGAGTTCTTCTTCTGGAGCGGTGAGTGTCTGTGCAGATTTGAAAGCGTCAAAAACACCGTCTAAAGGCACACTTAGTACGGTAACATTAGGATAGCGCTCACTTAAGGCATTCATGTGCTTCAAACCTCTATCCAATTGGTCTTTAGCTTGACTAATAGGCATATTGAGCAGCGTAACCTTTAAACCTGTTTCTGCGCAAAGCGTTGAAGTGGTAGCAGAGTCGATTCCGCCTGAAACGCCTACAACAAATCCTTTGGCTTTAGCCTTTATGGCATAGTCACTGAGCCACTGAACGATGTGATTTTTTACTGCTTCGGCCTTCATGAGCTTTTTGTGCAAAGTTAAGGCTTAGAATGGGTAATTTTGAACAAAGAAATAACAGATGGCAGACACACACCGCTCGAAGATAGAACTCAACATAGAATTAGATGAAAATAAGATTCCCGAGACCTTAAGTTGGACAGCAGAAGACGGTGGAGTTGCAGATACTGCAACGAAGGCGATGTTGCTTTCTATTTGGGATCCAGAGGCGAAAGAGACCTTGAGTATTGATTTGTGGACTAAGGATATGCCTGTAGATGAGATGAAGCTCTTTTTTCATCAAACGCTGGTGCGAATGGCCTCTACCTTTGAAAAGGCTACTCAAGAAACTGAAATATCAGGGAGAATGAGAGACTTCGCGGCGTATTTTGCTGAACAGTTAAAATTGTACGATGAGCGCTAGTTAATGTGCTGCTCTAAACATTTCGTTAAGACGATCTATTTCTTCTAAAATCTCATCACAACCCAAGCCTGAACTTGAAGAGGTTATGAAATAAGGTGGATGTTCTTCCCAAGCACCATCGGTCATTACCTTGCAATAGGCGTCAATTTTTTTCTGCACTGCGCCCTTCTTGAGCTTGTCTGCCTTGGTAAATACCATATAAAAGGCGATTTCTTTTGAAGCAAGCCAAGCCATGAATTCTAGGTCTATCGGTTGAGGTTCATGGCGACTATCAATCAAAACAAAGGCACAGAAAAGCTGCTCTCTTTTGGTGAAGTATGCGCGTATATAGCTTTGGAACTCTTTTTTAGTAGACTTTGAAACGCGGGCATACCCGTATCCTGGTAAATCGACTAAAAACCAATTTTCATTAATGATGAAGTGATTAATGAGTTGAGTTTTTCCCGGTCGCGATGAGGTCTTTGCTAATGAGTTGTGTCGCGTAAGGGCGTTTATTAAAGAAGACTTACCGACATTCGACCTGCCGATGAACGCGTATTCGGGTAGGGGTTGGTTGGGGCAGTGCTCAACCGACGAGTTGCTCATCACAAATCTGGCCGAGTGAATTTTCATGCCGTTGGTGGTTTTAAATTTGCCGTTCTTTCAGCCAAGCCTCTAGCAGCAGGTTGAAGGTTTCTGGATGCTCCATCATAGGGGCGTGACCGCACTTATCAATCCAAAATAAGTCAGAGTCAGGAAGGAGTTTGTTGAATTCTTCTGCGACCTCTGGTGGAGTGACCTTGTCGTTCTTTCCCCAAATGATGCAAACTGGTTTTCTGAGCTTCGGAAGGTCTTTGGCCATGTTGTGACGAATAGCACTTTTAGCTATGGCTAGGGTCTTTACTAGCTTTACTCTATCATTTACGAGTTCAAATACCTCGTCAATGATCTCTTTCGTGGCAACGGCTGGATCGTAGAATACCTCTTCGGCCTTTTTCTTGATGTACTCGTAGTCTCCGCGTTTAGGATAACTGTCACCCATAGAGTTCTCGTACAAGCCTGAACTTCCTGTGATTACTAGCGCCTTCACGTTTTTTGGAAATAGTTTGAGGTGTAGCAATCCAATATGTCCGCCCAAAGAATTTCCGAGAAGAATGACATCTTTAAGACCCAGGTGTTGAATGAAGGCATCGATATATTCTGCAAAATTCTTTACGGTGGTCTTTAAAAGAGGAAGATCGTACAAGGGCAACACCGGAATTATAACTCGGTACTTAAGTTTAGAGAAATGAGCAGTAACCGCAGAGAAGTTACTTAGCCCTCCCATCAGCCCGTGAAGCACAATGATGGGTGTTCCTTCTCCTTCGTCTAAATATTGAAACTTCCCTGATTGCGTAGTCTTATGGCCTTGTTGCATACTGAGGTGTTGCGAAGCCCAAATATAGAAAAATAGCGCAACTACACTACTGGTGATAACTTTTCTAAAATTGTGGATAAAAGTGTCATAAAGTGTAAAAAAGTGGAGATTTAAAAGCTATATTTGAGTCATAATTCAATGAATGTGACCCATTTAATCGGACAGTACGAGTGTAAGGCTGATGTCAAGGGGCGTGTGAACATACCCACATCGCTCATGGCGCAGCTGCATGATGTCTTAGATAAGGGGTTTGTCATCAAGCGATCTGTCTTTCAGCAGTGTTTAGAATTCTACCCTAAACAGGCTTACGACGAATTGATGACGAAGATTGTGGCTAAAAATCAGTTCAGTAGAAACTACGACACCTTCTTAAGGAACTTTTTAGCAGGTTCTCAGCAGCTGACTCTTGAAGAGCACGGAAGGCTTCAAATACCAAAGAATTTAATCGCATTCGCCTCGATTCAAAAAGAGGTGGTACTGGCTTCGGCGATCAACCGCATAGAAAT
Organism: Flavobacteriaceae bacterium; assembly: GCA_023262185.1. Lineage (GTDB taxonomy): Bacteria > Bacteroidota > Bacteroidia > Flavobacteriales > Flavobacteriaceae > UBA3478. Next base: position 45,314 of record JALRDO010000012.1, read on the forward strand.
ATGGGATAAAGCCAAGTACGAGGCGGTGTTAACTGAAGGACAAGACATATACGCAGATTTAGCTGAATCTATATTCTCAGATGACTCCAACTTATCATAATCCGGTCTTACTTGACGCTTGTATCGACGCCTTGGCGATACAGCCTGGCGGCACTTATGTAGACTTGACTTTTGGAGGTGGGGGCCATTCTAGGGCTATACTAAATCAACTGGGATCACACGGGCACTTGTTTGCCTTTGATCAAGATGTAGATGCTCAAGAGAACCGGATTGACGATCAGCGTTTCACCTTGATTGCCTCAAACTTCAAGTACCTAAAGGCGCAACTTCGTTTCTACGGCTGTAAAAAAGTGGACGGAGTTTTAGCAGACTTCGGAGTCTCTTCTCATCAGTTTGACACGGCATCGCGCGGATTTTCTACGCGATTTGATGCCCCTCTCGATATGCGTATGAACAATCAATCTGGGATCACAGCGGCTGAGGTAGTCAATACTTATTCGGCTGATGATCTTGCGCGACTCTTTAGAACCTATGCTGATTTGAAGAAAGCATATGCCATCGCAAAAGCCATTCTTCAAGGGCGTGCCGTTAACTCAATCGACACCACCTTTGAGTTAATAGAGGTCATTTCTTCTGTGATATACGTGCCTAAGCGCAATCAGCAATTGGCTCAGGTTTTTCAGGCCTTGCGTATTGAAGTGAATAAAGAGCTTGAGGCTATTGAATTGATGTTGCCACAACTCATTGAAATAGTAGCTCTTAAGGGAAGAATCGTACTGATGAGTTACCATTCGCTAGAGGATCGTCTAGTGAAAAATTTCATTCGTTCTTCTCGCTTAGATGGTGAGGTGCAGAAAGACTTCTTCGGTAATCCACAATTGTATTTTAAAAAAATCGGAAAACCCATTGAAGCCTCAGAAGATGAGGTGTCAATGAATTCTAGAGCCAGAAGCGCCGTGTTGAGAGTAGCTGAGCGTGTTGAACCCAAAACGATGACTTCATGAAAAAGTGGTTTCTAAGCCTTTTTAAGGGGAGTTTTTTGGTGAGCGAAGACGCAGCGCGAAACTGGCGATTCATTCTATATGTATTCTCATTGTTCGTTGTCATGATTTATGCGGCCCACAGTGCTGACCAAAAGGTGGTGCGTATCGATCAGTTAAATAAAGAATTGCAAGGGCTTAGAAATGAACATATTGAAGGACGTAGAGCTGTACAGCAGTCGCGCTTAGAGTCTTCGATGCGTCAAACTCTAGAGGTGCGTGGGCTGAAACCTTCAGAGAATCCTCCAGTAAAAATAATAGTCGAATAGCATGGATCAGAAAGTAACCAACATGATGAGACGTCTGGTGCTAGTAGCAGCTGCTATGCTGCTTTTTGGAGCACTGATTTCGTATAAGCTTTTTCAGATTCAATGGGTTGAAAAGGGTCAATTGGAACAATCGGCGCTATCTGACAATCGCAAACTTGAATCTATAGAGGCTAAACGCGGATCCATTTACTCGGCAGACGGAGCGCTATTGGCAACCTCGGTTTATTCGTATACGGTGCACTTTGATCCTACGGTGGCTCGTGAAAGTTTATTCGAGGCTCAAATTGGGGCATTGACTGACTCGCTTTCCGAATTGTTGGCTGTAGATGCTATGGTACTTGAGCAGCGTTTGAGAAAGGCAAGAAGCGCTAAGGATCGCTATGTTCGCATTGCCTCAAACCTCGATTACTTATCGTACAAGCGGCTCGAAAGCTTCCCCATTTTTGATGCCGGACGCGGCAAAGGTGGAATCATTGTTGACAGTAAAATAACGCGCAAAAAACCGCTAGATCCATTGGCTTCTCGACTAGTTGGGTATTATTTGGATGAAGGTACCCGCACCTATAAGGTAGGCCTCGAAGGCGGATTCAACGATCATGTCTTGCAAGGAGATAATGGACTTCGAGAAGTGCAACGCATTCAAAAAGGACTATGGAAGCCTGTTGGGTTAGAAAACGTTAAAGAACCTAAGGACGGTTACGATCTGGTGACTACCCTTAACAGTAATATTCAAGACATCACCCATTCGACCTTAAACCAGGTGCTGCGAAAATATCGTGCAGCGCGCGGATTAGCCGTGGTGATGGATGTAAAGACGGGAGCGGTACGCGCTATGTCGAATCTGAGCATGAATGCCGATTCTACCTACAGTGAAAGCTACAATGCTGCTGTAGGTGACCTTTACGAACCGGGCTCAACCTTTAAGTTGATGTCGCTCATAGCTGCCCTAGAAGATAAAAAGGTAGATACGAGCACCACTTTTCATGCCAAATACGGCCAATACAAGGTGTATGATAAGTATATCTACGATTCGCGAAGAGGAGGTTATGGGCCTATTAGCCTATCAACGGCCTTTGCGGTTTCATCGAATACTGCTTTTGCAGAGATGATTAACGAAGGGTACAAAGAAACCCCGCAAGCCTTTGTGAACCGCTTGTATTCAATGAAGTTGCATGAATCTCTAGGATTACCCATTGAAGGAGAACAAGCCCCATTGATTCGTTATCCTGGTGAAAAAGGATGGTCAGGGCTCTCACTAGCTTGGATGTCTCATGGCTATGAGTTACTCATGACACCGCTTCAAGTACTTGCATTTTACAACGCCATTGCGAATGATGGACGTTACATCAAGCCTCAATTTGTTTCAGAGGTTAGAAGAGGTGAGCGAGTGATTCGTCGCTTCGACACTGAGGTGATCCATCCTGCGATTGCGAGTTCTAAGACCATAAATATCGCGCAACAATTGCTTGCCGAGGTAGTAGAGAAACCTTATGGTACGGCGCACAAGTTATACGATAAGCACTTTCCTATCGCCGGTAAAACGGGTACAGCTCAAGTGAACTATCAATTGGGTAAAGACAAGATAGACTACGTTTCTTCTTTTGCAGGATATTTTCCGGCTGACAATCCCCGCTATTCGTGCATTGTAGTGGTGTACAGACCCGACAAGAACGATAAGATTTATGGAGCAGATGTAGCGGGCCCTGTATTTAAATCAATCGCTCAGAAAATCTATACGACTACACCTTTTGTCGATGCGGTTAGGCTCGATACACAACTTACAGAAGTAGAAGAAAAGGTCGAGTTAAAACCTTTGATCCAGGTCACGCCTATTGTTAGCGATCAATTAACCCAGGTCAACACCCCTAGCTTAAAATGAAACCATTAAAAGAGCTTTTGTATAAAGTGCGCATCGAAGCGATTTCGGGTCGAACAGACCTCGCTATCGCTATGGTGGCATTTGACTCTCGCTCTTGCAGTAAAGGATCGCTCTTTGTGGCCATTAAGGGTGGGATCGTTGACGGGCACGTTCATATTGCTTCGGCTATTCAAAATGGTGCACAGGCTGTAGTGTGTCAAGAAATGCCAAAAGATCGCAAAGACGAGATCACCTATATTCAGGTTGAAAACGCGCGTGAGGCTTTGGCCATAATGGCAGCGAACTGGTACGACCATCCTTCAAGATCAATGAAAGTGGTTGGAGTGACGGGTACCAATGGAAAAACCTCGGTAACAACCATGTTGCACGAGACGGTAACAGGTCTTGGTTTTCAAGCTGGACTCATCTCAACCATAAAAATTTGCTTCGGTGAGACTGTGGTTAAAGCTACTCACACGACTCCAGATCCGCTCAGCATCCAATTTCACCTTGCGCAAATGCGCGATCAAGGGGTGGCATATTGCTTTATGGAGGTGAGTTCTCATGGTATTGATCAAGAGCGGCATCTAGGTATCGAATTTGCTGGGGCTGTATTTACCAACCTCACTCATGATCACCTCGATTATCACAAGACCTTCGCGAGCTATCGCGATGTGAAGAAAAGACTTTTTGATGCGCTAGCTCCGCAGGCTTTTGCCTTGGCCAATAGTGACGACAAGAATGCCAAGTACATGGTGCAGAACTCTAAAGCACGTCCGTTTTCCTACGGGCTTAAGGTATTCAGTGACTTTAAGGCACAGGTGTTAGAGACCCAGTTTGCTGGAATGCAGTTGCGTATTGAAGATCGCGAGTTGTATGCTCCTTTTCACGGAGCCTTTAATGCCTCTAATTTGTTAGCGGTATACGCTGTTTGTGCGCTCTTAGATTTCGAGACTGAAGAGGTCTTAGTGGCCCTGAGTCAGTTGAAACCTGTTGAGGGGCGATTCAATTTGATAAAAGGTAAGGAAGGGGTGCACGCCATTGTTGATTTCGCACATACCCCAGATGCATTGTCGAATGTATATCAGGCTATTGAACAGCTACGCACTAGAAACGAGCGACTGATTACCGTGGTGGGCTGCGGCGGAAATCGAGATCAGAATAAGCGACCCGAGATGGGTAAAATCGCGGCTCAGTTCAGTGACACCGTGGTGTTTACCTCAGACAATCCTCGTGATGAGGATCCAATGGCAATTATTGATCAAATGAACGCCGGCGTGGCTGTTGAGCACACACAAAAGGTCTTGATTCAACCTGATCGCTACCAGGCCATCAAAATGGCCATGCGAATGGCACAGCCCAATGATATCGTGCTCATTGCTGGCAAAGGACACGAACGCTACCAAGAGATTAAGGGTGAGCGTTTTGAATTCGATGATGTTAAAACGGTAAAAGAACTTATTAACGCATAGGCCATGCTGTATCACCTCTTTGATTTTTTAGAACGCCACTACCAATTTCCGGGAGCATCGCTGTTTCAGTTCTTGTCGTTTCGTGCTGCCTTAGCCACCTTAACCGGATTGATCATCGGATCGGTGTTCGGAAAGTCGATCATCTCTCTTTTAGAGCGTAAGCAGATTGGAGAGAGCATTAGAGACTTGGGTCTAGAGGGGCAAACCCAAAAGGGCGGAACTCCAACGATGGGCGGATTAATCATTATCGGGGCCACGCTCATTCCTGTACTGCTATTCACGAACCTTACTAACGTGTACATACAGCTGCTCATTCTAACGACCGTTTGGATGGGAAGCATAGGATTCATTGATGACTACATCAAGAAGTTCAAAAACGATAAAAAAGGCCTTAAGGGCACTTTTAAAGTGATTGGACAGGTTGGTCTGGGGTTAATCGTAGGGGCTGTGCTCTATTTTCACCCGCAAGTTACTCTAAGGCAAGAGACTGAGGGGGTTTCGCTTAGAGAGAGTGTTGAGGTGAAATCGGTTCAGACAAACCTTCCGTTTTTCAAAAACAACGAACTCGATTACGCCGACATCTTGACCTTCTTCTCAGCCGACCTTGAGCCCTATGCATGGGTTGTATTTATCTTGGTGGTAATCTTCATCATTACAGCTGTATCGAACGGTGCAAATCTGACCGATGGTATAGACGGATTGGCAGCAGGTTCTTCAGTCATTATTGTACTGACCTTAATGCTCATGGCATGGGTTTCGGGTAACGTGTTATTTGCCGATTACCTCAATATATTCTATTTGCCTCGTGTTGGTGAGGTGGTGGTATTCTCTGGGGCATTTATCGGAGGATTGATTGGCTTTCTGTGGTACAACGCTTATCCGGCGCAAGTGTTTATGGGAGATACCGGAAGTCTTACCATAGGAGGACTCATCGCAGTCATCGCACTTATAGTGCGCAAGGAGCTCTTAATTCCTATTCTCTGTGGAGTCTTCTTGGCTGAATCGGTTTCAGTCATTATGCAGGTCGGATATTTCAAGTTTACCAAGAAGAAATTCGGTGAGGGGCGTAGAATCTTTCTGATGGCTCCATTACACCATCATTATCAGAAAAAGGGATATCACGAGAGTAAAATTGTCATCCGCTTTCTCATCGTCGGCATTTTGTTGGCGGTGGTCAGTGTAGTTACACTTAAAGTTCGTTAATGAGCAGTTCAAAGTACATAGTGATTTTGGGGGCTCAAGAAAGTGGGGTCGGAGCTGCCTTATTAGCAAGACAAATGGGCCAACGTGTTTTTGTAAGCGACCATGCGGCTCTTCAACCTCATTATGAGAAGGTGTTAAAGCATTACGGTATTGCTTACGAGAGTGGTCAGCACAGTTGGGAGCGAATTAAGGATGCAGACCTGGCGGTTAAAAGTCCTGGAATTCCTAATGATGCTGATGTGCTCAAAAGACTACAGGCTGAGAATATTCCTGTGGTTTCTGAGATCGAATACGCCTTTAAGTATACGCAAGCCGAGATTGTTGCGATTACCGGAACGAACGGAAAAACGACTACGGCAGCACTCACGCATAAGATTCTTGCAGACCAGTCGCATGATGTCGCTCTAGCAGGAAACATAGGAGACAGTTTTGCCGGCAGATTGGCCGAGAATCCGCAATCGCTTTATGTACTTGAGGTGAGCAGCTTTCAGCTTGATCACGTTAAGGATTTTAGGCCACATGTCGCGGTAATCACCAATATAACCCCAGATCACTTAGATCGCTATGGAGAAGACTTCTCTGCTTATGTAGATGCAAAGTTTAGAATTTGCATGAATCAGACCGAGAAAGACTATTTCATATACGATGCAGACTGCGAGGTGATTCAACAGCGATTAGCCGCTTCGGTCGATGAGATCCGTGCGACGCGATTACCCTTCAGTGTAAAGAAAAAATTGGCACAAGGTGCCTACCTAGAAAAAGACAAAATGATTATGAATGTATCCGATCAAACCATTGAAATTCCGACCTCATCAGTGCCTGTAGAAGGCCTGCACAACCTTAAAAATGCCATGGCTGCCGGAATGATAGGCATGTTAAAATCGATTCACAAAGATGCCATCCGTCAAAGTATAGAGGGTTTTACCGGTATACCGCATCGCATGCAGGTGATTGAAGAATTTTCAGGAGTCCGTTTCATCAATGACTCTAAAGCCACCAATGTGAATGCTACCTATTTTGCATTAGAATCGGTGAAACGTCCGATCATTTGGATTGCTGGCGGGGTAGATAAAGGAAATGACTACAGTGCCTTAATGCCCCTTGTCCGTGAAAAGGTAAAGGCGATTATATGCCTCGGAGAAGACAACCAAAAACTTCTAGATACCTTCTCAAGAGTAGTTGACCCTATGGTTGAGGTTCATTCGATGAGTGATGCAGTGGCTCAGGCCATGTTGCAGGCAGAGCGCGGAGACACGGTTTTGTTATCTCCTGCTTGTGCAAGTTTTGATCTGTTTAAGAACTACGAACACCGTGGATTAGAATTTATTCAAACCGTAAAAGCCATCGATTAAGTGAAATTGTTTCAGGTGCTTAAGGGAGATAAAACGCTATGGGCATTAACCTTGCTCTTGGCGCTCATCTCTTTTCTTCCGGTATATAGCGCTGGAACTCAGATCAGCACCGCAGAAGGGGTTTCGGTGATCAGCACCTTGTTGTTCAAACACATGTTTTTAGTTGGAGCCGGATTTTTTCTGATTTTTCTCACACACAAGCTTCCCATTGAGCGCATTGCGGTTCTGGGGTGGCTCTTTTTTGTTCCGGTCATCGCCCTTTTGGCCTATACCTTGACCATGGGAAACTCCATAGGTGGTGTGAGTGCCAACCGATGGGTGCGCGTTCCGTTAATAAATATGAACTTTCAGCCCTCTACCTTAGCCCAAGTGGTACTCATGGTTTGTATTGCGAGTTACCTCGCTAAAAACAAGGCACGAACCATAAAGTTCACCGAGAGTATCCTTCCGTTATGGATTCCCATAGGATTGACCGTTCTTCTAGTATTCAGCCAAAACTTCTCGACGGCGGCGATTATCGGATTAATGGCATTTGTCCTTTGCTTTATAGGGGGGTATCCGATCAAGTATCTTTTTGGTATTGCTTTGGCACTTGCCACTGGTGCGGCCTTATTTCTAACGGTGCTCATGAAGTCGCCTGAGCTCATTCCTTCTGATCGCGCCCTTACCTGGAGGAATCGTGTTGAGACCTTTATGAATCCTGAAGAGGCTACTTCTGATAGCAGGCATCAGATTACCCTCGCAAAGATTGCCGTCGCTGAGGGTGGAGTTTTTGGCAAGGGAGCCGGAAAAAGTGTGATCAAGAACCGTATTTCTCAAGGCACCTCAGACTTTATTTACGCCATCATTGTTGAAGAGTATGGATTGGTCGGAGGGCTTCTACTATTGCTACTCTATATTGTCTTTTTGATCCGTATCGTAGTAATCGCCCATACGACAGAAGCTGTTTTTGCAAAGCTTTTAGTGGTAGGGTTAGGAATCCCCATCGTTTTTCAAGCCCTGCTCAACATGGCAGTGGTCGTAGAGTTGGTGCCTGTCACAGGGCAACCCCTTCCGCTGATTAGCATGGGTGGAACTTCAATCTGGATGACGTGTATTGCAATAGGCATTGTGCTTAGTGCTGCTCAGCATAAAAACAAACAAAAATCGGTAACGGTATCATGAGTTATTCGTTCATTTTATCAGGAGGCGGTACGGGAGGACACATCTATCCGGCCATTGCCATTGCCGATGCCTTGAAAGAAGAATTTCCGGATGCTTCATTTCTGTTTGTTGGAGCAAAGCATAAGATGGAAATGGTAAAGGTTCCTCAAGCGGGTTATGCGATAGAAGGACTTTCAATTACTGGTCTTGATCGAAAACTAAGTCTGCGCAATCTTTTGCTTCCTTTCAGGTTGTGGTCGAGCATTCAAAGGTCCTTCGAGATTTTAGACCGCGCAAAACCTCAGGTCGTCATCGGAACGGGTGGCTATGCCAGTGCTCCCTTACTCTATGCTGCGTCTAGACGCGGCATCCCTTATGTGTTGCAAGAACAAAACGCCTACGCGGGATTGGTGAACAAGCTCTTAGGGCCCAAAGCCCAACTGGTATGTGTTGCTTACGAAGGTATGCAGCGCTATTTCAAAAACACACGTGTAGCGCTAACGGGAAATCCGGTTCGTCCAACCTTAGCGAAGCTAGAGGTGACACGTGAAGAGGCGGCCGCTTATTTCAAACTCGACCCCACGCGTAAGGTGCTCCTACTGTTAGGCGGAAGTTTGGGTTCAGCGCGCATGAACTCTTGGATGACCGAGCAGCTTTCTTATATCATTGCTCAAGGGTTTCAGTTAATCTGGCAATGCGGTCCGCGTTACTTTGAAACCTATGAAATTCACGAAGGTGAATCGGTTCGAGTTTGTTCGTTTATAGAAGACATGCAAATGGCCTACGCCATCGCTGATGCCATTATTTCTCGATCAGGAGCCGGAGCGGTTTCAGAGCTCGCCTTGTTAGGTAGGCCAACTCTATTTATTCCTTCGCCAAATGTGGCTGAAGATCATCAAACCAAAAATGCCCTGGCTCTTACAGAGGTGGATGCGGCCTTGCTCTTAAAAGAACAAGATATGCCTCATGCCAGTGAGAAAGTGCTATCGGCTTTGTTTGAAGAAGTCAAAACCCCTTCAGGTATGGGTGAGCGTTTTAAAGATAGGGCAAAACCTCAGGCCGCTCATGCCATTGTCGCCCTTATAAAAGAAGTCTTGGGATTATGAAAGCGTGGATAAGACTTATTGTTTTTGCAATGGCTCTGAGTTTGAGTGTGTTGTGCTTTATTCAGGCGCAATGGGGCTTCAATAATAGACCCTATCAAGAGATGGTGGTGGCGGTCTATCCTGCCGAAACCCCTTTTATTACTGTTGATACAGTTAATAAAATGTTGATACAAAAAATAAAATCCTCAAGCGCGACCCTTAAAGATGGGATAGCTTTGAAGGAGGTCGAAGCTGAGCTTTGCGCACATAACATGGTAGCTGACGCTCAGGTTTTTACCACTATTTCTGGAAAATTATTCGCGGAAGTGTATCAACGAGAGCCTGTCGCTAAGGTGGTCAGTAAAGAGGTCTATTACATCGACCTCAATGCTGAAAAAATGCCACTCTCGCCTTCGTATACGGCTACTGTACCAGTGGTAAGTGGAGCTATTTCGACAGCACAATACGCTGCAATTAGAGATGCAGTGCAACTCATTAAAAGACACCCCCTATACGGAGAGGCGTTTTTGGGTTTAGATGAGGTTAGAGATGCATGGTTTGAGTTGCGGTTGAGTGATCAACCGGCTACCATAGAATTAGGAGAATTGAAAGCGCTAGAGCGCAAATTAAATAATTATTCAGCCTTCATGGTTAAGGCTACAAAAGACAAGTTATTGGACCGCTACGAGAAAATAAGTTTGGCCTTTGAAGGTCAAGTCGTAGGGACAAAAAAATAGAAGTTATGCAAGAAGTAACGACTTATTCAGTGGGTCTTGATATCGGAACCACCAAGATAGTTGCCATTATTGGTCGTCTTAACGAGTACGGCAAGGTCGAGGTCTTAGGAATGGGTAAGTCGAAGAGTCTCGGGGTGCACCGCGGAGTGGTGAATAATATTACCCAAACGGTTCAGTCTATACAGCGTGCCGTTGAGGAGGCTGAAGGGGTCTCGGGCTTAAAAATCGCTTCAGTAGTTGCTGGTATTGCCGGACAGCACATTCGATCACTTCAACACGCCGATTACATCACTAGAGAGAATGCAGAAGAGGTGATCAATGAGGCAGACTTAAAGCGTCTTCAGCTTCAGGTGAAAAAGCTTCAAATGCTTCCGGGTGAAGAAATTGTTCACGTGCTTCCTCAAGAGTATAAAGTAGATACCCAAACCGAGATCAAAGAACCTATTGGGATGTATGGAAATCGTCTTGAGGCCAATTTTCATGTCGTAGTGGGCCAAGTTGCTTCAATTCGAAATATTCACCGTTGCATTGTGAGCGCCGATATAGGGGTTGATGATGTGTGCCTAGAACCTATAGCTTCTGCCAAGGCAGTTTTAAGTCAAGAAGAGAAAGAAGCAGGAGTAGCGCTAATCGATATTGGAGGGGGTACGACCGACCTCGCTATTTTCAAAGACGGAATCATCCGACACACCTCAGTTATTCCATTCGGAGGTAATATCATTACCGAAGATGTAAAGGAGGGGTGTTCAATCATTGAAAAACAAGCAGAACTTCTCAAAGTCAAATTTGGATCGGCCTGGCCAGGAGAGAATAAAGAAAATGAGGTCGTATCGATTCCAGGATTGCGAGGCAGAGAGCCTAAAGAGGTAACACTCAAAACGCTATCCAAAATTATTCACGCCCGAGTAGTAGAAATTATTGAAGCTGTTTTTGCAGAAATCAAACGCTACGGACAAGATGAGCAAAAGAAAAAGCTAATTGCCGGAATCGTAATTACCGGAGGAGGGAGTCAACTTAAACACCTCAAACAGGTGGTAGAATACATCACTGGGATGGACACTAGAATTGGATATCCGAACGAGCACTTGGCTGGCAATTCGAGTGATGAAATAGCGAGTCCGTTGTATGCAACCGCTGTGGGCTTACTCATGGAGGCCATTGAAATTCAGCAGATGAAAGACATCGAAGCTACTGAGACCCCCGTGGCAAGTCAAGAAGAGCCTAAGACCGATACACCTCCAGCCCCCAAAAAAGGGTTTGGTGGTCTTTTCGGCAAGACCATGAATCAAATAAAAAACGTCATTGACGATTTATCAGAATAACCTACCTACAAATACCCAATTATGAGCCAAGAATTTGAGCCAATCACCTTTGATCTTCCTAAACACAAGAGCAATGTAATCAAGGTTATAGGAATCGGTGGTGGAGGTGGAAACGCCATCAACCACATGTACCGCGAAGGAATCAACGGGGTCGATTTTGTGATCTGTAACACAGATCGTCAAGCCCTAGAGAACAGTCCGGTTCCGAATAAGATTCAATTGGGTGTTTCATTGACCGAAGGATTAGGTGCAGGAGCAAATCCTGAGATCGGAGAACAGGCGGCCTTAGAATCGCTAGACGAGATCAAAAGCTTACTGGAGACCAATACCAAAATGGTCTTCATCACTGCCGGAATGGGAGGGGGTACCGGTACGGGTGCCGCTCCAATTATCGCGAGCTTGTCTAAAGACCTTGGAATTCTCACAGTGGGTATAGTGACGATTCCATTCAAATTTGAAGGAAACACACGCCACTCTCAGGCGCAAAAGGGTATTGATCGGTTGAGAGAGTGTGTTGATTCGCTCATTGTTATCAACAACAATAAACTCAGAGAAATCTACGGAAACCTCGGATTCAAATCGGGCTTCGGAAAGGCCGATGAGGTATTGGCCACGGCAGCAAAGGGTATTGCTGAAGTGATCACACACCACTACTTGCAAAACATTGACCTTAGAGATGCGAAAACCGTTCTATCGAATAGTGGTACCGCGATCATGGGGGCCTCTAGAGAGTCAGGAGAAAACCGCGCCTTCAAGGCTATATCAAACGCCTTAGATAGCCCACTGCTTAACGACAACAAGATCAAAGGGGCTAAAAATGTACTACTACTGATCGTATCGGGCACCGAAGAAATTACCCTTGACGAGATTGGCGAAATCAACGATTACATCCAACAAGAGGCCGGCTACAATGCCGATATCATTATGGGGGTAGGAGAAGATGAATCTTTAGGTAATGAAATCTCGGTTACCGTAATCGCCACCGGATTCGATCTGGATCAACAGGATTATATCGTTAGTCACGAGACTCAACGTATCATCCATAGCCTAGATGGTGAAACAGAAACCAAGCCTGTCTCTTTAGGATTCGATACTAATCAAGAAATACGCGCTATTGAAGTGACAGAAGAGCCTGTTTTCGCTGAAACTCCGAATGAACCACTACATGAAGAGGTTACGGACACAGAGCAGCGTATCGTGCACACTCTTGAATTTGATGCTGAAGAAATTGAAGAGCCTTCGCCTACTGCTGCACCTCTAGTGGAAGAGGTTTTTGAGTTTGAGTCTAGCGAAGAGAAGCCCATTGAAGTTGAGGCTACTTTCGAATCAGATGAGCAAGATTTTGCCTTTGAATTCTCAACTGAAGAGACAGTGTTTTCTAAGGAGGTCGTTTCAGAAGAAGTTGCTCCAGAAGAAATCACTTCGGTTTCAGAGACTATCTCTATGGAAGCGTTGCGTGCCATCGAAGTAGATTTCGAGGCTGTTGAAGTTACCGAAACACTCGACTTCAGCGACGAAGACTTTACCATTATTGACACCACTGAGCTTTTGAGAAATATCGAAGTAGTGGCTGAAGAGGTACTTGCTGAATCAGATAACACCTATGGTGATATGGCCTTCGAATTGCCTCTGGTAGTAGATAACCAGCCTGATGCAGAAGAACAGGCGACAACTATTGTGTTTGATCTGAACGACACTTTTGAAGAAGAGGCCCCGAAAAACGAGGTCAAAGAATCTCATGAGGTAGAGCCTGTGGCAAAAAAGATCAAAACAATCGATGCTTACGAGCTTGATTTTGATGCTGACTTTGAACAAGAAATGACGTTGAAAACAAAAGAAGAGCCGCTTCAAGAGGCGTTGAGTGCGCCTGCGGCAGAGAACCAAGCTACAAGCTCTTCTGAAACGTCATCGAGCCCTTATGAAATGAGCCTGAGTGAAACCCAAGAAATTCTTGCAGCGCGCAAAGAGCAGCGTCTAAAGGTCTTTAAGGAGTTCAATCACCAGTTCAATGCGAAGACCGCTAAGATTGAAGACTTCGAGAATGTCCCAGCCTACAAACGTGCTGGGGTTTCTTTCGACGAGATTCCGTCAGACGCTAAAGTGTCGCGCACCACACTCGGAGATGATAGTAACGGGAATCCTCAAATTCGTTCTAACAATTCGTTCTTGCACGACAACGTAGACTAGAAGTCAAACACGAGCCCTATACTCGGGATGAACTGCCCCTCGGTTTGTTTAAGTTGTGTGAGTGATAGCGGTTGTAATAAGGTGCCATCGGCGTCGCGGCCTAATGCATAATCAGGAGGAGTAGGAATTTGGCTCGAGAGCAGGTTTTGAATTTCAAAGAATAGGTTAAAACTGCTTGACTTGAAATCCCATTTTTTATCGATCCGAAGGTCTAACTGGTTGAAGGGATTAAGCTGTGCATCACCAGATCCAATTTGTTGGTAGTCTAAAACGATTTCAGGATAGCGCGCTAGTGTTGTCGCTTCATCTACAGGGGCATAGGGAGTAGACCCGCTGAATCTAAAACGTGAACTGATTTCCCAATTTCTATTGAGTTTATATCCGCCTGTAAACGAGCTCAGGTGGCGACTGTCCCATACCGATCTTCGATAGGTTTGATCGTTCAGCCCAGAGAACTGGCTGTAAAAGAAGGTGTATGAGAATATTCCGTAAAAGCGATTGGTGAGTTTTTGCTGAAATAGGAGTTCAAGTCCGTAGGCTCGTCCGCGCCCGTCTGTGTTCAAGGCCTCGTTGCCCAGTACCTCGAATCCAGCGCCCTTATTGGCCAGAGAAACTTGATCTACTATAGAAACCGGATAATTCGCATAACGCTTCGAAAAGGCCTCAACCGAAAATAGGGTAGAAGGAGAAGCGTAATACTGCATGCCTAATACTAAATGATCTGAGCTTGTATAGGCACTGTTGGCGTTCACAAAAACACCTCTGTCTTGATAGCCGAGGGCGGTGTAGGGTAGGATTTTATAATAACGACCCGCACTTGTACTCAATTTTAGTTTCGGATTGATGGCATAGCTCAATGAGGCTCTCGGTGAGAAATTATCCGCAATCGAGTTGTTGGTAAAACTATCACTATCTAACCTGAAACCTACAGATAACTCGAGTTTGTCGTTTAGAGGAGCCGATAAATTGCTAAAAGCCCCATACTTCATAAAGTTAATATCTGTGCTGTAAGAGGTGTTCAAGGCCGCAATTTGAGTGTTGTTTCGGTAGTCAGAATGCTGCAGGTTGACTCCACTAAACCAGCGCCATTCACCCACATACTTAGTCAGGTGTGCTCTAAACTTAGTCTCGGCTTCTAGGGCATCGTTACGAAATACGATTCCCGTTTCATTCTCAGGGTCTAGATATCGGGTAAATATGTTGTTGAGCCTGTTGTGACTCAACGTCACCTGAAGTACTCCCGGAGTGTCTTTAAATAGGTGCTTCCAACTCAATCCTGCCACATGGGTGTTTTGATTGATGTACGGAGCCTGCTCTAAACGAGCTTGCTGCTCGGGATCGAATGCATCTGGTGCTTCTACGGTAAAGTCGTCTAGCGCCCCAATTCCGATTAAACTGAGCGTATTGCGCTCATCAATAGTGTGATCAAGCTTGTATTGATAATCCCAATAATTGGGTCTAAAAGGAAGGCCTATGAGCTCAAAAAGAAACTGCAGATAGCTTCTGCGGATAGATCCAATAAAGGTCGTTTCAGCTACAGACTTTCTTGAAATAGGTCCATCAAGGGTAAGTGCTGTTTCACTGGCACTTACGCGTACGTTGCGATTCCACCTGTAGCGACTTCCTCTGCGCTGATTGAATTGCAATACTCCTGAGAGCGGATTGTCGTATTGAGCGCCGAAGCCCGATGCCGACAGGGTAACGCTTTCGATAAATGATACGTTTATTAAACCTACGGGGCCACCTGAGCTCCCTTGGGTGCTGAAGTGGTTGATGTTTGGAATTTCAACTCCGTCGAGGTAATACACACTCTCGTTCGGAGCACCTCCTCGTATGATGAGGTCGTTTCTGAATCCACCTACCGAGGGTGAAACCCCTGGGAGGGTCTGAGCCACCTGAACCACATCGTTGTTTCCTCCGGGATAGGTAGCGAGCTCGACCGCAGAGAGTGTCTGCGTCGAAAGTGGCGTTTCTCTTGGGCGTGAGATAGTGTTTTGCAGGTCAAGGACCACTCCTTCAAGCGCTTCAACACGCTCTACCAGGGTAAAGTTATAGTTCAGCGTCCCTTTGGACTTCACCAGTATATTATACAAGGTCTGGGTTTCAAATCCAAGTGCAGATGCCGTAAGGTTGTAGGAGCCCGGTACTACATCACTTATGGTGTAATACCCCTCTATATCGGTTTGAGCCCCAAGGGTGCTACCTTCGATGAATACCGCTACTCCACTAAGCGGATAGCCCAATTCATCGATAATGCGTCCTTTAACTTCAGTGGTGTTTTGGGCGTACGAAAGTGCACCGATGAGTAGTAAAAGGAGTCCAAGCCCCTTTTGAAGTGTTTTCTTAATCATAGCCTCACAAAGGTACGGATTAGTCCAACGCCTTCAGCCTTGGACTGATCCTCTGATTGTTGCACTCCCAATTCAAATTGGAGTACGGATTAGTCCAACGCCTTCGGCCTTGGCCTGATCCTCTGGCGCTCCGTAGTCTAAATCAAGGAAACGCAGCTGATAACGCAGCCTTCGTTCTTTTGCCCGCGTTCCTTTTGCAAGCGAGCTTGCCAAGAACCGCGAACAAAAAAACGGGCACCTTTTGGTGCCCGCGTTTTCTTGATCCTTAAGTGACCGCGGGAGGATTCGAACCCCCAACCCTCAGAGCCGAAATCTGATATTCTATCCAGTTGAACTACGCAGCCATTGGGCTTTCCAGCTAATCAATTTTTTAACTGTCAAAAAACTGTCAAATGGAAAGCAACTTTCATTACCCCAAAATTACATTAACTAAAGAAAACAAAAACTATATAACTTTTTACTTAAAGGGTAAACGCTACAGGTTGTATAATGGAAGTAGTTTAGGAATAAATATTTATCCAAACTCCTTTTCAGAGCCTGATAGATATAATGCTCCAATCTACTTGCATCTGAAATCTTTAAAAGCTTGCAAAAGGGAAACATACCTTCAAAAACTAGTTTAAAAAAACTAACTGATGTAGAATCTTTAAAAGCAGGATTAGATTACAAACTAGCTCAGCCATTCTCTAGTCATCATAATTAGATAGAGAAGCGAAAGAAAAGGAAAAGATTCGTAGACAGCTTAAGGCTGAAAAAGCAAAATAATTTAGTCATCAAATGAATTAAGATAATTGACTAGTTTTTCATTTTCTGTTTTTAGATTACTTAATAGGTTTTCAAAAGCATTTGATTTAAGTCTTCTCTCATAAAGTAACTGCTGAAATTTAATATTTGATAACTGAGATATTAAAACATCCGACTTTAAATTAACGCTAGAGTTTTCATCATAAAGTGATTCAAGATTATGCATACCTGTTTCACTTAGAAAAGGTCTGACTTTGTTATGAATTATGTCTACATACTCTATAAACATATCTAATACC
>JALRDO010000013.1 GCA_023262185.1 Flavobacteriaceae bacterium
TTTGCAAAAAGGCGTGTAGATCAGTTGCCAGTCAAAGAAAAGAAGGTAAAAGTTAAGAAACGAGCGCTGCATTACTTCTCGGTTGAGGACGCTCAATCGAAACACCTCATTATTAAACGTCCAAATACGGGCTTGTGGTCGGGTCTGTACGAGTTCCCTTCCATTGAACTTGAGCTTGGTGCAACAATGAGTGAGACTGTCGTTAACGATCTTTTTGGAGCTGTGACTCACTGGGAATTGATTAACCTAGATCCGCTCATTCACAAATTGTCACATCAAGAACTCCATGTATATGTCTATCGCGTTCAACAAGACTGTTTACACAGCAAAGGAGTAGAAAGGGGCGCGATACAAGATTATCCGCTTTCTGCCTTGATGCAAAAGCTGCTCAAGCGCGTCAATTTTTATTACCTTTAAATTATGAGTGGAACATTAAACAAAGTCATGCTGATCGGCCATCTAGGAGATGATGTCAAGATGCATTATTTCGAAGGAGGAAACAGTATTGGACGATTTCCAATTGCAACAAACGAGACGTATACTAATAGACAAACCAACGAAAAAGTGACCAACACAGAATGGCACAACATCGTGGTGCGCAACAAAGCGGCCGAGGTTTGTGAGAAGTATTTAAAAAAGGGAGATAAAATATACGTAGAAGGCCGCTTAAAAAATAGAAGCTGGCAAGGTGAAGACGGAAACATGCGCTACAGCACTGAAGTTCACGTGACAGATTTTACCTTCTTAACCCCAAGAGATGGTGCACAGGCACCCGCCTCTTCGGTTGGAGCATCCTCTGCTTCAGCACCCTCTGCGGAGGCGTATTCGCCTCCTCCGGCCGCCGAGGCATTATCAGACGAAGACGATCTCCCATTCTAACCTATGAATGCAGACCCCTTTTCCTATAGGATATCTCAAGCATTAGTACCCCTATTTGTTTTAGTGCCGACTGCCGCATGGTACTCTTCGACCTTTTCAATCCTTGGCCTGAGTGTCTTGCTGGTAATATCCGCCTTAATATCAGGTTCTGAAGTTGCCCTTTTTGGCCTAAGTGCTCAAGATATGGTGTGGCTGAAGTCTCAAGAAACACCCAGCAGTAAGAGGGTCTTAAAGTTGCTTGAAACACCTAAAAGGTTATTGGCAACCATCTTAATTGCCAACAATGCGGTGAATATCGCCATTGTACTCTTGTTTACTCTAGTGTCTAACAATTGGTTCGGAGACTCGAGTTACTTGCTTTTTGGTCGCATAGCTATTCAAACCCTCTTTGATATTGCCGTCGCGACGGTGCTTATCCTCATCTTCGGAGAGATCTTGCCTAAGATCTATGCCAATCGAAATGCAGCAGCCTTTAGCCTGCGAATGTCTGGAGCACTGACTGTGCTAGACCGTCTTTTTAGTGGACTGAGTGTTCCCATGCAGAGGAGCACCATATGGCTAGAGAACCGTCTGGCGAAGCGGTCTTCGAGCATTAGCGTAGATCACCTTTCTCAAGCCTTAGAATTAGCCACAGATGCAGACACTTCGAATGAAGAAAAGCGCATACTAGAGGGGATTGTGACCTTTGGAAATACTGATACCAAACAAGTGATGCGTCCGCGCATAGACATCTTTGCCATTGCCCATGACGCCCCATTTCAAGACGTGATATCAGAGGTAACCACAAAGGGGTATTCTAGAGTACCTGTGTATCAAGAATCTATTGACAAAGTAATTGGAGTGCTGTTTTTGAAGGATCTTTTACCTCATCTAGAGGCTAATGACTTTGAATGGATTTCGCTCATTCGAGAGCCTTTTTTTGTTCCTGAAAATAAAAAGCTAGACGACCTCTTGCTTGATTTTAAAGCTCAGAAAACGCACTTGGCTGTCGTCGTTGATGAATATGGAGGAACCTCAGGAATTGTAACTTTAGAAGATGTTATTGAAGAGATAGTCGGAGATATCAGTGATGAGTTTGACGACATTGATTTGAATTATTCAAGGATCGACAATCGCACTTATGTCTTCGAGGCCAAGACCTCACTAAAGGATTTTTACAGAGTCATTCAACTTGAAGATCCTGAAGCATTTGAACAGTCGAAGGGTGAGTCAGAGACTCTAGCCGGATTTGTACTTGAAATCAATAAGGCTTTTCCGAAGATTGGAGAACAAATTCATTTTAAAGGGTACACCTTTGTGGTAGAAAGCCTTGATAAGCGCAGATTGAAAAGGCTCAAAATAAAACTACCTGCCTAAGAAGGCAGGTAGTTGTAATCTAAATCGTTTGCGGCACGATTATTGGGCAGCTTCTTCGAGAAGATTCTGGCCTTCGGCGATACTTTCGAGCATTAGCGTTTTCACTGACTTAATACGTTCAGCCTCAAGTCTAAGTCGCTCTTTTTTCTCATCAGAAAGCGCCGCACTTTTGAGGATTTCATCAGAAGTAAATGCGTCACCGAATTCACGCATCCAATCCATCATGGCCTTATGGCTCTCTTGAAGTTTACTCATTGCATTTGCTTGAGGACTATCAGGATTTTTGTCGGCTTGTTCTTTAAGTGCATCAATTAACATAGAAATCTCTCCCATTTTAGGCATCACTTCATCGTGCACTGCCATTACGCCCTCCATTGAATACGGGTCAATAGCAGCTGTTTCACTTTTTTGAGTGCCGTCTTTCGAGCTTGAATACTGTGCACATCCACCCAATAATAGGCCAACTGAGAGTATAAAAATGTATAAGAGGCGTTTCATGAGTTCTTAGTTGATGATTGCTTTCTCTATAGTGAAATCTACGGTTTGAGGTCCAAGATTTTGAGAAACCACATGCGGAATCTTAAGTCCTGAAACCTCTTTATAGTCTTTAAAGCTAGTAGATTGTGTAATGGTTTGCCCTTGCATCTCTTGAACCGTGTCTTGCTTCAGTTTCAACCCAGAGGCTTTGTCGTAATAGGCGGTTCGATTTTCTCCGATCTGGACTACATAAGCCTCTTTTTCGTCAATCATCTCGATTCCCTTAAGGGCCAAGTTAGCGTTTGCATTTGAAAGCCAAATCAATTCGCTCACTAAAGCCGAATCTTCACTAAGGCGATTTTTTTGTTCAGCATCGAGCTCCATTTTTTGCCCTTGAGCTTCCATGAAAGCTTCGTCTCCATTCAGAACGGTGCGTTGCATAACGTTACCCATCATCTTCATTTCTTGAATGAATTGGCCTGGCTGCTCTTGCTGAACTATCAATTGAAGGGCCATGCCCTGAACCGTTGCTCCGTAGGTAATCTCATAAGATCCCACGGCGGCTACCTTGTCTGTTCCACCAATGCTTGTGAGGTAGTTCTCGAGTACTGTGGCAGCAGTAACCCCTTCAGGAACTTCTATTTTAAACTCGGGTCTTTCTATGGCTGCAGCGAACTTATCGAAATAGGTCACTTTTAGCGGTTTATTGTCAAATTCCATTTGCTCAAGCGGTGACAATACCTCGCTTCCTTTACCCACCACCACAATGCGCAGCTGATTCAATTTGAAATATTTTTGAGCGGCAGCAAGAACCTCCTCAGCTGTAACCGCGTCAATGCGCTGTAAATAGCTCTCGTAAAAGTCTTGACTCAGTCCTTGGGTTTCAATATTCAATGCGAAATTGGCTACAGTTTCAGGTCGCTCTAAAGAACGTACAAAGCTTCCTTTGTATTTCTCCTGGGCATTCTTGAGATCTGTTGCTGAGACAAGCTCAGTTCCGATGCGTTTAATTTCAGTAAGCATCTCAACGACTGCCGAATCTGTCACAGCATTTCTGACTTGTGCAAAGGCTCTAAATCGAGCACTGCTGTACTTATCTGTTCCAACGCTTGAGTACGATCCGTAGGTGTATCCTTTGTCTTCACGCAGGTTTAAGAAAAGCCTACCCTCGGCGCCTCCACCTAGAATCTGATTGGCGATAAGTGCGGGAATATAATCAGAATCGCTCATCTTCAATGAAACAAGGTTTTGAACGCTGATCTCAGATTGAACGGCATTAGGCATGTCGATAAAATTTATCGTCGGCTGATCAAGATTTTCTGCTTCTAGATAGCTAGGAGCCTTCTGAAGCTTGGCCTTCCAGCTCTTAAAGTTGGCACTCACTAATTTCTTTGCGGCTTTAAGGTCTAGGTCACCAATAAGAACTAGATAAGCGTTTTCAGGAGCGAAGTAGTCTGCATAAAATGCCTTCACATCATCTAGCGTTACACTTTCTATAGAGGCTATAGAAACGAACTCACCATAAGGATGCTCAGTGCCGTAGGTGAGAGCAGATTGCACTCTTCGCGATACTGCCGAAACGTCTTTTTCTTCTGAACGCAAATTCTCAATGAAACGTTCTTTCTCCTTTTCAAATTCCTCTTCTGTAAAGTTCGGATTCAGTCCTGCTTCGGCCATCAACTCCAAGATGCGTGGAAAGTAACGTGAGAGGGTTGAGGCAAATGCACTCTGCCCAGAGAAGTTAATAGTGGCTCCTAAAAAGTCGACTTCTTCATTGAAATCGTCTTTGGTAATAGAGGCCGATCCTTTTCCTAAAAGCGCGCCTGTGAGCGACGAAACTCCTGCTTTAGCACCTTCTAGAATAGGCGGATTATCGAGTAAAAGCTGTACTCTTACTCGAGGTAATTTGTGGTTCTCGACAACCAATACCTTGAGTCCGTTCGATAAGGTAAAGGTCTGAGGTTCTTCTAATTGAATTTTTGGAGCAGCCTTTGGTTGTGGTTGAACAGATCGGTCAATTTGAGCATGCCCAGCAAGCACAGTGAACAACGTCAATAACAGCAACACACTTTTTTTAAAGGCTTTATAGTTTAACATATACATGACGTCAGTATTAGTTTTGTTTTGGAATATAGTTGAGTTCAACACGTTGCTCGGCGTTGAGGTATTTGCGCGCTACCGCCCGAATATCTTCTCTCGTGATGCTGCGATAAATGTCGATTTCAGTATTGATTAAATCGGTATTTCCGTAGAGCATGTAGTTTCGAGCTAAGCTATTCGCAATACCTTCTACACTGCTGTTCGAATTCACGAAGCTATTCTCGAATTGATTCTGCAGTTTTTGATAATCTCTTTCTGAGATCAAATCTGTCTTAAGCTTTTCGATTTCTTCGTCAATTTCAATAACAAGGTCGTCCATGCTAGCAGACCCTAAGGGCAATCCTCCTAGTAAATAAGCTCCGTAATCTTCTAGACTGTAGTTGAAGGCAAAGATTTGAAGTGCCATGCGCTTCTCATCTACCAATTTCTTCTGCAGCACTGAACTTTCTCCGTCGCTGAGGTAAGAAGAAATCATATTGAGTACATAGGCGTCTTTTTCTGCCTGCCCAGGAGTTCGGTACCCCAATAAAACTAAAGGTATTTGAATGTTAGGGTCTTCAAATTGTGCCTTAATGGGCC
The DNA here is from genome assembly GCA_023262185.1 of Flavobacteriaceae bacterium. Taxonomy (GTDB): domain Bacteria; phylum Bacteroidota; class Bacteroidia; order Flavobacteriales; family Flavobacteriaceae; genus UBA3478. The sequence goes on from JALRDO010000013.1 coordinate 5,392, forward strand.
CATCAATGGGGTCTTCAGCGTAGGTTTTTTTGACGATATTATCTCCTTTCGGAATAGGTGCGAAGTAGTCTGATACTAGTTTTTTAGCCTCTTCCATCTCAAAATCTCCTGCCACCACCAAAACGGCATTGTTCGGAATGTAATACTGCTGATTGAAGTCTTGAAAGTCTTCTAGGCTTGCACTAGCGAGGTGCTCAAGAGAACCAATCACAGACCATCGATACGGATGGTTAGTAAACATGTTCTTAAACATATTTTCGATCAGTCTTCCGTAAGGCGCATTATCTACTCTTAATCTTCGCTCTTCTTGTACAACCTCTTTTTGAGTGTCTACACCAATTTGATTAATGATAGGATGCAATAGGCGTTCTGACTCTAACCAAAGTCCGAGCTCAAGATTGTTCGAAGGAAAAAGTTCGTAATAATAGGTTCGGTCTTGCGTAGTGTTTGCATTATTATACCCTCCGTTTGAGGTAACAATCTTAAAGAAGTCTCCGCGCGCAATATTTTCAGACCCCTCAAAAAGCAGGTGTTCAAAGAAGTGAGCAAAGCCTGTTTTTTCAGGATTTTCATCTTTAGAGCCCACGTGGTACATCACAGAGGTTACCACAACTGGTGCACCATTATCTTGATGAAGAACGACGTGCAATCCGTTGTCTAAATCGTATTCTTCATAGGCCACTTGTTGGGCGCTGACAGAAGCCCAAGCACCCAAAACAGCAAGCGATAGTAGCAGTTTTTTCATCGGTTTCAACATATTATTCAAAGATAAAGCGAATAAGGTAGAAAAAGGCAATCGTGGCCGGGCTTAAAGCGATTAAAAAAAGCGAAAACAAACATGGATAATCACTTAAGGTTCTGTATATTTGCACCCGCTTGAATAAAAAGCAGATTTAAAATAAATACTTATGTACGCAATTGTAGAGATGGCAGGGCAGCAATTTAAAGTTGCAAAAGACCAGAAGGTCTTCGTTCATCGTCTAGAGGCCAAAGAGGGTCAGAAAGTGACTTTCGACAAGGTGCTTTTGTTAGACGAAGAAGGTAAGATCACTGTTGGCGCCCCAGCTATAGAAGGTGCGGCTATAGAAGCAAAAGTGCTTCAGCACCTGAAAGGCGATAAAGTAATCGTCTTCAAAAAGAAAAGAAGAAAAGGATATCAGAAGAAGAACGGTCACCGTCAGTATCTTACTGAGATTCAAATCGCGAGCATTGTAGCATCTGGTGCTAAGAAAGCAGCCCCAGCCGCTAAAGCAGAGGCTCCAAAGGCAAAAGCTGCTCCAGCCAAAGCAGAAGCTGCTCCGGCCAAAGCGAAAAAAGAAGAAGCTCCTAAGGCCAAAGCCTCAGCTGTTGACTACGGTGCTATGACCGTATCAGATCTGAAAGCTGCTGCTAAGGACAAGGGAATTTCTGGATACTCATCTATGAAGAAAGCTGAGCTCGTTGAGGCTCTTAAAAACGCATAAATAAGAATTAGCCATGGCACACAAAAAAGGAGTAGGTAGCTCGAAAAACGGAAGAGAATCAGAATCGAAACGCTTAGGCGTTAAGATCTACGGTGGTCAGGCAGCTATTGCTGGTAATATCATCGTACGCCAGAGAGGTACAAAACACAATCCTGGTGAAAACGTATACGCTTCAAAAGATCATACGCTTCATGCTAAGATTGACGGAGTCGTTCGCTTTGAGAAAAAAGCGGGTGGTAAGTCATTCGTATCTGTAGATCCTTTCGAGGCTTAAGAAATACACGCATCTGTGTTAAACTAAGGCTACACTTTTTAGTGTGGCCTTTTTTTATTCAGTTTAGCCTTATTTTTGACTGTGTAGATTTCAATCGAATTATCTCCTTTCTGTGCCCCTTTTTAAAAGTTTAAGTAGCAATAATAAGAGCCCCCAAGAATTCAAGATTGCGGTTTGGCGTATCAGTGAAGAAGAGCAAGAACTCGTAGAAAATCTTGAGCTAAGTTCAACTAGTCATAAGCGCTTAACCCAAATAAAGTCAGAGGCCCAACGCAACGCCTTTCTAGCCGTTCGACAATTGATTAAGGTTTTGGGTTATAGCGATCAACAACTTTCTTACAATCAAAATGGCAAACCTTACCTAGAAGGGGTAGGGTCTGTTTCCATTTCGCATACTGCTCAATACGCAGCTGTAGCCGTTGGGTATAATTGTCAAATGGGTGTAGACATCGAGCGACACAGAGAACAAATAGAACGCATAGCCCCAAAATTTTGTGGACCTGGAGCGGTTAGAGAACTTAAAGATCGAGCCGAACGTATTGAAAAGTTGACCGCCATTTGGGGAGCAAAAGAGGCGGTCTATAAGATTTTAGATCGACCTGGTTTGTCGTTTAGACAAGATATTCATATCGATGATTTTGTGATGCTTTCGAAGCACAGCTCAGCTTGGACGGATACCGAGAGATTTCATTTTTCATTTGATTCATTCGATCATCATACATTGGTGTATGCCTATATGGCTAAGTCGCTATCATGAATGTCTTTGATTTCTTTTTCGAACCTTATGATGGCCGAAGTACACTGCTCATTGTCTTAGAAGCCATAGCCTTTGTATTCGGAATCGCAAGTGTTTATCTCGCTAAGAAGGAGCATATAGGGGTCTATCCAACGGGCATAGTGGCCACGCTAATCACTATGTATCTGTTCTTTGTAGATCGCCTTTTAGGAGACATGATTATGAATGCCTATTACTCTATCATGAGCGTCTACGGATGGTATGAGTGGTCAAGAGTAAGAGACCAACAGAAGGTGAGGCACATTTCACGAGTAAATGAAAAAGAGAAGCGGATCGCCTTTGTTTTGATCCTTGTCACCATGCTGGTGATGTATGGGGTATATCGTTTTACAGGAACTCCTATCGCCTCATCGAACGGAATCGATATCTTAAGTTCAGGTTTGTTTTTCACAGCAATGTGGCTGATGGCACTCAAGAAATTAGAAAATTGGACGCTTTGGATCATCGCCAATTGCATCAGTGTGCCGCTATATGCATATCGTGGCTGGGGAATGCTTTCATTGCAATATGTGATCTTTACAGTACTCGCTATCCAAGGATACAATCAATGGAAGAAATCACTCGACAGCTAAAAACCTCAGTGCTAAAGGTGGTTCTATTCGGACCTGAATCTACTGGCAAGACCACCTTGTCAAAGCAATTGTCTGAATATTATCAGGCGCCTTGGGTTGCTGAATACGCAAGAGAATATCTACAATCGAAGTACGATGAAACGAAAGAGGTGTGCACTTACGAAGACCTTATTCTAATTGCTCATGGACAAATGCGGCTTGAAAACGAGGCGGTAAAAAAGGCAGAGCTCACGGGTTCAGATTTGATCATTTGCGACACTGATCTTTTAGAAACTTCGGTGTATTCAGCTGTTTATTTTGATGGAAAAATTGATCCTGTTTTACAAGAGGCGGTAGCCAACAACACCTATGACCTGTATCTCTTGACCTACATCGATACCCCCTGGGAACCTGATGATTTGAGAGACAAACCGAATGAGCGTCAAGAAATGTTTGAGGTTTTTGAATCCAAATTGGTCGAAAACTCCTTACCTTTTATTACATTGAAAGGAGATAAAGAAATGCGATATGCCTCAGCCAAGAGGCGAATCGACGATCTATTACGTATTCATGCCCTTTAATTCAGAAGATTTAGAAAACCTAAACCATAGAGGAATTCATCCCTCTGAGGCACTAAGGCAGCTATCTTTTCTCAAAAAAGGCTTTCGTCCGCTTGAGTTGACCAAACCCGCTAAAATTTCAGAAGGTATTGAGAAGCTCAACAGCGAAGCGGCACAGCACTTTGCGGATGTTTACAAAGAGAAAAACAGTCAGTATACCGTTGAGAAATTCGTTCCGGCATCTGGAGCCGCAACTCGGATGTTTAAGCTGCTTTATCAACTCTTAGATGAAGAATCTTTAGACCTTCCTCTTGCACAAGCACCATTTAAGATTGTAGAAGGACAAGAGTTTGCGAATAACTACAAGAACCTAGCGTTTTATAAGCAGTGGAATGCCCTAGGCGATCTCAATCAGATTTCTGCTAAAGAGGCATTGAAAAATCTCTTAGATGACGCACATATGGCCTATGGGTCTAAGCCAAAGGCCCTCTTGGGCTTTCACCGTGAGAACGATCAGGTGACCAGTCCATTATACACCCATCTTTTAGAGGCGCAAGATTACGCGCAGTCGAGACTTCACCTTACCATTTCAAGTGAATATCGCGAAGCGATTGAAAATGAGATCAATGCCTTGAAGTCAAAGTTGAAAATCGAGGTAGAATGCAGTTATTCGTATCAATTGGCCTCCACCGATACTCTTGCGATCGACTATGATGATGAGTTGGTGAGAGATGCTGACCAGAAGCTTATTTTTCGACCTGGAGGTCACGGCGCGCTTCTGCAGAACTTGAATGCTCGCACTGCAGACCTTGTTTTTATCAAGAATATAGACAACGTATGTACTTTGTCTGCACTCAAAGCCCACAACTTTTATAAAAAGGTCTTGGGAGGATTTGCTATAGAAATTGTTCAGCAATTGCACCGCTATCAGCAGCAGCTAGAGAACGAAGAGGCCAATCTCGATCGCCAAGAACTAATTATCTTTTTACAGCGCTATTTTGGCGTCTTGCTTGATCCGCAGGCAATCGATTTTAATTCAAAAGCAAGAGCGCACCTATTTAGACCTTTACGCGTGTGCGGAATGGTAGCAAACGACGGTCAGCCCGGCGGAGGTCCGTTTTGGGTTAAGCTCAAGGGAGCCTCTAGTCTTCAAATTATAGAGTCTGCCCAAATCGACCAAAATTCATCAGAGCAGCTTGCCCTGATGCAAAATGCCACCCACTTTAATCCGGTTGACATTGTGGCTTCATTAACCGATTATAAGGGACGCGCTTATGATCTCAATGACTACGTAGATCTTGAACAGGGAATTATTGCGCATAAGACCTTCGACGGCAGATCGATCAAGGCCCTTGAGCTCCCGGGTTTGTGGAACGGGTCAATGGCCTACTGGAACAGCTGTTTCGTTGAAGTTCCGGCCGCTACCTTCAATCCGGTGAAGAATTTTCTAGACCTGCTAAAACCATCGCATCAAGGATCAAATTTTGACTAGGATTTCTAGTTACAACTTATCTTTGCATCACATCTCATAGGGGTGCTTGCATTTTGCAGGCTGAGATTATACCCATTGAACCTGGGCAGGTAATGCTGCCAAGGAATGTTTAACCAATTATTAATTACGAGAATAGCACCCCTTCTATTCGCGCCTAAACCAAAGTGTTATGATGCGAATAAAAGTTTTTTCGTGCGTTGTCTTAGGGGCAACATTTGGGCTTTTTGCCCAACAAAATCAACGTGTAGACCTCGATGAGGTTATAGTTGCAGCCGTCAGGGTAAACGACAGTGTTCCCATGGCCTACACCAATGTCAGCAATGCTCAAATTGAGCGGATCAACCTCGGACAAGACATCCCGCTGTTACTAAATTATACGCCGTCAATTGTAGCCACTACTTATGACGGTATGGGTGTTGGGTATACCGATTTTAGAATCCGTGGAATTGACAATTCACGCATTAACGTGACCATTAATGGGATTCCGTACAATGATGCCGATAGCCAGACCACATTTTTTGTGAACCTCCAAGATTTTGCCTCTTCTGTGAGCTCTATTCAGATTCAAAGAGGGGTGGGCTCATCAACCTTTGGCGCAGCAGCTTTCGGAGCGAGTGTCAGTATCGCCACTCAAAATCCGAGCGATGCGGCTTATGCCCAATATGCAAGCAGTGTGGGTAGCTTTTCTACCTTCAAAAACACCCTTCAGACCTCGACCGGAGACCTTAATGGCTTCTCTCTAGTGGCGCGTCTTTCTTCTATTCAGTCTGACGGTTATGTAGATCGCGCTAGCGCTGATCTTAAATCTTATTACCTGAATGGCCTGTTCAAACTAAAGGCCAACAAGGCACAACTTAACCTCTTGGCATTTGGAGGAACCGAAACGACAGGACTCTCCTTCTTTGGGCTCGATCGAGCCGGGTTGGCGTCGAATCGCAGACTCAATCTTGACGGCATCTATTACGATGCAAACGGTAACGAAAAGGTGTATCCGAATCAGACCGACAACTACCTTCAACAGCATTTTCAACTGCACTATAAAGAAGTGTTGAGCCCTAGTGAAGAGTTTACCTTCAGTGCACACTACACAAATTCACAAGGATATTACGAGCAGATTCAAGATTACGACAACATTTATGTCTATTTCAGAACTATCCCCGCTTTATTCGGCGAAGGAGGGGCCGATTATGCCTCGCAAGCACACCTTAATTCTGATTTTTACGGCATGTTGTCAAGCTATTCGAAGAAATTTGAAAAGAGTAATCTGATTGCTGGGTTAGGATGGAATACGTATCAAGGGGAGCAATTTGGAGAAGCCATCGCCGCAGATTCCGCCGTACTCTCTCAGGTTCCTTACCGATTCTATGAGAATGAGACCACAAAAAGGGAGTTGAATAGTTTTGCGAAATGGAACATCGAACTGTCTAGTACACTCTTTGCCTATGTTGATTTTCAGCTAAGAAACGTGGACTATCAGGCTGCTGGTTCACTCTTCAGCGAAGGCGCTCGCCTTGATGTAGATGAGAATTATCTCTTTTTTAATCCTAAGCTTGGTTTGCGTTATGAGCTCGGAAGATCTCAACTGTTTCTCTCGTATGCCAGGGCGAACAGGGAGCCTGCTCGTGTGGATTTTGAAAACGGTACGCCTGCTCCAGAGCAATTGGACGATTTTGAATTGGGATACCGTTTTAGTAGCTCAAAGCTAGCTCTTAATACAACCGCATTTTTTATGGATTATACCAATCAATTGGTGCTCACAGGGGCCTTAGATACCTTCAATTTTCCGCTGCGCGAAAATGTAGGATCTAGTTATAGAGCTGGAGTCGAACTAGAGGCTTCCTACGTGCCGTTTGAGGGTCTTCGTGCCGATGCTAGTTTGACCCTAAGTCGCCATTGCAATCGAGATTTTGTGACGTATCGCAATGAGTCTATAGAGCAACTAGGTGACACCGCAATTTCTTTCGCTCCTGAACGTATTTTCGGAGGTTCGATCTCTTATGAGCTTGCAAAGACCTCTACCTTGACGTTTTATGCAAAATCAGTGTCTGAACAGTTTATGAGTAATATCGAACATCCAGATTCGCTGATTGAGGGGTATACGGTATTTGATCTCAATTTCAATCATGACTTTGTTTTCAATGGAGCCATCGAGAAGATAAGCTTGACCCTTCAGCTCAATAACCTCTTTAATACTCTCTATGAGAATAATGGTTATTTCTACAGTTTCGACGATCAGGGTCAGACGTATTACGGGGCAGGATTCTATCCGCAAGCACCGCGTACTGTACTGGCTGGAATGAGATTCAGATTTTAGTTGTAGATATAAAGCATGGGACCCTCGGCCCTCACTGCGTATTCTTTCAGATCAAAAAGAACAGTCTCACCCTGTCGGTTGAGCAATTGACCGGTAAAGAGGCTGTAACTAAAGCCATCTGAACATCCGCATGTGGCTGAGGTACCCTTCGCTTCTGTCGCAGAACAAGCTTCTACGGAGTGATTCGGACAGGCGACTTCGAAGGCTCGAAAACTGTCGATTCCAACTTGAACTACGTGAATTCCTTTTATGCCCCCTAAACTTTGCGGCAAGGTGATGGGAACTCCAATCTGCTGCACCTGGCTGTAAAGGGGCAAACGTGTATCGATTTGAACATCAAATGAAGCGTTGATCAAATAAGGGTTCTGAACCACTTGTGTATCGGCACAAGCTATCAGAGAAAGTGTCAAAAAAAGGACTATCACTCTCATGAGACTTCAAAGATACTGTGGTTTTAATTTTGTATATTTGAGTAATCCTCTAGACCCTTGATACCAAGGAACTTGAGGATTTTTTAATTCGAATGAGGTATGAGTAAAGTTGCCTATTACACTAAAGAAGGATTACAGAAACTGAGAGATGAGTTGAATCAGTTAAAGGACGTTGAGCGCCCTAAAGCTTCTGCGGCTATTGCCGAAGCTAGAGACAAGGGAGATCTATCTGAGAATGCCGAATACGATGCTGCAAAGGAGGCACAAGGCCTTCTTGAGATGCGCATTGCCAAGCTTGAAGAGACACTTTCAAATGCACGCTTGATCGACGAATCACAGTTAGATACCTCAAAAGCCTTGATTCTATCTACGGTTACGATTAAGAATAAGGTCAATAATCAACAAATGACCTATACCCTGGTTGCCGAAAGCGAGGCGGACCTCAAGAGCGGAAAGATTTCAGTCAATTCACCTATCGGAAAAGGTCTGTTGGGTAAATCTGTAGGTGATATAGCAGAGATCCAGGTACCGAATGGAGTCATACAGTTTGAAATCCTAGAGATCACCAGAAGCTAAGATGGGTTCATTGTTTCTCAAAATCGTCTCAGGAGAGATACCTTCTTACAAGGTGGCTGAAGACGAAAATTTTCTAGCGTTTCTGGACATCAACCCTAATGCTAAGGGGCACACTCTATGTATTCCAAAGAAAGAGACCGACAAATTATTTGACCTTTCAGAACAAGAGTATCTCGACCTTATGCGTTTCTCGCGAAAGGTGGCAAAGGCTATTGAAAATGTTGTAGCCTGTAAGAGAATTGGCCTCTCAGTCATCGGGCTTGAGGTTCCGCACGTGCACGTGCACCTTATACCCCTAAACGACATGCAAGACGCGCAATTCATCCAAAAGACCAAACTAGAGCCCGCCGAATTTGAACAACTCGCGGCTCAACTCAATCAAGCATATAAACAACTAGACTAGTATTCATGGAGCTACAAGGAACAATCAAGATTATTGGAGAGACAAAATCATTCGGAAGCAACGGTTTTCGCAAACGCGAGATGGTTTTGACCACTCAAGAACAATACCCTCAAGATTTATTGATTGAATTTGTTCAAGACAAATGTGATTTGCTCTCGCAATATGCTCCAGGTCAATTGGTGTCTGTTGGTATCAACTTAAGAGGACGCGAATGGACTTCTCCACAAGGAGAGGTGAAGTACTTCAATTCTATTCAAGGATGGCGCATCGAAGGTCAGGTCAAAGAGACAGCTCCTCCTAGTCCAAGTGATTTGCCCCCAATGACCGATTTCCCGTTGGCTGATGATGCAGATGAGAAAGATTACGACGATCTACCCTTCTAAATAAGAACCGAATCTACCTTGCTACGCGCAGCATAGCTTTCACAGTCGATGGTATGATCATTCACTATACCGTTTGCCTGTAAAAAGGCGTAGACTACAACGGGCCCGGTGAATGAAAACCCTTGTTTCTTAAGATCCTTCGATAGTTTTTCAGAAAGCGGTGTTTTTGACGGCAAATCGCTCATTGATCGAGGGTTATTGTGAATGACACGCTTATCGGTGAACGACCATAAATAACAAGCAAAAGATCCGTGATTGCGTTGAATGTTTTGAAAGGCGATAGCGTTGTTGATCGTAGCCTTGATCTTCGAACGATTGCGGATGATCCCAGGGTCTTGCATTAAAGCTTCGATCTTTTCATCGTTATATGCCTCTACCTTATCGATTTTAAATTGATCAAAGGCCTCTCTAAAGGATTCTCTTTTTCGAAGTATTGTTAACCAATTAAGGCCTGCTTGGAAGGTTTCGAGCACGAGACTTTCAAACAACTTTTGATCATCAGTTTGCGGAACCCCCCATTCCTTATCGTGATAGGCCTCATAGAGTGCGTCTCCTTCGCAGAAACTGCATCGTTTTGGTGTGTCATTTTGCATAAGACAAAACTAGCTCGTTTCACTGCAGTATCTTTGCACTGCTCATGAATTACAGTGAATATTTTAAGCTCCACGAAGCCCTAGTCGCACAAAAAATGACTACCGGAAACCGCACTGATCCAGCCTATATCGAGTACACCTCCTTAAACTTTCAGCGCATAAAACGCTGGCAGAAAAGTGTTCGTCTTAGTGAGGAGCAACAGCGCTGGTTAGCATCGCAACCTGAGCTTAAAGTTAAATGGACCGTGCTTACTGAGCCATGGTGTGGAGATGCGGCTCCTTCTCTTCCGCTCATGCACCTCATCGCAGCGTCTCATCCGGGAATCACTTTAGAGATATTGTTGAGAGATGAGAATCTAGAGTTGATGAATGCACATTTGACCAATGGGGCACAATCTATTCCGAAACTGATTCAAACGAGCGGCACTTCAGAAACTCTAAGTTGGGGTCCACGCCCTTCAGGAGCTGCTGCCTTGGTGCACCACTATAAAGAACAGCACGGGGTTTTCGATGCAGCGGGTAGAGAGCAGCTTCAGCAGTGGTATAATGCCGATAAAGGCAGGCAAATTATTGAAGAACTATTGCAATTACTTGGCCGGAAATAGGTAGGTAATGGTCCCTTCTTGAACGTTTTTACCTGATTCTTGAAAGAGCGATCGCCTCGCGTATTCAATGGCTTGTGCAATCAAACATCCATTAGAAGAGGAAGAAAAATAGGGATTGTACCAGGCGTCGATCACCCGGCCTTTATAATCAACGCTCACATTGATCACTACCTCTCCTCCTTCAAGACAGGTGTAGTTTGGGACGGGGAGCTTCTGATGCACGCGTCCCTTTAAATCATATGAAATGATTGTTTTTTTCGCGAGTTTGATAGGTTCTCCTGGTGTTGTGCTGTTGGCCTTCATGCGATTGAGGCGATCTTCAACCGCGCTTGAGATCGAATTGAGTCCTGATAAGAATCCCTCGGCAACTGCTGATCCATTTTCACTCCGTCTTTTTGACAATTCCTCGAGTGAAGCCAGGGGCTCAGGGGCCTCTAGGGCGCTCTTGGTTGCGGCTTCGTTTGAGGCTTGATTGGTTTCTATTTTGAAGGCTTCAAAGCGTTTTTCTTCGAGATTTTTAAAATAGTCTTCTTCGAGGTCTTCAAGAATTTCTATTTCGTAAGTTTTTTCTTGGCTTGGAAGCTGTGCAGAGATGGATAGAAGAGCGAGTAGGAGCAGCGCGCTTAACGCGAGCGTGTAGCGGCGTGCCTTTCGCTGTGCCTTTTCAATTAACTGCATAATTCTTCTTTAAGCGCATCTGGAGTTCGAGCATCCTCAACCTTGAAAGCCCCAATAGCTGTTCTTCTGAGCCGGCTCAAGTGTGCACCTGACTTAAGGGCTTTTCCAAAGTCGTGGGCAAGCGACCGAATGTATGTTCCTTTTGAACAGGCTACAGAAAAATCAATAGTCTTATCGGTGTCAAAACTGCTGTAATCCAATTCAAAATTATAGATTTCTATGGCGCGCGCACTGGTTTCTACCGTCTTACCCTCACGAGCAATTTCATAGAGGCGTTTTCCTTCTTTTTTTACGGCCGAAAACATAGGTGGGTGCTGCATTTGAGGCCCCATAAATTGTGTCTGTGCCTTTTCAATGAGCGAACTATTGATATGATGGGTCTCGAAATGAGCGTCAATCGCTGTTTCGAGGTCGTACGAAGGGGTCGTCGACCCTAGGGTAAAGGTGCCGGTATAGGTTTTTTGAAGCCCTTGAAATTCTTGGATTTTCTTGGTGAATTTTCCGGTGCAAATAATCAATAGTCCGGATGCCAAGGGATCAAGAGTCCCGGCGTGTCCGATCTTGATTTTTTTGAGATTAAATTTTCTTAACAGCGCCCATTTTAATGCATTTACCGCCTGAAATGAGGTGAAACCAAGCGGCTTGTCTACAAGAAGCACTTGTCCGTCTAAAAAATCTTCAACGGTTAAGGTTCTTAGATCCTTCATGCGAATAAGGTCAATAAAAGGGCGCTCAATCCAACCAATAAACAGTAAAGTGAGAAATAAATGAGTTTACTTCTTTTAACCAGGGCGATCATCCAGCTGCAGGCCACCAAGCCTGAGATGAAGGCTGCTGTAAATCCGAGTGCCAGATGAAGAGGATCAATTGTAGTTTGTGCTAAGTCACCGCTCAAGAGGTCTTTGGCGATCTTTCCGAAGATAAGGGGCACCACCATAAGAAATGAGAACCGTGCGGCTTCTTCGCGTTGAACGCCAAGCAAAACTGCTGTTGAGATGGTGGCCCCACTGCGCGATATACCCGGAAGTATGGCTATAGCCTGTGCTATACCTATGAAAAGGGCGCGCCTTTGCGTGAGGTTTTTCTCAGAAGATTGTGGCTTGTCTGCAATGTTTAGAAGGCCTGCCGTAACGATCAGCATGGCGCCTACTAAAAGTATGTTTCCTGAAAATAAAGAGTCAATAAAATCCTCTAAATAGAAGCCTACCAAGGCGGCCGGAAACATAGATAGAATAATCGCTAGACTGAAGTTTAAGGCTTCTCTTTCTCTTGCCATTGCCTTAGAAAATAGCTGAATAAGGTCTTTTCGGTAGAGGACAACCGTACTTAAAGCGGTTGCGAGATGTAAAATCACCGTAAACAGCAGGCTTTCTTTCGGAAGGGCGTTCGATCCAAAAAGCACTTTGGCCAGTTCGAGGTGCCCGCTTGAAGAAACGGGCAGAAATTCTGTAAGCCCTTGAATGATACCAAGGATAAGGGCCTCAATACTACTCATCTTTAGTTTTTCTTCGAGACAAGATGGCGTAAACCTGAATGCCTAGTCCTAAAAGTATGAGAAAGGGTGCCAGACGGATCCGTCTAAAGTTGTAGATCTCTGGATTGAATGCATTAGGGTCATCGCTTCTTCCGCCGCTCATCAAGATAAACCCTAAGGTAATGAGCGCTATACCTGCAATTATTAGTTTGTAGTTGCGCGATTCGAATAAGGGTTGTTTCATGTTGAAAGACGGTTTATGAAAAATTTGAGGTGGCCTTCAGAGAGAGAAAGCGTGAGGCTGAAAGATACGTACTTAAAACGGTGATCATCAAGGCGATAAGGTAGAGTGCAGCGACAATACTTAGCAGCGGAGCCCTTTGACTCAAGAGGTCAAGGCTCGGATAGACCTGATCTAAGCGCCTTAAGATGACCCCTAAAAGCACACTCGCAAGGGTGGCTCCAACAAGACCTAAGCCTGCATAGGTTTTTATAAACGGCCTACGAATAAAGGACTTTTTGGCCCCTACGAGTCTCATGGTTTTTAAAACCAGTCGCTTCGAATAGATCGAAAGACGGATAGAGGCGTTAATCAAAAGCAGGGCGATCAGCAACACGATACCCGCCGCCCATAGGAGCACGTTGCGGACGATCTTAAAGTTAGAATCTAAAAGTTCTAAGAGTTCTACATCGTAAATGACCTCTTCAATAAAAGTCTTTTCTAAAAGATCGGTTTTAACGCTGCTCGCAAATTCTGAACTGATAAAATCAGCCTTAATGCGAACTTCAACACCGTCTCTCAATGGATTGAACCCGAGAAATGATACAAAGTCTTGGTCGATTTCTTCGGTGTAAAGGGCTGCAGCCTCTTCTTTAGAGACAAAGGTGCTCTCTTTGACGTAATTCGATACCGCTAAACTCTTGATGAGCTGCTCAATCTCAATGTCTTTTGCATCGGGCTTGATGTATGCGGTTAAGACGAGTTGCTCTTTAAAATAGTTGCCTAAGCGGTCGGTGTTGAATAGCAGAATTCCGAGAGCGCCAAGTAAAACAAGAACCAACGATATGCTCAATGCAACTGAGATATAGGACGATCTCAGCCTTCTTCGTTCGTAGCGTTCAATGTAAGAGCTCATCGGCAGGGTTGAAAGCCTAAAATTAGCAAAGTAATTCTAGATTTTTTGACTTGAAGTATTCGCTGTACTTTTGGCCTTTAATTCGCGTGAAATGAGCTACGACTTTAAAGAAATTGAACGCAAATGGCAAGGTTACTGGCACGAGAATCAAACCTTCAAGGCCGATGACCGCTCAGACAGTCCAAAATTTTATGTTTTAGACATGTTTCCATACCCTTCTGGGGCGGGATTGCATGTGGGCCACCCACTCGGATACATCGCGAGTGATATCTATGCGCGATATAAGAGACATCAAGGGTTCAACGTGTTGCATCCTATGGGGTATGACTCGTTTGGACTGCCAGCTGAGCAATATGCAATTCAAACCGGACAGCATCCGGCTAAAACAACAGAAGTCAACAGCAAGCGTTACCGCGAACAGTTAGACCGCATCGGGTTTTCACTCGATTGGTCGAGAGAGGTAAGGACATCAGATCCGGCTTATTACAAACACACGCAGTGGGTATTCATTCAGTTATTTCAATCGTGGTACGATAAGGCTGCTGAAAAGGCGCGCCCGATTTCAGCATTGGTCAGCCACTTTGAAAGCCACGGAAATGCAGAGATCCACGCTCACTGCGACAGCGATACTCCTTCTTTTTCGGCCTCAGATTGGTCTTCAATGAACGATCAAGAGCGTGAAGAGATATTGCAAAAATACCGCTTGGCATTTTTGGCTGATATCGATGTGAACTGGTGCCCTGAGCTAGGAACGGTTTTGGCTAACGATGAAATTGTGAATGGGGTTTCTGAACGCGGAGGCTATCCGGTGATGCGTAAGAAGATGCGTCAATGGAGTATGCGCATTACGGCCTACGCAGATCGATTGCTAAAAGGCTTGAAAGATATCGATTGGCCTCAACCTCTGAAAGACGCTCAAACCAATTGGATCGGTAGGTCTGAAGGGGCTGAAGTGCAATTCCAAGTGATCGGATACGATGCGAAAGTATCGGTGTTTACCACCCGACCTGATACGCTTTTTGGTGTAAGTTTTATGACCCTGGCACCAGAGCATCCTTTGGTGTTAGAGATCACTACAGCTGATCAGCGCCAAGAAGTTGAAGCGTACATCGAAGAGACTTCTAAGCGATCAGAATTAGATCGAATGTCTGACGTTAAGCGAATTTCTGGCGCCTTTACAGGAGCCTATGTGAAGCATCCGTTTACTGCAGCACCCATTCCGATTTGGATCGGAGACTACGTTTTGGCTTCTTACGGTACAGGTGCCGTCATGGCCGTACCTTGTGGAGATCAGCGCGACTTTGAATTCGCAAAGCATTTTAACCTTCCTATCCCTAATGTATTTGAAGGAGTAGATATCACCGAAGAAGCCTTTGCCGACAAGCAAGGCACTATCATTGCAAACTCTGATTTCTTGAATGGCTTGGGTTATGCCGAAGCTAAGGCTACCATTATAGCACGATTAGAGGCAGAAGGAAAAGGAAAGGGTGTGGTAAACTATCGCCTAAGAGATGCCGTCTTCAGCAGACAGCGCTATTGGGGAGAGCCTTTTCCGATCTATTACGTGAACGGCATACCTAAGGCGGTTGACTTTCAGCACCTTCCACTAGAACTTCCAGAGGTAGAGCAGTATTTGCCAACTAAAGAGGGTGATCCGCCACTAGGAAACGCCACGAAATGGGCGTGGAATACCGAATTGAACCAAGTGGTTGAGACCGCACTGATTGATCACAAAACAGTTTTTCCACTAGAATTGAATACAATGCCTGGCTGGGCGGGATCTTCGCAGTACTTTAATCGCTTCATGGATCCGCGCAATGAAGAAGAATTGGTTTCGTCTGATCGCGTGAACTACTGGAAAGAGGTTGATTTGTATATAGGCGGAAGCGAGCACGCTACCACGCATCTATTATATGCGCGTTTCTGGCAACATTTCATGTTTGATTTGGGCAAAGTTCCACAAGCTGAATTTGCACGTAAACTGATTAATCAAGGAATGATCACCGGCCTTTCGGCTATTGTATACCGCAAGTCAGGAACTCAGCATTACGTATCGCACAATATCATCGATCACAAGAATCCTGAGGCCGAGAACTTCGTAGGCCATTTTGAAAAACTTCGCGTCGATGTATCGCTAATCAATGCCAGTGATGAGATCGATCTTGAAGGGCTTAGAAAATGGCAACCTCAATTCAAAGAGGCAACATTCGATTTAGAAAATGGTGCGTATATCGTCGGACGTGAAGTTGAAAAGATGTCAAAGCGCTGGCACAACGTGGTGAATCCAGATCAAATCTGCGAAGAGTACGGTGCCGACTCACTGCGTTTATACGAAATGTTTTTAGGGCCACTAGAGCAGTCAAAACCATGGAATACTGCAGGAATTACCGGAGTTCACGGATTCTTGAAAAAGTTGTGGCGACTCTTTGAGCAGGTCAATGATGAACAACCGAATGCTGACAATCTCAAAAGCCTACACAAGACCATCAAAAAGGTACGAGAAGACTTAGACGATTTTTCGTTCAACACCTCGGTTTCATCTTTCATGATTTGTGTTAATGAATTGGCCACTCAGAAATGTACCTCTAGGGCCGTACTTGAGCCACTAGCTGTATTGATTTCTCCCTATGCTCCGCATATCGCTGAAGAGCTGTGGGAGCGACTTGGTCATTCGGGATCTATTGCACCGGTAGCCTACCCAGAGTTTGATCCAAAGTATTTGGTTGAAAATGAAAAGGAGTATCCGGTCTCGTTTAACGGTAAGTTAAGATTTAAACTGACGCTTCCGCTAGATTTAAGCAAAGATGCTATCGAAGAGGCGGTAATGAATCACGAAAAAACCAAACAGCAGCTCGAAGGATCAACTCCGAAGAAAGTGATCATTGTACCCGGAAAGATCATCAATATCGTGCATTAATTGCATCTTAAAATCCATTAATTTTGAGGTATAATTGAGTGAAACTATGATGTCTTATTACCTCTTACTCGGAATCATTGCGTTGGCAAGCGCTGCGGTGAGTCAACGCCTAAAAAGCAAGTTTCGTACTTACGAAAAGCGTGCCTTAGCCAATGGAATGTCGGGTAAAGAAATTGCCCAGAAGATGCTCTCAGATCATCAGATCTATGACGTTGAAATCATTTCTACTCCTGGACGTTTGAGTGATCACTACAACCCGATTAATAAGACGGTAAATTTGAGTGAGGCTGTTTTTTCTGGCCTAAATGCCGCCGCCGCAGCGGTTGCTGCACATGAGGTGGGTCACGCTGTGCAGCACGCTAGAGCCTATAAGTGGTTGACCATGCGTTCGCAGTTGGTTCCTGTGGTGTCTGTTGCCTCGGGTATGTCTTCGTGGATTGTGCTGATAGGACTCGTACTCATGTTTTCTTCTGGTTCTGGTTTTGGATATCCCATAGCGCTGTTAGGTTTAGCCTTAATGGCTCTGGCAACACTTTTTAGCTTTATCACGCTTCCTGTAGAGTATGATGCCAGCGATCGCGCGCTCAAGTGGCTTATCGATGAAAACGTGCTTACTCAAGAAGAACACGAAGGTGCCAAAGACGCACTGAAGTGGGCCGCACGCACCTATGTAGTAGCTGCTCTAGGAGCGCTAGCCTCATTGCTCTATTGGGGGCTACAGGTCATGAGAGCCCGTGACTAAATTTTGATTTGCCTGTCGATCTGCTGGTCGAGAGAAATAAAGGTCTCAGTTCTCGAAATCCCATCTATGGTTTGAATCTTTTTGTTGAGAATGTGCATGAGATGCTCATTGTCTCGGCATAAAATTTTTATGAGAATAGACCAGTTTCCGGTAGTGTAATGGCATTCAAGAACTTCAGGAATTTCTTTTAAAGCCTTCACGGCGGATGGGTTTCTCATGGCTTTATCGAGGTAAATCCCCACATAAGCCATAGTGCTGTATCCGAGTTTTTTGGTGTTTACCACAAATTTAGATCCTGATAGAATCCCCGAGCTTTCAAGTTTCTTGAGTCGTTGATGAATGGCAGCCCCAGAGATTCCAACTTTGCGTGAAATTTCTAAAAGAGGGGTGCGCGCGTCTTCCATCAGATGGCTTAAAATCGTTTTGTCGATTCCGTCTAGTGTGACCGTAGATTCTTTTTGATAGGACTTCATATCCTAAAGGTAAGCCCTAATTTTGTTTCAAAATAAAGCTGAAATGAATTCACGCATACGCATTGCTGCCCTCCTAGGGCTCGTCGGAGTTGTTTTGGGTGCCTTAGGGTCACACGCATTAAAAGCGCGTCTGGCACCAGAGGCCTTAGAGAGTTTTGAGGTAGGGGTGCGCTATCAAATGCTGCATGCACTTTTGCTGCTTGCTATTGAAGCATTGCCAGTTTTAAGCGAGCGCTTTAAGCGAATCATAGCACGATTGGTTCTTTCAGGAGTACTAACGTTTTCAGGAAGCATTTACCTGTTGAGTACAAGAGCTGTTAGCGGACTAGATCTTTCTTTTTTAGGCCCGGTCACACCGGTTGGGGGGCTGCTTTTAATTGCTGCTTGGGGGGTACTAATCCGCGCTACCCTTACTTATTCACCTCGCTGAGGTATTTCTGAAGGGCCATTGTCATTGATGGGGTTTCAGGAGTAGGTGCTTTAATATTAACCACAAGACCCTTTTCTTCGGCGGCTTTTATCGTGGTGTTTCCGAAGGCTGCGATTCTCGTGTTGTTTTGCTTGAAATCTGGAAAATTGGTGAACAGACTCTCGATACCTGAAGGACTAAAGAATACGAGTATGTCGTAATAGACATCTGCAAGGTCAGATAGATCACTGATTACCGTTTTGTAGAAGATCCCACGTGTCCAATTCACGCCAAGTTCATCAAGGGTCATAGGTACATCTGGTTTAAGCACATCAGAAGATGGCAGAAGATAGGTCTCAGTCTTGTGCTTTTTAAGAAGCGGTGCCAAGTCTGAGAAAAGACGTTTTCCTAAATAAATCTTGCGCTTTCTGTACACCACATATTTCTGAAGGTAAAAGGCTACAGCCTCAGACTGACAGAAATACTTCATAGTGTCTGGAACTTTAAAGCGCATTTCTTCAGCGAGCCTGAAATAATGGTCAACAGCGTTGCGGCTGGTCAAAATGATTGCGGTAAACTTAGAGAGGTCTATCTTTTGCTGCCGTACCGTTTTTGAATCAACGCCTTCTACATGAATAAATGGTCGAAAATCTACGGTCAGTTTCTCTTTCTCAATCAGCTTCGCATACGGAGAGTTCTCTAATTTCGGCTCAGGTTGAGATACCAAAATAGTTTTCACTTTCATGTTCCTAACGGTTTAGATGCTCAACGTATACACAACTACAACAGGAGCAATTTCAAGTGCGCAAAGATAAAAAATAAAAAGCAGAAGCTTCTCAGGTTTTCGCCTTAGAAGGTGATTTATAACGCCGTAGTAACATTTTGTTTGTAATCCTATAACGAGAACCCCTAAAATCCATATAATGATGTGATTGAGCTCAGGATAGAGGTCTAAGGTGACCCCTAAAATGAAGGCCATTATCCCAGCATAAGCAAAATAAGATTGGGCATAAACTTGTGTCGTGTCAAAGAACCCTCTTGCATGATGAGCAAAGGCTAAAAGTCTTCTGACAGCATATTTTAAAAGCAGTAGCGCTGTGAGACCTACTAAGGCTGTGAGCACATTGAAATTGAGCCACTCGACCTGAGCAGAAAGCGCCGTCAACATCAAAGCAAATAATAAAACAGAAACGCTGCTCAGGGTAAACAAGGCATTGCGCCAACGTTTTAACCCCTTATCGTAAAGGCGAAGAAAGGTGTCGTCGAACACCATGCGCTTGAAATAGAAGAAGGGCTCGGCATATCCTATTCGAATAACCGCAATGAGCACTCCTAGGATGAGGTAAAATTGACTATGCCGCGCTAACTCCATCGATATAGGGTCTTAGGGATGAAACGAAGTTAGGCTAATCAGTCGTATGGGGTGTTCTTCATTTTGAACACCTATGCGTATCGATGTAGCGCCCATGAGGAGCTCTTCTTGTGCTGACAATTCGAGCACCTCTCCATTGGCGTCTGTTTTAATCCGAACCATCGCGATAGGATTTTTGTGCTCATCCAAGACGGCTGCATATAGTTTTTGCGAATCAGATAAGTGCAGTTTTAAAACATCATTAAAGCTTTCAAAGTACTGCACACTTACATGTTGAAAACGTTCAATGCGCGTAAAGGTCTTTGCTTTATCATCAATTAGTGTTACAGGGTTACCCTCGAGTGTAGCCCATCTCGCATCAAAATCATAGGCGTTTGGCCTATAGCCAAGGGTATTGAATGATAATGCAGGCCTTCCGGTGTAAAACGCGTACAGAGAAGCTTTCTGATAAGAGTCTTTAAAGGCAACTATAGAAGTGCTGGCTTGTGAAGCTACTTTTTTTGCCCATTTAGATACGCCATGGGTTTCAAGCCTAATCGGTGACCATTGAGGTGCGATCAACAGCATCCTAAGCCCTAGAAGAAGCAAGAGGCTCATGGCTGCAAGTGGCCTCACAAACGCATAAAAAGAGGTCTTGTTTATGCGTTCGAGAAGTAAAATCAGCGCCGGATAGCAAGCAGGCAATAACCACTGCAGTTGTGATTTTTTTTCAAATGAAGAAAGAAAAAAGAACAGCAATACCCCTGCCGTCATAAAGACCAACCCGCGGCTGAACTTTTCTTGTGTCGGGGCTTGAAATAGCGATTTAAAAATGGCATAAGCAAAGAGTCCGAAGATAGCGATAGCATTGACGAGATAGAGCCCAGTAAAATTCAAAAAGTCATAGGCGTGATTCGGACGCTCGCTAAAATGAAACTTCAATGTGATGAAGTCATGAGTATAGAGCCAGCCTAAATGCGGAGCAAATAGCGCTAGACTTATACCAACGGCCAGCCAGGCCTTTGGATTTCGTATAAGAGAGAGGTTTGATGCAATGGTTGCGAGTATGAGGAGTACTCCAGTGTATTTGCTGTACATCAGTCCGGCCATGGCAAGCCCAAGTAGGAGTGCGGCTCTTGGTTTCTCCTTCAAGAACGCCTTGTATCCGTAGATAAAAAGAGACGCAAAGAATAAGGTGCCTGTATCGGGTAACGTAAGAAATCCGTACAAATTAATGAGGGGCAAACTGAGTAAAATCAACCAAAAATTGAACTGTTGCCTTTGGCGCGTTTGCTCTTTGAGACTCAAAAAGACGAGCAGATAAGAGGCTAAGTTCAGCACTACACTTAACACGCGTAACCCTAGCTCATCTTTATAGAGTCGCGAGGTTAAGGCCAGAAAGGCTACAAAAGGCGGGTGGTCGAAATAACCCCATTCAAGTTCCTGGGTGTAATACCAATAATAGGCTTCGTCTTGAAGCAATTCGGTGAAGGTGGCTTGGATCCCATTGATAATGAGAATGACCGATGCAATTATCCAAAACGATCTAGGGAGCGACTTCACCTTGCGAAGTTAAGTAGTTTTATGGGCCGCTGATGCCTACAAATAGGCATAGTTGATGTACATTAGACGCCCGTGAGTAAAGCAGTCGTCATCATTCCTACTTATAACGAGATCGAGAACGTCGAATTGATCGTTAAGGCTGTTTTTGATCTCAATCAGGGCTATCACGTACTCATTGTAGACGACAGTTCGCCAGATGGTACAGCCGATAGGGTTCGTGAGCTACAAGAAGAATTTAAAGCGTTTTTGCATTTAGAGGTTCGATCTGAAAAGACCGGGCTTGGTACGGCCTATATACACGGATTTAAATGGGCCTTGGCAAACACCTATGATTACATCTTTGAAATGGATGCTGATTTTTCACACACACCCGCAGATCTCATCCGACTGCACCAGGCATGCCTGGAGGGTGCGGATGTTGCCATCGGAAGTCGGTATTGTAAAGGGGTCAATGTGGTGAATTGGCCTATTAGAAGAATTCTGCTTTCATACGGAGCGTCGATGTATGTGCGAATGATCACAGGGATGCCTATTTACGATCCTACCGCAGGTTTTATTTGCTATAAGGCATCTAGTTTGAAATCGATCAATTTTGACGCCATTCGCTTCGTAGGATACGCCTTTCAGATTGAGATGAAGTACAGAGCCTACAAGCGCGGAGCCAAGATTAAAGAAGTAAGCATTGTATTTACCGATCGCGTTCGAGGTGTCTCAAAAATGAGTGGCGCGATTATTAAAGAGGCGGTTTGGGGCGTGTTTAAAATGCGTCTGGATAGTATCTTTGATAAAAAGCGCTTTTACAATGCCGAAAAAGCTTCTTAAAAATGCTACCCTAGTTTCTGAAGGAAGACGTCAGCTTGCCGATGTTCTGATTGACGGAGCATTGATCAGCAAAATTGATAAAGATATTTCAGATGCCACCGCTGAGGTGAGCGATTTGCGGGGCGCATTTCTAATTCCAGGATGCATTGATAATCAGGTTCATTTTAGAGAGCCTGGGCTAACGCATAAGGGGACAATAGAAAGTGGAAGTCGAGCGGCTTTGGCTGGTGGAATTACTACCTTTATGGAGCAACCCAATACCAACCCTCAGACGACTACTTTTGAGGCGCTCGAAGACAAGTTTAACCGGGCCGCAAAAAGCGCCTATGTGAACTACTCTTTCTTTTTCGGAGGAACCAATGATAACTTAGAGCTCATAAAAAAATTACCCATCGATGCCTGCGCGGGAGTAAAACTCTTTCTAGGTTCTTCTACCGGAAATATGCTGGTAGATCGTGAAGAAGTGATTCGCGGTATTTTTTCTAATACTCAAATGGTCATTGCCGCACATTGCGAAGACGAGTCTATCATTCGCGCCAATACGGCCAAAGCCATTGAAACCTATGGAGAAGATATTCCGATAGCACAACATCCGATCATCCGTTCGCATGAGGCTTGCTACGCGTCTTCTTCAAGAGCCATAGAACTCGCTCGAGAGACGGGGGCACGACTTCATGTTTTTCATGTATCTACCGCTGAAGAACTTGAGCTATTCGATCAACACCTGCCCTTTGCTGAGAAACAGATCACGGCAGAAGTCTGTTTACATCACCTATGGTTTTCTGATGAAGATTATGCTGAAAAAGGTTCGCTTATCAAATGGAATCCGGCGGTTAAGACGGCAGCAGATCGAGCGGCTTTGTGGGAAGGAGTTCGTAATAACAACCTAGATATTCTAGCTACAGACCATGCTCCGCATACCTATGAAGAGAAACAGAATCCTTACCTCAAGGCCCCATCAGGAGGACCACTAGAGCAGCATGCACTTATGGGATATCTCGACAAGGTTGAAGAAGGCGAAATGGACCTAGAATTGCTCGTTCAGAAATTCTGTCACAACCCAGCAGAATTATATAAAATTGATCGCAGAGGGTATATTCGAGAAGGATATTACGCCGATTTGGTGACCTTTTCAAAAAAGCCCTACACCGTTCAAAAAGAGAATATACTCTATCAATGCGGATGGAGTCCTTTTGAGGGTCACACCTTTTCACACAGCATAGACAAGGTATGGGTGAACGGACTTTTGGGTTACGACCAGGGCCATATCATCGCGTATAAAAATGCCATGAAACTAAGCTTCAACCGATGAAAAAACTGATCCTTTTACACCTATTCATCGTTGCGGCTTGCGGCACTCAAATGATCGATCCTCCCGAAAGCTTAATTGAAAAGGATAAGTTTCTAGACATTCTTTTTGATTTGACCCTTTATAATGGAATAAGAAATCATACCACCCCGGTTTTCTCAACTCAAGAGTTACGAATTATGCCTTATCTGTACTCGAAGTATGATTTTGACAGCGTTCAGTTTTTTGAATCTAATCTCTATTATGCATCAAGAGGAGATCTGTATCTAGCCATGTTGGATACGGTACGGGCAAGGATCGAACGCACAGAACAGCTCATGGATTCGTTGAGATTGCTTCCGCCACTTGAAACCCTAGAAGAGACAGAGAACTAAATCAGTTTGCCTCTTTGATGCTCATAGGTCACTGCCAATTCTTTGATGAATAGCTTGAAATCTCTCTTTGGCAGGGTATTAAATACTTCGTAGGTGTCGAGGCTGTTGTAGCTGCTTTTGGTATAAAGGGTTTCTATTAGGCCTCTAGAGAGTACAAGTCTTCTGAACCCAAGCCTTTTAATGAACTGGGTAAACCGCATGATAAACAGCAGTTTTTCTTTACTGAATGCCTTAGTCGCTAGGGGCTTGCCCACTCCTTCTCGAATGGTATTAATAAGTTCGCAGTACGACATATGATCCGAAACTAGCGTCACATCGATCACTTCTTTTTGTTCTGAGAGTTTGAGGCTACATTGAATGACGTCGTCTGCTGCTATAAACCCAGTTTCACCTTCAAAACAAAGGTGCTTTAATCTGAAGGCCAATTTAAAGAGCGACAGACTGGGACTCCTCCAAAAAAAGTCACTCAGGATTACTCCAGGTCTAACGATATGAGCCTCTAGACCTTCTTGAATTCCTCTAAATACTTCGAGCTCCCCCATATATTTGGTTTGACCATAATAAGATGGGTTTTCGGATTCAAGAGCCGCCACACTGCTCACGTACAAAAGTTTGGCTGGGTTAACGAGTAGACTGTCTACAAGGCAACGAGTGAGGGTGACATTGGTTTCGAAAAGCTGTTTTTCGTCTTTAGCGTCAAAAGAGATAAGAGCTGCACAATGAATGACCTGCTCTACACCTTCTAGGGCCTCTTCTATTTCCTGCGGATGATCTAGGGCTATAGAAACCCACTCGATGTCCTCAAACTTTGTTTCACATTGGTGGTAGGCAAAGAAAGAAGCGACCTCTTGGCGTTTCGAGTCAGTGCGGTAAATGGCGCGCACCTTTTGGCCTCTTCTGGTAAGTTCGAGCAGAAAATGGGCGCCCAGCATTCCGGTAGCGCCTGTGACTAAAATCATGACCTAAAAGTAGGTAAAGACAACTATATTTGTAGCCCACCAGATCGATTATGGCACAGCAATTTATAGAAGAACTCAAGTGGAGAGGCATGGTACACGATTACATGCCCGGATTAGAAGAGCACCTTAATGAAGCGATGCGAACAGCGTATGTAGGATTTGATCCGACCGCTGATTCGCTTCACATAGGGAACCTGGTGAGCATTTTGATGCTGCGTCATTTTCAGTTGGCGGGTCACAAGCCTATTGCCCTGGTCGGAGGAGCCACTGGAATGATTGGTGATCCTTCAGGAAAGTCTAAAGAGAGAAACCTGCTCGACGAAGAAACCTTAAGACATAACCAAGAGGCCATCAAAAAACAGCTTTCAAAGTTCTTAGACTTTGATGTATCACAGTCTAACGCCGCTGAACTGGTGAACAATTACTACTGGATGAAAGACATTAGCTTTCTTCAATTCATCCGAGATGTGGGTAAGCACATTACGGTCAATTATATGATGGCAAAAGATTCGGTAAAGAAGCGCTTAACTGCTGAGGACACAGAAGGAATGTCTTTCACAGAATTCACCTATCAATTGGTTCAAGGATACGACTTTTTGCATCTGCACCGCTCGCATGAGTGTAGTCTTCAAATGGGCGGAAGCGATCAATGGGGAAACATCACTACGGGGACCGAATTAATCCGACGGATGGATCAATCTAAGGGCTTTGCGCTCACTTGTCCACTGATCACTAAGGCTGACGGAAGTAAATTCGGAAAAACAGAACAGGGCAATGTATGGCTTGACCGCAATCGTACTTCGCCCTATCAATTCTACCAATACTGGTTGAACGTATCTGATCTAGACGCTGAGACCTTCATCAAGATCTTTACCATGCTCAATAAAGAGACTGTTGAGGCTCTTATTGCTGAGCATCAAGAGGCGCCACACTTGCGGGTGCTTCAACAGCGTTTAGCTAAAGAGATCACTGTTTTAGTTCATTCTGAAGCCGACTATGAGGCGGCGATTGCGGCTTCAAACATCTTTTTCGGAAAGTCAAGCAAAGAAGACCTTTTAGCGCTTTCAGAAGAAGTGCTTTCTGAGGCTTTTGCAGACGTTCCTACGGCTGAGATTTCTAAGTCGCAATTAGAGGAGGGTCTTTCAGTTGTCGACGCACTTTCTATTCAAAATGATGAAGGAATTCCGCTTTTTTTGAGTTCAAAAGGAGAAGCGCGCAGAGAATTGAAGCAGAATGCGATTTCTGTAAATAAAGAGAAGATCACAGACCCAGAGCATCTGCTTACTGTTAGCGATCTTATTGCATCGCGCTTTGTTGTTTTGCAACGCGGTAAAAAAAGCTACTTTCTTCTAACAGTAGTTTAGCGGTTAGGCCATCATAAGATTACATCCGCGTGTCTCTGCGTGATCAAAACGACCTATTACTTCGAAAGATCCGTCTTCGTAACGCCTTCCGAGGTCATCTGTGGCGATGAAGCTGCAGGAGTTGAGGTTGGCAAAATCAATCACATTGATTGCTCCGGTTCTTGTGGGCTGGCAATAACTAAAGGGATCTTCGGTCTCCCTGATCCTTATCTGCATCCAGGGCGGACACTCAAATTTGCCCTCTTTTTTAGCATAAGCTTGCGATAAGAGTTCTGTCATTCCGTATTCTGAATGCACCGTATCAATACTGAAGGCTTTCTTGAGTAAGGCGTGTACCTCGGCCCGAACCAATTCTTTTCGGCGTCCTTTCATTCCGCCCGTTTCCATAACAACAGTGTTGTGTAATGGCTTTTGAAAACGCTCGGCCATATCGAGCAGCGCAAATGTTACTCCTATCAATAAGGTTTTCTGTGACTCTTCAAACAGGCTATCAAAGTCTTCTTCAAGGGTGATGTAGCGCGATCCGTTCTTGGCCTCTTCCATCAGATGATCGACCATGTATATCAAAGAGGAGTGCGATTGCTCTTGATACGACGGAAGCAAGGCCAGAATACGGTAATCGGTATGCGATCCGTAGGCATGGGCAAAACCCGCCTTAAAGCTTTTAATATACAGTTCTGGGTCAAGCACGTAATGAGCACTTCGCTTCAATGTTTCAGTGGTACCTGAACTTTTAAAGGTCAGCATGTCTTGGGGTGCCGTATCTGCAGAGACCACTTGATGCGACTTAAAGAATGAAATGGGTAGAAAAGGGATGTCTTCGAAGAGTTGCACCTCTTTGGGACTTCGCTGAATGAGATCGCAATAAGCCCTATAAATGACATTGTTTTCATATTGATAGCGATAAAGCTCTAAGGCGCTAGCCTTAAACCGCTCTTGAGAGGTATTTGAAAACTGAATCTCGGGCCTTTTCACCTTTCAAAAATACCTCAGAATGAGTCAAAAAAGGCGCTTAACATTTAAATAACGCTCAAGAAACTCTAAGCAAACAATTCTTAGAAAATCAGATTCCAACCTTAACGTTGAGCTAAGAATCTGCACGGTACCCCTCTATAGTTTTGTCTCAAAATCATAAACCCAAAAAAATGAAAAAATTTATTCTTGCTCTAACGCTTTCAGGAGGACTACTTTTTTCTTCCTGTACCACAGAGGTTACGATTGACCAAGCCACCTTGCAGTCTATAGTAGATCAAGCGGTAGCCGCTGCATTAGCGAATTACCCTTCTTCAGAAACAATTGCAAATGCAGCTCGGGAAGCGGCTACACAAGCAGTTGCTGCTGGATTTGCTGGTCAAGAATCAATTGATGTTGAAGCTGCTATTGCCGCTGCTTTGGCCGCTGCTGAGGCACTTACCAACCCTCCGGTTGAGCGTGTAGGATCAGGTGGTATCACTTCTATCTCATCAGACACTACATGGTCAAATGATAAGATTTGGCTGATGGACGGTAAGGTAGTCGTTGAAAGTGGTGCAACCCTTACTATTGAAGAGGGAACAATTATCAAGAGTGCGAAAGGAACTGGAGCGAATGCTACTGTTTTAATCGTGGCGAAAGGCGCAAAAATAAATGCAGTAGGTACTGCTGAAAAGCCGATCATCTTTACTGATGTTGATGACAATATCGTATACGCAAATGGTTCTACTAGCCCTAATCGTTCACTTACTGATAAAGGACTTTGGGGTTCTGTTATCTTGTTAGGTAATGGTACTGTTGGAGCTGCAGGTGGTGTTGCTAATATAGAAGGTGTGGTTTCAGGATACTCTTTTACACAATACGGCGGAAGTTCGCCTGCTGATAATTCGGGAATCATGAAATATGTCTCTATACGCCATACTGGTACGGCAGTTTCTCCTGGAAACGAGCTTCAAGGTTTGACTATGGGAGGTGTCGGTTCAGGTACCGTAATTGAAAACATCGAATTGTTCGGATCAGAAGATGATGGTATTGAAATTTTTGGAGGATCTGTAAATGTTACCAACTTGGTTGTCGCATATCAAGATGATGATGCCATAGATGTAGATCAAGCATATAGTGGTACCATTTCTAATGCAGCAGTATTCATGGGGTCAGGATCTGATACTGTATTCGAGATTGATGGTACAGAAGATCCAGCAGGAGCAATTGTTGGGGCCTACACATTGACTGGTGTTACAGCATATGGTAATGGTGCTGCGGTTAAAACTGCTGTATACGGTGACTGGAAGTCTAAGGCTACTGGTTTCAACGAGAACATTCTCTATGTCGATTTCAAATCAGGGTCAACTCTAAAAGGTATTGATTCAAACTACGACGGAGCTGGAACATCAGCGGTCGTTGGTAAACTAACCTACAAGGATATCGTGGTGGTTTCGACAGATTCAAAAACCTCAATTTTAAACGGAAAGGCCTCTGAAGCTTCAGCATCATGGCTTTCAGTTGTTGCAACACGACCTTCTTCGGCAGGTGCAGATGAATCGGTTTTTACTTGGACACAACTGTATTAATCCTCTTATAATTTATTAAAACAAGTAGCCCTAGGTAATAGGGCTACTTTTTGATTTTTAGTATGAAAAAGTTTTTCCTTTTGTTTTTCTCCCTCGCAAGCTTCTCGTTTGCACTATCTCAATCCGTAGTCTCTGGGGTAGTCATAGATGGTGACTTTAACGAACCTTTGGCCTTCGCAAATGTAATTGTTCGAGAACAAGGGTCTACTGAAACCATTGTAGGGGCTATTACCGATTTTGAAGGTAGATACGTCCTCAATGTAGAGGCAGGGACTTACGAAATAGAGTTTTCTTATTTGGGTTATGAAACTAAAATCGTAAGTGATGTAGTAGTAGGAATCTCAGGGGAGCAAGAGGTGAGCATTGTTTTAAATCCTGCAGCAAATGTATTAGAAGAGGTAGTTGTTACTACCTCTGCTCGAAAGAATAGCGAGGCCTCTGTTTTAGCCATTCAAAAGGGAGCTGTAACTCTGGTCGATGGATTATCTGCTCAGACAATTCGAAAATCAGGTGACGGAAATGTGGCCTCTGCCATCAAGCGTATTCCGGGAGTTTCTATACAAGGTGGAAAGTTCGTTTACGTTCGCGGGTTAGGAGATCGTTATTCAAAAACTTTATTAGGAGGATTAGAAGTTCCCGGGCTAGATCCAGATCGAAATACACTTCAATTAGACATATTCCCAACAAACTTGTTAGACAATATTTTGGTAAGCAAGTCTTCTAGTGCTGAACAAGGTGCTGATTTTACCGGTGGAGTAGTAGATGTCTTACTAAGAGATTTTTCTGCTCTACCCGAATATACTGTTTCACTCTCAACCTCATTTAACAGCACTACAAATCTGAAGGATGCGCCAGCACTGCCTAAGTATGCACTTGACCCCTTCTTTTTCGATAGTGGAAAAAACAACCTGCCTTTTTCATCAACCCGAGTTTTTGAGCGACCCGAAAGCATCAATAATCCGGCTCAAGAACTTGAACTTAGAAACGGTACACTGTCGCTAACGCCTCAAATGGGAGTTAGTCGAGAGAACAATTTATTCGATACAAGTATCGGTTTAACAGCCTCTAATCAACTTAATTTTTCTGACAGTAGTTCGATTGGGTACATAGCTTCCTTGAATTATAAATACGATTCTGATTATTACGAAAATGCAGTAAATGGAAACATCGCTATTCGTGAAAATCAACCTGAGCCCTTTGATGCTCAAGAAGGAGAGCTAGGTACAATTCAGGCCATCGCCAGTGGCTTATTTGGGGTTGCTTTAAAAACAGGAAACGCAAAACATAAGGCTTTGGTTTTGGCCATTCGAAGTGGTGAAAGCAATGCCTTTGACGGCTTCATTCAAGATTTTATCGAAAATCCTTATTTCGGTGCTACGAATACGATGACGCACACCGAGCGAAATATTGTGAGCTTTCCTGTTTCTGGCTCTTACAGAGTGGGCTCTAAGCTTTCTGTAGATTGGAAGGTGGCACCATCTATAGTGCAAGTGCGTGATATTGATTTTCGTAAAACTGTTTTTAATCAGCTTGAAAATGGAACGCGACTTATTGACAATTCCGTCTCTTCTTTACCACAGCGTTTATGGAGAGATCTAGATGAAACTGCGCTTTCAGGTCGAATGGATGTGACTCTGGATTATTCAACAGGTAAGGCTGAGAGTCAGTTAAAGTTTGGGGCAGCCTTTTTAAATAAGAAGAGAGCGTTTGGCACTGACTTTTTCACTGTAGGTTTTAGAGGTTCTTCGGTCGTTTTAGATGGGGATTACAATAATATTTTAAGGCCCATATTTGTTTGGAATAGCAACAGAGACACAGGGTCATTTATTATCGGAGAATATCAACCAACAAACCAATACGAATCTGAAAGTCAAACGGTTGGAACTTATATTTCAAATGAAATAAAGCTATCAGAAAAATTAAAGACTATAGTGGGCTTGCGCTATGAGATGTACGATGTGATATACTCTGGCCAAAGCATAGAGGGAACCTTGTTTGATAAAGAGGAGTTTATTAGCGTGGATGATTTTTATCCGTCCTTAAATGTCATCTATTCTTTTAGCGATGCTGTCAATTTAAGAGGTTCTTATTCGAAGACAACGGCCCGCCCAAGTTTTAAAGAAAATTCTGCAGCGAATATCTACGATCCGATCACAGAAAGATTCTTTGTTGGAAACATCTCATTGGTCCCAACCTATATCGACAACTATGATCTAAGATGGGAGAAGTACGGCGAGGGTAATGAGTTTATGGCATTGAGTGTCTTTTATAAGCGCTTTGAGAACCCTATAGAAATCAATTATTTCGACGTCTCAACTCCGAATACCTTAATTGCTAGAAACACAGAAGAGGCTACGGTATATGGAGCTGAATTGGAGTTTAGAAAAAATGTGATTGAAAATGAAAACCAGCGCCTATCTCTTAATGTAAACACCTCTCTTATCGTATCAGAGTTGACAATGAGCGATGGAGAGTTTGCTGCTAGAACTGCAGTGTCCCCTGATCGTGTAATTAGCAATAAAAGAGAATTACAAGGTCAATCACCCTATCTAGTAAATGCAGGGATGAGCTATAATATATTTGAAAAGGACCTCGAAGTAGGGGCTTACTTCAATGTACAGGGGAGAGCGCTTCAGGTTATTGGAGTAGGGCAGTTTCCGGATGTTTTTACAGAACCCTTTAATAGTTTAAATGCGAATTTGAGTAAAAGCTTCGGAGAGAAGAAAAATATGTCTGCCTCACTTAAACTCGAAAATCTACTCAACGATAAAATTGAGAGTAGATTCGATTACTTTGGCGATAAATCCTTTGTTTTTTCGAGTATAACACCTGGAATAAACGCTAGTCTAGGATTTTCATACAAGTTCTAAGAACCTAAGTGTTTATCGACCAAAAGAATGTAAGCAGTACGCTCTTGGCACAAATGCTTAATTTAGAGAGCTAACTTCTTCAAAAATGAAAAAAGAAGACATTCGTATTTTGCTCGTTGATGACGAGCAAGACATTTTAGAAATAGTAGGTTACAACCTGTCCCTAGAGGGATACCAGGTGTACACAGCTAAAAATGGGGTTGAGGCGGTCTCTAAGGCTAAAAAAAAGCAACCTCATCTCGTAATTCTAGACGTCATGATGCCAGAGATGGATGGTATTGAGGCATGTGAAATTATGCGTAACACTCCAGGGCTAGAGCATACTATTATTACCTTTTTAACTGCTAGGGGTGAAGACTATTCTCAGTTGGCGGGCTTTGAGGCAGGAGCCGATGATTATATTCAAAAACCCATTAAGCCAAAGGTTTTAATGTCTAAAGTAAAGGCCTTACTCAGAAGAAGTAAAGAGCAGAAAAAAGAAGATGAGATTATGAAGGTTGGAGATCTCATCATCAATCGCGA
Source organism: Flavobacteriaceae bacterium (assembly GCA_023262185.1). GTDB lineage: Bacteria > Bacteroidota > Bacteroidia > Flavobacteriales > Flavobacteriaceae > UBA3478. The sequence goes on from JALRDO010000013.1 coordinate 37,339, forward strand.
AGAATATAAGGTGGTTAATAAAGGCGAAGAAATGGTCTTGCCACGAAAGGAGTTTGAGCTACTAGCCCTTCTTACCTCAAAACCTGATAAAGTATTTAAACGCGAAGTCATTCTTGAAAAGGTATGGGGTAACGAAGTTGTCGTTGGGGGTCGAACGATTGATGTTCACATACGTAAGCTCAGAGAAAAAATAGGAGACGATCACTTTAAGACCGTAAAAGGAGTAGGCTATAAATTCGTACTTTAAACCCTATGGCGGGTAATTATAAAAATGCGAATTCATTTGCACTGAAATACGCACTCTATATTTCACTTACAGCAACTGCTGTCTTATCTATAGTTTTCTTTTTCGCCTCCCTAACGGCTTACTGGGTACTCGCTGTATTTTTTATCCTTCTTTCTGCAATTGCTTTCTTGTCGCTTAGAGCGGGAGTAGAGAACTATGTACTTCGATTGATCAAAAACGTTTATAAAGAAGTTTCTCTTCTCGAAGGAATTCGTTTTTCAGGAAACAGTGTGAGTACCGACCTTGAGTCATTGACCTCGGATATTGAAAAGTTTGCCCGTGGTAAAAAGGTTGAGATAGAAACACTCAAAATACAGGAAGAATACCGTAAAGACTTTCTGGGTAATGTGGCTCATGAGATGAAGACGCCACTATTCACCATTCAAGGCTATATTCTCACCTTGCTCGATGGAGCGATGGACGATAAAAAGATCAGAAAGAAGTATTTAGAGCGGACCAACAAAGCCGTTGACCGTCTTTTGTACATCGTCAAAGATCTAGATACCATTACCAAGTTAGAGTCGGGCACCCAACAGGTGATGAAACAACCTATGGATATTATAGAGCTTATTCAAAGTGTCTTTGAGATGCTCGAAATGAAAGCCGGCAAAAAGAATATTGCGCTCATTTTTGATCGTCCTTATCCTAATCCGGTAGAGGTTCTTGCGGATTACGAAAAGATAGAACATGTGCTTGCAAACCTCATCGAAAACTCAATTAAGTACGGCCATGCCAATGGCACCACCGAGGTGAGTGTTGAAAATTTGGTAAAAGACAAGGTTATTGTGCGGGTCACTGATAATGGCGATGGGATCAGTCGAGAGCATTTGCCACGTCTTTTTGAGCGATTCTACAGAGTAGACAAGAGTGGTTCTAGAAAAGAAGGAGGGTCAGGCTTGGGGCTTTCTATCGTGAAGCATATTGTAGAGGCTCACGGAGAGCGTATTTATGTTGAGAGTGAACCTGGTGTGGGTTCAGAATTCTCATTCACCCTTCAGAAGATCGAGAATACTAAATCAAAGTCTACCTCTGAGCTAAAGACTGCTAAACCACTGTAACCCTCAACGCGCTCGAGCTGTTCAAGCGTAAATTCATTCTGAGTGCAACTAGGAACTATTTTTTGGGCATCAAGACGTTCGGCAATATGTAGCTGCTCGTATTGACCTGGAGTAGGAATAAAAAAGGCCTTCTTTCCTAATTTGGCTAGGTCCATTACCGTGGTGTAGCCTGAACGGCAAAGTACCATAGCACTTTGGCGTACGATCGACATGAGCTCTTCAGACTGCATGTAATTGACCACCTTTAAACTTCCATGATCGAGCTGCAGATCCTCAATTTTTTGCTCTTCTTCAATGACTCCGCGCACCATAATGGCCTGTCCTTTGAATGACTTAAACTCACTCAAGAGTTTTTCTTCTAGCATGCTGCGTTGTGGCTCTGGTCCTGACAATAGCGCTAAGAGATCGTAGGCGATGGGTTCTTTTTTCTTCTTAAATCGACTTAGGGGTCCGAGATAGACGAGGTTGTTTGGCTTTTTGTCGAGGTGTCCGAGCTTACCGGTTAGATTCGAAGAAGATTCAAAGTCAGGAACCCAAACGGCGTCGTATTTTTTAAAAACCTGCTGATGCATTTTTGAGCTGATGGCGGTGGTGCTTCCTGAAAGCACTCTCAATTGGTGGGTGATGAACACATTGGTGATCCCTTTGCAATACACCCCTAGACGATTGTCAGAGATCAATCCGGTGATCTTTTCAACCCTTACGATACGCTTGATCTCTTGGCGCTCTTTGTATATGGCCCATAATATCTTATAGCTATTGAGAACCATCTTTAGCTTAAATAGCCGTCCGTTTTTGGCGTAACTGATGCGGTAGGATGATAGCTCGTATGCGGTCAGCTCAGGAAACTCTTTTTTGAGTAAGCCCAGCGCAACGCCATCAGAGGCAATTACCACATTGGCACCTCTATCGAGAAGAGCCTTTATGATGGGGATACATCTTGTGCTGTGTCCGAGACCCCAGTTGAGCGGGGCAACCAAAAGGGTATGCTGACTCAGATTCATCGCCGTTGCCGGGTATTGATTAGATTTGCGACTAGAAAGTTCTAGCTCTTGGGAAGTAAAAATAAGTTAAAGCGGTTCAGAGAAAATGAAGGTTTTGTAAACGTTACGCAACCTTTACGTGAAGACCTTTTAGATGGTGTACTGTTGAGCACCAATTGGACGGATGTCTTCGGTAACGAAAATCCAATAGTGCTAGAGCTCGGGTGCGGTAAGGGAGAGTACACTTTGGCGCTAGCGCGACGCTATCCCGAAAAAAACTTCATCGGAATCGATATTAAGGGAGCAAGACTTTGGCGTGGTGCAAAGACCGCCATTGAAGAAGGACTTCAAAATGTGCACTTCTTGCGCATGTCTATAGAGCTTATTGATTACGCCTTTAAGCCTCAAGAGGTGAGTGAGATTTGGATCACCTTTCCAGATCCACAGATTAAATACAAGCGTACCAAACACCGATTAACGAATGCGTCATTTCTGGCGCGTTATAGGGCGATCTTAAAGCTAGACGGATTGGTACATCTAAAGACCGATAGCGCCTTTATGCACGGATACACCATTGGGCTGTTGCAGGGAATGGGCAAAGAGATCGTTTATTCAAACCACGATGTATATCGCTTAGGAGGCAGCCCTGATATCGTTAACGCTGTTCAAACTTTTTATGAAAGTCAGTACCTTGAAAGGGGTGTACCAATCACCTACCTTAGCTTTAAACTTTAACCCTTGGCCTACTTGATTCTGTTCGCTATTGCCTTCGCGGCTTCTGCTGGCGCAACACTGCCACCGGGATTGTTGAACATGAATGCAGCCCGCATTAGGGTGGCTCATGGATCTAGTGCCGCTTTCAGGTTTATTGCTGGGGTTGCTATTGTCATTGCGGTTGAGGCCTGGGCCGCCGCCGCATTCTCTAAATTTGTATACGAAAATCCTGAGGTACAGCGCAATTTTCTATGGTTGGGTATTGGTGTTTTCTCGCTTTTAACCTGGTATTTTTTCAATCGTTCTCAAAAGAGCGTTGAAACCTTAAAGAATCAGCGCAATTTCTTTTTGAGGGGCTCTATCATGGGGGCCTTGAACGTACTCAACATTCCTTTTTATGCCGTTTTGCATGCGGTGATGCGCAATGCCTCACTCATTCAATTAGCTCCGTCAGAGACTTTAGTCTTTGCGGCTGCAGCATTGACTGGAACGGCCTCCGTGCTTTTTGGATATAGTTACGGAAGCTCGAAAATACATTTTGACGAACTGAGTTTTCAGAAACGCTCAAACCGTATGATAGGATTTGTCATGCTCGCTTTGGCGGTAATTTCTTTGGTACGTCTAATTTGGTCTTATGTCTAGTGCTGATTTTTACGAAAAAGTTTACGAGGTAGTGCGTCGAGTACCTTACGGTAGAGTGACGAGCTACGGAGCAATCGCACGATACTTGGGTGCGGCGCGAAGCTCTCGTATGGTGGGCTATGCCATGAATATGTCGCATTCTAAAGAGGTTCCTGCACATAGAGTAGTCAATCGCATGGGAGTGCTCACCGGAAAGCATCATTTTCCGGGGGTGCATTTAATGCAGCAGTTGCTTGAAAATGAAGGAATCGAAGTCGTTGACGACCAAGTCAAAGACTTTGATCGCCTCTTTTGGGATCCCTCTGAATCCCTTTTATAGCCACATTTTCGTGCGTATCTTTGTACTCTATGAAACGCATGACTAAAGACGATATTTTAAAGGCCTTAGAAACGATTAGTGCACCCGGAGAAGGGCAAAATCTCGTTGAAAGTAAGGCCATCACCAACATCCAGATTTTTGGCGATGAGGTAGAGGTCGATGTTACGATCAATAACCCTAGTCTTCAAGCGAAGAAGAAGCTTGAGGTATCCATTTTACAGGCGATTCATAAAGAGGTTTATGAGAAGGCTAAGATCAAAGTAAACCTTAAGGTTGAGGCTCCTGCCAAAGCCGAAGGGCAGCCTTCGAATTTGATTAAAGGAATGCCAATTCCGGGTATAAAGAATATTATAGCCGTAGCTTCTGGAAAGGGAGGGGTCGGAAAGTCTACCGTCACCGCTAACCTTGCGGTTTCGTTGGCGAAAATGGGGTTTGAAGTTGGAGTGCTTGATGCTGACATCTATGGTCCTTCTCAGCCGCTGATGTTTGATGTTGAAAACGAAAAGCCACTGGCCATCGAGGTCGAGGGTAAGTCGAAGATGAAACCCATCTCTAATTACGGGGTAAAACTCTTGTCGATCGGTTTCTTTACAGAAAAGGATCAGGCGGTTATTTGGAGAGGACCTATGGCCGCAAAGGCACTCAATCAGATGATATTTGACGCACACTGGGGTGAGCTCGATTTCTTAGTTGTTGATTTGCCTCCAGGAACTGGAGATATTCATTTGAGCATAATGCAATCGCTGCCTGTAACTGGAGCGGTGGTTGTCAGCACTCCGCAAGAGGTGGCGCTCGCCGACGCACGTAAAGGGGTGGCGATGTTCAAACAAGTGGCTATTCAAGTGCCGGTTTTGGGGATTATAGAAAACATGTCTTATTTCACCCCTGCAGAACTGCCTGAGAATAAATACTATATTTTTGGAGAGAAGGGTGCACGTCATCTCGCTGAAGACAGCGGTATTCCACTTTTGGGTGAGCTTCCGCTAGTTCAGAGCGTTAGAGAAGCCGGAGACGTCGGAAGACCTGCTGCGCTGCAGGTGGATAGTCCGGTAGCAGACGCCTTCACAGAAGTAACCCGAAACATGGTTGCTGAATTGGTTAAACGAAACGAAACGCTTCCGCCCACAGAAGCGATTCGTATTACCACTATGGCAGGATGTGCTGCTGTTAGAGCTAAATAAATGACAACAGAAGAATTACAACGCAAAGTTGAAGAGGCACTAGCCGAAATCCGACCCTTTCTTCAAAACGACGGAGGAGATATTTCATTGGTTTCTATAGATAACGGCACCTCAGTAAAGGTCCGTTTAGAAGGAAATTGTATGGGTTGCTCGGTCAACCAGATGACACTGAAGAGCGGTGTTGAAATGACCATTAAGAAACACGTCCCTCAGATCGAAGAAGTCGTGAATGTCGCCTAGTGAATTCAAGAGCATGATCAGCACAGATATACTTATCATAGGCGCCGGGCCCACCGGATTGTTCACTGTTTTTGAAGCTGGACTGCTTCAACTCAAGTGCCATCTCATCGATGCATTGGGTCAACCAGGAGGGCAATGTAGTGAGCTTTATCCTAAGAAACCCATCTATGACATCCCGGGATATCCTGAGGTGTTGGCAGGAGACTTGGTTGATAATCTCATGAAACAAATCGAGCCTTTTCAACCAGGATTCACCTTGGGTGAGCGCGCAGAGACTCTTGAGCGCACTGCAGATGACTTCTTCATTGTAACCACAAATAAAGGAAATAAGCACAAGGCTAAGGTGGTTGCTATTGCGGGTGGCCTCGGGAGTTTTGAGCCAAGAAAACCAGAATTTCCTGGCATAGAAAAATTTGAAGATAAAGGGGTGGCTTACCTGGTAAAAGAACCAGAACAATACAGAGACAAGTGCGTGGTGATTGCCGGTGGAGGGGATTCTGCACTTGATTGGTCGATCTTTTTAGCCGATATAGCAAGCGAAGTGCATCTGATCCATCGCAGAAATGAATTTAGAGGAGCCCTAGATTCTGTTGAAAAGGTGATCGAACTCAAAAAAAAGGGTAAGATTAAGGTGTATACGCCTTCTAAGGTCAACGCCATCAAAGGGGGCGATCGACTCGAAGCGATAAGCCTAGAAAATGTTCAGACCGGACTGAGCACTGAAATTGCCTGCGATGCCTTTATTCCGTTATTTGGTTTGTCGCCTAAGTTGGGCCCACTATCAGACTGGGGGCTCGAGATCGAAAAAAATGCTATCAAAGTAGACAATACACTCGATTATCAGACGAATATTCCAGGGGTGTATGCCATTGGAGATGTTAATACTTATCCTGGAAAACTAAAGCTCATCTTGTGTGGTTTTCACGAGGCCACACTCATGTGTCAAAGCGCCTATCAACGCATACATCCGGATAAAAAGTACGTGATGAAATACACCACTGTAGGGGGTGTGAGCGGTTTCGATGGCAGCAAAAAAGAGGCTCCTAAAGCGGTGGTCAAAACGCTCGATTAACGATGAGTGATGTTACCCTTCATATTACCGATCGCCGTGGTGAGTTGCATACTGTTGAGGCGCCCACTGACATGAACATGAACCTGATGGAGGTCATTCGATCGTATGAGATTGAAGCTGAGGGAACCGTTGGTATTTGCGGTGGCATGGCTATGTGTGCTTCTTGCCAATGCTATGTTGAGTCTGATCATGAGCTAGACGAGGCATCAGACGAAGAAGAAGCCATGCTTTCAGAGGCCTTTCACGTCAAAGAGAACAGTCGTTTGGGCTGTCAGATTCCTATCACCGAAGCCCTAGACGGATTGAAAGTCACCGTTGCCCCCGAGAGTTAGATTTTAGCTTGACGGGTGTAAAGGTCAAAATAGCGTCCTTTCTTTTCGAAAAGGTCTTCATGAGCCCCTTGCTCTACAATTTCTCCCTTTTCTAAGACTACAATCTTATCTGCATTCCGTATGGTACTCAAACGGTGGGCAATGACTATGGTAGCTCTCCCTTTGGTAAGCGTGGCTAAACTTTGCTGAATGAGCGCTTCGCTCTCGGTATCAAGACTTGAGGTGGCCTCGTCTAAAATAAGCAGTTCAGGATTCGCGAGTAATGCTCGTGCGATTGCCACGCGTTGGCGCTGACCTCCTGAGAGCTTCACGCCGCGTTCTCCGATCACCGTTTCAATTCCGTTTTCGAAGCGGTCTACAAACTCTTTCACATGAGCAGCTTTCAAGGCTTCTTCTAGGGCGTTATCAGAAGCATCGGGCTTCACAAAAAGGAGGTTCTCTTTAAGTGTGCCATCGAATAAAAAGTCGTCTTGTAACACCACACCAAGTTTTGAGCGATAGTCCGATAGCGATAAGTCTGACATGGGGTTCCCGTTGACCCAGAGCGATCCTTGAGTTGGGGTCAGATAACTTGCTGCGATGCTTGCTAGTGTTGATTTACCAGCCCCAGAAGTACCGACTAAGGCGACGACCTCGCCCCGCTTTACCTCTAGGTTGATGTCTTTCAAGACCAATTGGTCTTCTTCATAGGCGTAGCTCACCCCTTCAAACCGCAGCTGCTCTAACGGCTCCTTAAAGGCTTTACTTCCTGAAGTGTCGTATTCAGAGACTTCGGCGAGTAATTCTTCGGTGCGGTCTAGACCTGCTAGTGCATCGGTAATTTCTGTGCCCACACTAGTAAGCTGAAAAATCGGGCTAATGAGGAGTCCTAATAAAAAGGTAAACTGAAGAAATGCCCCAAGAGTGAGTTGATCGTTAATGATGTAATATCCGCCTATACCTGTGATAACGGTTGTGGCGATACCTGCCAGCAGTATAGAACTAGAGCTCACCAAGGCCATGTAAATCATCGACTTCTTGATATTGTCAAATAGGCGGTGGATCCCTTTATTGAAACTGGCTTCTTCACTTTTCTCGGCATGAAACCCTTTCACAATGCGAATGCCCGCCAAAGTCTCTGTCAATCGACCCTTTACCTCGGCCTCTATCTTGCCTCGTTCTCTGAAGACCGGACGAACCACCGAAAAAGCCTTTATTGCCACGACGGCGAAAAGGGCTAAAGGAGCTAAACTGAATAGCGTTAAAGGAGGGCTTATACGGATGAGTAATACAAAGGCGACGGCCGCCGTAAAGAGTCCTCCGATCAATTGTACGAGCCCTGTGCCCACCAGGCTTTTAACGCCTTCAACGTCTTTCATTACCCGTGACACTAAGGCTCCACTTTGGGTATTGTCGAAAAAGCGAACCGGAAGCGATAAGACTTTGCGCTGCACCTCTGCTCTGAGTTCAGTGATGAGGTATTGGGCTTGAACGCTCACAAGTTTAGTGAGCATGAAACTAGTAACCGCCTGAATGACCAAAGCAATAAGAACGATGATAACTAGGTTTTTAATACCCACTAGGTCTTGGTTGGGAATCAACTCGTCGATGAAACTTCGCATGGCCATGGGTGCCACGAAAGAGGCACTTTTACTGACGATGATCAGTAGTAATCCTACAATCACCACTCTAATTCTAGGGATGATGATGGTTTTAAAGGCCTTTTTTAGACTTGATTTGGGGCTTGACATGCGACAAAGATACCTTGCCCCTTGCGATTAGCGTGCAGTGGAGTCATTTATCTTCAACTGATTTTGTTACCTTTTTCAAAAATTTGATCATGCGAAAGTTTCCTCTTTTTCACGTCATTGCTATTGCGTTTTTCTTTTTGCTAAGTTGTTCTGACACTACTGAAGCAGATCGTCTTGAGTCGATAGCCGAACGTGTAGAAATTATACGTGATGATTTTGGTGTGCCTCATGTATATGCGAAAACAGATGCCGATGCCGTATTCGGAATGCTATATGCTCAGTGCGAAGACGACTTTAATCGTGTCGAGCAAAATTATATTTGGGCAATAGGTCGCTTGGCAGAGGTAGAGGGCGAATCGGCACTTTACAGCGATGTTCGCGCACGCCTGTTTATGACCCAAGAAGAGGCTGTAGGGGCTTACGAAAACAGCCCACAGTGGTTGCGTGCCCTATGTGACGCTTTTGCAGACGGAATCAACTACTACCTCTATACGCATCCAGAGGTTGAACCGCGATTACTTACACATTTTGAGCCATGGATGCCTTTTTATTTTAGCGAAGGAAGCATCGGCGGAGATATCGAACGCATCTCAACGGCAAAGATTAAAGCCATGTACGAGGGTGAAGTTCAGAATAAGGTGGCCCAAGTTGACCCGCGACCTGTAGCGCAAGAGATGCTTTCGCTTTACGACGAGCCCGCCGGATCGAACGGAATCGCTCTTAATGGGTCGATGACCGCCTCAGGGAATGCCATGTTATTGATTAATCCGCACACTTCTTTTTTCTTTAGAGGAGAGATGCACGTGGTGAGTGAAGAAGGTTTAAATGCCTATGGGGCAGTTACCTGGGGGCAGTTTTTCATCTACCAAGGGTTCAATGAAAAAACCGGATGGATGCACACCTCTACCTACACCGACGTAATTGATGAATACGTTGAATCCATCCGCATTGGCCAAACCGGTAAAGAATACCTCTACGGAGATACCTGGAGGCCGATCGATTCGCTTGAGCAGTCTTTCTCTGTAAAAACCGACCGGGGAATTCAAGAGAAAACCCTAACCCTTTACCGCACGCATCACGGGCCCATCACACATCAAATCGAAGGTCAAATGACGGCTACTGCAATGATGTGGAGTCCGGCTAAAGCATTAGAGCAATCGTTTAAAAGAACTAAGCAATCTGACTACGAGGGATTCAGCGCGATGATGGATCTGAAGACCAATTCATCAAACAACACCGTTTATGCTGATGCCGATCAAAACATTGCCTATTGGCACGGAAATTTTATCCCAGAGCGCGATACACGATTTGACTTTTCGAAACCGGTTGACGGGTCTAATCCTGATACTGATTGGAAAGGGTTGCATGATGTTTCTGAACACATTACCCTGCTCAATCCCTCCACAAATTGGTTGCAAAACTGTAACTCTACTCCTTTTACTGCGGCAGGCCCGGATAGTCCGAGACCAGAGGATTATCCTTACTATATGAGCACTGCCCCTGAGAATTTTAGAGGAGTGCACGCGATAGAACTCTTACAGCAGCCCAATAGACACACCTTAGAATCGTTGATTGAACTGGCTTACGACACCTATCTTCCAGCCTTTGAAGCCTTAATTCCGGGTCTGATTCAAGACTTTAATCGCTCTCCTGAGCCTCAGGTGGCAGAAGAGATAGCACTTTTGCGCAATTGGGATTTTCGCACCTCTAAAACGAGCAAGGCGATGACCTTAGCGCACTTTTATGCTACTGAGATGTATACCAAGGCTCCTAGTCCAGAGGGATATAGTCCGATGGAGCTCATGACCTATTGGGGTAGTGAACCTGATTTAAGCGCTATCCGTATCGAGGCATTAAAAACGGTGGTGGCCCAGCTTAGAGAAGACTTTGGCACCTCTCAAATCGAGTGGGCTGAGGTGAATCGCTATCAGCGTATTGACGGGGCTATTCTCCAGGCCTTTAACGATAGTTTACCAAGCGTTGGTATCGGTCACGCGAGCGGAAGATGGGGAGCTTTAGCCGCTTATGGAGCGCGTTACTCGAACAATACCAAGAAGATTTACGGAACACGAGGCAATAGTTTTGTGGCTGTGGTCGAGTTTGGTGAAAAGGTGAGGGCAAAGTCGCTGCTGGCAGGAGGGCAGAGTGGTGACCCTAAATCGAGACACTTTAATGATCAGGTCGAGCTCTATGCCGAGGGCTTATTTAAAGAAGTTCCTTATTACAGAGAAGATGTGCTTAAACGTGCAATAGTGACCTATCAGCCCGGTAAGCGCTATTGATTCGGAAGGTCGGGTTTTTTGACGATCACAATCTTGGCGGTTGCCCCAGTAGAGAGCATCCAGTTATTGTTGTGAATCACCTTTCCTTCTTCGTCTACAGCAAGTACTTGTGCTGTATTGAGTCCGACATATCCTTGATTTAAGGCTTTGAACTCTACGGTGTTGAAACCTTCTTTTAGAGGAACTTCAAGCTGCTTAAACCGCCCACTCAAAAGGGCGTTGTATTCAACTACTTGATCGTTAACCACAATTAGAATGCGATCGCCGTCAATTTCTCCATGGTCGCGCATGGCAATACCAATGACATTCGAGTGTGTCGTCACATCACCAAGGTAGACGTCGCCTGTAATACGGTTTGAATCTGCCTTCTCAGTTTGAGCAATTTTAGGGTCAATCACTAGGTCAAATCCAGCTGATTTCAGATTCTTTTGTTGTAGCATGTCGGGGCCCTCTGGATCTTTGATCAGCCCGTCGCTGAGTATAGAAGGCATTTTCAATAGTGTCCCGGTATTGGCTTTTTGCACCCCTTTGTTTGGTTCAGCGCCTTTTATTATGGGTCGTGCAGTGGGTATGTCACCTTGGGCGAACCCCCAACTGACTGATATAGCTATCATAGCAAATGCCAAAATGAATTTAGATGAACCCACGACAATATAGAAAAAGGTCTAAATTGCAAAGTTATGAATCCTAACTAAGACTTTATGGAGACCATTGGAGGTATCGACTTTGCCGTAATCGGACTGTATTTTATACTCATTTTCGCCATTGCGGCCTATGTGACTAAAAAAGAAAGGGCTTCGAGCAGTGCTCAGGGGTATTTCTTAGGCGGGCGCGATCTAGGATGGTTCGCCATCGGAGCCTCATTGTTTGCAAGTAATATTGGTTCTGAGCACCTAATCGGGCTCTCAGGTTCTGGGGCAAGAGGTGCCTTCCCTGAGGCACAATTCGAGATACTCGCTTCTCTGATTCTACTTCTTTTGGGCTGGATTTTTGTTCCGTTTTACCTGAAGAGTGGGGTCTTTACCATGCCCGAATTTTTAGAGAGACGCTACAACAAAGGCGCTCGAGTATACCTCTCTGTGGTTTCAATCATCTCTTATGTGCTCACCAAAATTTCGTTTACCATTTTCGCCGGAGCCCTCGTTTTTGAGGTGTTATTAGGTATTCCGTTCTGGATAGGAGCCCTAATTACGGTGTTGGCTACCGGTATATACACGGCTCTCGGAGGCTTGAAGGCGGTGATCTATACCGACATGGTACAAGCCGTGATCTTTATAATTGGAGGTATTTTGGCTACCTATTTTGGTCTTCAGGCCATCGGTGGATGGTCTAATGTGACCCTTGCTATTCAAGAAAATGCCCCAGACGCAGACACCTTTATGAGTCTTTGGCGCAATAAAGAATACCCCTGGACTGGAGTGCTTTTAGGAGCTCCAATTTTAGGTATCTGGTATTGGTGTACCGACCAGTACATTGTGCAACGTGTACTATCAGCCAAAGACATTTCAACCGCGCGTAAAGGAACCATCTTTGGTTCGTTATTAAAGCTGTTACCGCTGTTCATCTTTATCTTCCCTGGAATCATCGCCTATGCACTTTCGGTGACGACCTATCCTGACCTGTTTACGGTTACGAATCCTATAACAGGCGAGGTGCGTACGACCACCGATGCAGCGCTTCCGGCCTTGATTTTACGGGTGCTTCCTGTGGGAGTTCGAGGACTAGTAGTCGCCGGTTTCTTGGCAGCACTGATGAGTTCACTCTCTTCGGTATTTAACAGCACCTCTACCTTATTCACCTTTGATTTCTACAAGCGTTGGCGTCCGAATGCCACAGAAAAACAGTTGGTCTTAGTGGGCCGATTGGCTACTGTGGCCCTCGTGATCGTAGGCTTGGCTTGGATTCCATTTATGCGTCAACTCACCGAAGGTGGTGGTATCTACCGCTACCTGCAAAGCGTTCAAGCCTATGTGTCGCCTCCGATAGCGGCGGCTTTCTTGCTTGGAATTTTCTATAAAAAGATCAATTCAAAAGGAGCTCTTGCAGCCCTTTGGACTGGATTTGTGCTTGGAATGGCACGCCTAGTGTTAGAGTACCTCACCCAAGAGTCAGGGCTGGCCTTAAATCCTGACGGAATGATTTATGCCTTGGTAACCATGAACTTCTTGCACTATGCTATCTTCTTGTTTGTTGTGAGTATTTCAGTGATGGTAGCGGTCAGTTTGGTAAATGCCAAAACAGCTCCTCCGGTCGAAGAAGCCTTGGTATACCAATATAATACGAGCACAAAAGAAAAGAGTCCAGCGATCGAACGTTATCTTTCGATTATGATCATCGCGGTGGTGCTCTTTTTGTGGTGGTATTTTAGGTAATTTGTACTATGCACATTCGGTTAGGGCTACTGCTTTTTCTACTCTTAGGGCTGCAGATTGACGCTGAGGCCCAAATAAAGCGTATCGATCCACCACACTGGTGGATCAATATGCATGACGACGAACTCCAATTGATGATTCACGGGGATCAAGTGGGTAGCTATGAGGTATCCTTTCAAGAAGACGACGGGGTAAGGCTTCTTGGTGTTCACCGAGCTAAGAGTTTGAATTACCTCTTTGTAGACCTACGAGTAACGGCTCAACAGCCAAAGACCATCACACTTATTCTTGAGAAAGACGGCTCGAGAGTAGAGCAATCTTACGAACTGAAAGCTCGAACGCATTCGGCCGAGTCTATACGCGGATTCGATGCTTCTGACGCACTCTTTTTACTAACCCCTGATCGCTTTGCTAATGGAGATCCTGATAACGATTATTTTGATTCTCTTCGTGCTCCTTTGCCCAATCGTGAAGACGATTACGGTCGTCATGGGGGAGACATCAGAGGTATTATAAACGGTCTAGAGTATATTGATTCTCTAGGATTCACGGCGATTTGGCCTGGTCCCATGCTCATTAACGATATGCCCGAACAGTCGTATCACGGCTACGCAATCACAGATTATTATCAGGTAGATCCGCGTTTCGGAACACTTGAAGAATATCAAGAGCTTGCAGATCAGATGCGCAAGCGCGGTATGAAACTGGTAATGGATCAAATCAATAACCACTGCGGATCACTGCATTGGTGGATGAACGATTTGCCCTTTGACGACTGGTTGAACGGACAAGCCAATTACCTTGAGAAGCAAGAGATTGCTTATGCGAGTCATAGGCGAACGACGCTTCAAGACCCTTACGTCGCGAAGAAAGACCTTAAGGCCATGACCGAAGGATGGTTTGTGTCGACGATGCCCGATTTGAATCATCGCAATCCTTACTTGGCCCGATATATCATTCAGAATAGTATTTGGTGGATCGAAACCTTGGGGCTGGGAGGCATCCGTCAAGACACCCAACCTTACAACGATCCAGCGTTTATGAGTCAATGGGCAGGCGCCATCATGGAGGCCTATCCGAATTTTTCTATTGTAGGCGAAGAGTGGAGCTATAACCCGATGCGTATCGCTTATTGGCAAGAGGGCAATCAAAATAGCGACGGATACCAATCTAATATGTACGCCGTCTTTGACTTCCCTTTGCAGGGCGCGCTTAGCGCATCACTCAAAGAGGATGAGGGCTGGGACACCGGATTGATCAAGTGGTATGAAGCCTTGTCAAACGACTTTATCTATCCCGATCCGAATGCCTTGGTGTTGATGGCTGACAATCACGATATGGACCGTCTCTACACCCAGTTAGGTGAAGACCTAAGTTTGCATAAGATGGCACTGGCGCTTCTTGCGGTAAGTCCTCGCACTCCTCAGCTTTACTATGGAACTGAGATTCTAATGCAAAACACGGCCAAACCCCACGACCACGGACTTATTCGTACTGATTTTCCGGGTGGATGGAAAGGCGACAAGGTCAACGCCTTTACAGGCACGGGGTTGAATCAAGAGCAGCTTGAGGTACAGACACTCACGCGTAAACTCTTTAGTTATAGAAAAAAGAGCAGTGAAATATCTAGCGGAAGAACCTTGCACTATGCCCCAGCCGATGGGGTTTATGTGTTGTCGCGATATACCCCTAACAAGCGTGTAACCCTTTTCATCAATAAGGTTGCCACCAAGTCAGAACTCAGTCTAGAAGATTATGAAGAACTTTCACTTCGACCTGGGCAATCGCTTTATGATATTGTAAATGAAACTCATTTTAAGGCCTCGACGCATCTGCAACTGGCTCCAAGATCTTTTCTTTTAATTGAATCTTCTGATGAAAACCTTTAAACTAATTCTGTTGACACTGCTTATGAGCGCTTGTACTTCTTCTGTTTCTGAACTGTATGTTATCGGTCATCGCGGCGCAATGGGATACGAGACCGAGAATACATTGGCTTCTATCGAGAAGGCGGTTGAGTTGGGCGTGCCCATGATAGAAATAGATGTTTTTAAAATTGCTTCAGGTGAACTTGTGGTGTTCCACGACGATGAAGTAGATAAGCTCACCGACGGAATTGGCCCTATTGAAGCCAAGAATCTCGAAGAGGTAAAGGCGTTAACTCTTGAGGGAGGACATCGCATACCGACACTCATCGAGGTGCTCGACGCGCTTGACAAACGCACTTCGTTGAATATCGAACTAAAGGGTTCTAACACTGCCGATGATTCGGTGCGCATCGTTCGCGCGTATATCGCCGAACACGGATACAATGCAGATAAGTTTGTGTTTTCAAGTTTTAAGTGGGAAGAGCTTGATCGGGTACGTGAATTAGATGAGCAGTTTGACATTGCAGTACTAACCGGAGAAGATCCGCTCGATGCCATAAGCAAAGCTCAAGAGCTTAACGCTATTGCGATTAATCCTTGGTACAAACGTGTGACAGCTGAAAATGTACAGGCCATTCATGAGGCCGGCTTCAAGGTGTTCACCTACACCGTGAACGAGCCTGAAGACATCGCCTTGATGCGTGAGTATAAGGTGGACGGAATCTTCTGCAACTATCCAGACAGAGCCTTAGCTCAGTAAAGAAAATAAGAGGGCGGCAAAGGCTGCTCCGCAGAGCGGCCCAACAACAGGAATCCAAGAATACGACCAATTTCCGTCAGCCTTTTCTTTAACCGGAAGCAGTGCATGCGCAATTCTCGGACCTAAATCTCGTGCAGGGTTGATCGCGTAACCCGTAGTTCCTCCAAGAGACAAACCAATGCCCCATACGACGATGGCTACGGGTAGGGCTCCGATAGATCCCATTCCGATTTTCTCGCCCGAAGCCATGAGCTCTGGATCTGTAAAATGTAGTATGGCGAATAAGAGCACGAAAGCTCCGATGAATTCACTGAAAAAGTTTTGCGCCACATTTGCGTATTCTGGGGCTGTGCAAAAAACACCTCTTCTCGTTTCAAGGCTTTCGGTTGCCTTGAAGTGGTCGTTATACATAAACCACACGCTGAAAGAGGCCGCAATCGCCCCCGCAAATTGCACGCCGACATAGCTGATAAATTCATTTATTGTCACGCTGCCATTGATCAAGAGTGCGAGGCTTACAGCGGGGTTGAGGTGGGCGCCACTGATAGGCCCTGCTACGACAACACCTACATACACAGCGAAGGCCCATCCTGCACAAATCAGTACCCAGGCACTAGCGCTGCTAAAAGATCCCTTGGTGTTCTTTAAAGAGACGTTGGCGTTTACCCCGAGTCCTAGGAGCATCATGAGGTAGGTGCCAAAAAATTCTGCTACAAGTGTATTCATGGTTTAATGGTTAAGTGCGATTTGAATGGCCTTGTGCCAGCCTGTGATTGAGGTGCTCAACTTTTCGTTCATTGGGCTTGGATCAAAGGTCTGACTTTGTTCTTGCAGCGAAGCAATATGCGCGGTTGACTCAAAGAATCCTGTGGCTAGACCTGCGAGATATGCCGCTCCCAGCGCTGTAGATTCTACCTCGTGTGGACGAATCACTGGAGTCTGCAAGATGTCTGCCTGAAACTGCATGAGCAGGTTGTTGTTAGAGGCTCCTCCGTCAACCTTAAGGGCTTTGATGCTGTTACCTGAGTCTTTTTGCATGGCCTCTAATATGTCCATAGTCTGAAAGGCGATCGCATCTAGAGCCGCTCTTGCAATATGTGCCTTAGTGGTGCCGCGGGTGAGGCCAGTAATTTGACCCCTAACATAGGGTTCCCAATACGGAGCACCTAATCCAACAAAGGCCGGAACAAAATAGACGCCTTCACTGTCTGGAACGCTCGCTGCGAGCGCCTCAACCTCTGATGAGGCTTCAATGAAACCTAGGCTATCTCTGAGCCATTGGACCACTGCTCCTGCGATAAATACGCTTCCTTCAAGGGCGTAGGTCACCTGGTCGCCGATTTGCCATGCAATGGTGGTGAGTAGGTTTGCCTCAGACAAAACGGGTTGGTCTCCGATGTTCATGAGCATGAAGCAACC
Source organism: Flavobacteriaceae bacterium (assembly GCA_023262185.1). Classification (GTDB taxonomy): domain Bacteria; phylum Bacteroidota; class Bacteroidia; order Flavobacteriales; family Flavobacteriaceae; genus UBA3478. Next base: position 54,597 of record JALRDO010000013.1, read on the forward strand.
TGTTCCGTAGGTGTTTTTAACCATACCCACTTCGGTACAGTGCTGTCCGAAAAGCGCGGATTGTTGATCTCCGGCAATCCCTGAAATCACTGTGATTGCTCCGAGTACCTTTTCAGAACTGTGTCCTAAAACACCACTAGAAGGCACCACCTCTGGGAGCATGTTTTTCGGAATACGAAACAGCTCAAGAAGCTCCTCGTCCCAATTCAGGGTATTGATGTTGTATAGCAGTGTTCTTGAGGCGTTGGTCACATCAGTGATATGTTTTTTGCCTTCGGTTAAATTGTAAATCAACCAACTGTCAATGGTTCCTGCCTTGAGTTTTCCGGCCGCTGCAAGTTCTCGTGCACCTTCGATATGGTCGAGAATCCATTCGATTTTGGTGGCAGAGAAATACGAATCGATTACGAGTCCGGTTTTTGATCGAATCATTTCGGCCTTTCCGGCCGCTTTCAAAGATTCACAACGTTCGGTCGTTCTCTTGTCTTGCCAAACAATGGCATTGTAAATTGGCTTTCCGGAATCACTGTTCCACACCACCGTGGTTTCACGTTGGTTTGTAATCCCAATTGCTTCAATGTCCTCTGCCTTTATGCCGGCTTTAGCTATGGCTTCACGCGCCACCTCTATTTGGCTTGTCCAAATTTCTTCTGCGTCGTGTTCTACCCATCCGTTCTGCGGAAAAATTTGCTTGAACTCTCTTTGTGCCACGGCATTTACAGATGCATTTTGATCGACAATGAGTGCTCGTGAGCTTGTGGTTCCTTGATCTAGGGCGAGTAAAAAGCGTTTCATATCAAGATTTTGAAATAAAAAGATACATTATTTCGACATAGGTTGAGACGATCACGCTGTCGATGTAGCCGCACTGTGTATCTTTGATCTACGCTATGGATCATAACGAAGCTTTTATATCAGCCGTTCATTCCGCCACCCTCGAGAGATTTGAGACGACGCATAAGGCACCCAGTAATATAGCCCTTGTGAAGTATTGGGGTAAGTACGACTCACAGATACCTGCGAACGCGTCGATTTCATTCACACTTTCTGAGGCGCATACTACTTCGCGTATTCTTTTTGAAAAGGCGGCTAAGTCTGAAGTGCATGTGTTTTATGAGGGTGAGTCTAAACCTGAATTTGAGCCTAAGATTGTTCAGTTTTTAGAGCGTATTCGGCTTTATTGTCCATTCTTAAGTACCTATAAGATTACGATCGATACCGCTAATACTTTTCCGCATAGCAGCGGCATTGCTTCTTCAGCAAGTGGTATGGCGGCTTTAGCCATGGGTATCGTAGCCCTAGAGCAAAAGTTGGGCGGAATCGCCAAGGAGGCAATGCTCCAAAAGGCTTCTTTTCTGGGGCGACTCGGATCGGGTAGCGCCGCGAGGAGCATTGAAGGACCCGTCGTTTCATGGGGAGAGCATGCTGAATTAGAGAACAGCTCTGATCTGTACGCCACAAAATTCGAGCGTCCTCATGAGCTTTTTAAGACCTATCAAGACAGTATTCTGATCGTTCACAAGGGCACCAAAAAGGTGAGCAGTACATTAGGTCATGATCTTATGAAAAACCATCCGTTTAAAGAGGCTCGCTTTGAACAAGCCCAGTCGCATATAAGTTCACTGGTAGCAGCTATGAAAAAAGGAAATTTAGAGGCTTTCATTAAAATCGTAGAATCTGAGGCCCTAAGTCTTCATGCAATGATGATGACCTCTAACCCCTATTTCGTACTCATGGAACCACAGACCTTAGAAGTGATTCAAAAGGTTTGGGACTACAGAGCGCAGACTAAAACTCCTCTCTGTTTTACCTTAGATGCTGGGGCTAATGTGCATTTGTTGTATCCAGAAGCGCATAAAAAAGAAGTCCATAGCTTTATCGAAAACCAGTTGAAGCAGCATTGCGAAGACGGATTCTACATTCACGATCGCTGCGGAGAAGGGGCGGTTTAATTGTTTACCTTTGAAGAAGGAATATTAAACAAAATGAAAGGCCCTCTATTTTACGCCAAAATATTGCTGTTCGGCGAGTACGGGATCATTAAAGATTCTAAGGGTCTTGCCATTCCATTCAACACCTTCAAAGGAGCCTTGCGCTTTGAGGATAAAGACACTGCTGCACATAAAGAATCTAACAAAAAACTTGGGAGTTACGCCGAATACCTGCAGCAGAAACGCGCCGAAGGAGCACTATTGGTTGCTTTTGATTTTGAGCGTCTAGAGGCCGACTTGGTCGAAGGGATGTATTTTGACAGTTCGATCCCCATGGGATATGGAGTGGGGAGCAGTGGCGCCATAGTAGCTGCGATTTATGATCGTTATGCTACCGAAAAAATTACCGTTTTAGAGAACTTGACGCGTGAGAAATTATTAGATCTCAAGCAACAATTTGGAGTGATGGAATCCTTCTTTCACGGAACTTCATCTGGGCTTGATCCGCTTAATAGTTATTTAAGTATCCCCATACTTATTCACGCGAAGGATCACGTGGAGTCTACGCATATTCCATCTCAGAATCTCAATGGAAAGGGAGCTGTTTTTCTGCTCGATAGCGGAGTGGTGGGTGAAACGGCTCCGATGGTGCAACTCTTCATGAAGAACCTTGAGAACAAGCAATTCGAAGAGGTGATGCGCGACCAGTTCGTGAAATATACCGACGCCTGCATCGACCATTTTTTAAAGGGTGAGGTGAAAGGCTTGTTCAAAGACCTGAGAAAGCTATCTCAAGTGGTTTTTGAACACTTTAAACCGATGATTCCTGAAAGCGTCTTAGGACTATGGCAAAAAGGATTAGAAACTGACGCTTATTACCTCAAACTCTGTGGATCTGGCGGAGGAGGCTACTTCTTGGGTTTCACAGAAGACCTTGAACGCGCCAAACGCGAACTAGAAGGACACACCCTAGAAGTGGTATATACCTTTTAGTCATGAGCGTAAAGGCCCGCTTATGGTCGCTCTTTAGTGTTGCTCGATTGTACAACGGATTCCTCGTTGTCTTGGCGCAATACCTTTCTGCTATATACATATTTGGTAGATCGTTTTCGGTAGCAGATTTACTGCTCAATAAAGACCTTCATCTCTTGGTTGGAGCAAGTCTTTTGGTGGTCTCGGCCGGATACCTCATTAATCAGTATTACGATTTACCCAAAGACCTCATCAATCGCCCTATTAAGACAATGGTTGGCTTGCAAAGGAGCCCTTCTAGTTTGATGCGTTGGTCGGCCCTTTTAATCAGCATCGCTTTGCTACTGAGTACTTTAGTTTCATTTCTGGCGTCGCTGTACTTTTTGGGTTATTTCTTGACCATTTGGCTCTATTCGCATCGTTTGAGAAGCATACCGCTGTGGGGTAGCTTATTGTCAGCTTTTTTATCAGTGAGCCCCATTGCAGTCTTGTTTTTGTATTACCGCTACTTTGACGTCACCATTCTCGCTTTTGCATTCTTTTTGTTCGTTTTGCTTTGGATCATCACCTTGATCAAGGATCTCGAGAATCTACCCGGAGACATTGCGGTAGGGCTGCGTACGCTTGCGACCACATGGGGAGCTGAAAAGAACCGCCGCCTCATTCAAATTTTATTCGCCTTTGAATTCGTATTAAGCGCACTGATCCTATACAGTTTCGAACTCTCACAATTGCGCTATTATTTTTATTTCGCCTCTGTAAGTTTTATGATGCTGATGGTTACCTTGTTTTTTAATGAACGTCCAAATGTCTACAGCCAAATACATTGGTTCTTAAAATTGTTGGTATTCATGGGGGTTGCGGGGATACTCTTTTTTGACCTTTCACGCTTAAGTGAGCTAAAAGCGCTTATTTTTGCCCTCTAAAACCTACCGTTTGCCTTCGAAAAATTCACCCAGAAAGCCTAAACCTGGGGCTTCAAAAGCTCAGAGTGGTCCTAAAAAGTTTTCAGGGCCTAGAAAGCCAATAGCGGCAAAGAAGCCCGCTGCTTCTCCACGACCTGAGAAAAAAGCCGACACAAGCGGAAAGATGCGCTTGAATCGCTTCATTGCCCATGCAGGTATATGCTCTCGCAGAGAGGCAGACACCTATATAAAGGCTGGCAGTGTGACGGTGAATGGAAAGGTCGTTTCAGAGATGGGATATCAAGTCTCTTTTAACGATGAGGTTCGTTTTGATGGTCGCCTTATTTCTTCAGAGCGCAAAGAGTATGTGCTGCTCAACAAGCCCAAAAATTTCCTCACCACTACTTCAGATGATAAAGGAAGACGGACCGTGATGGAATTGATCGCCTCGGCGACGAAACAACGTCTTTTTCCGGTAGGACGTCTAGATCGCAACACTACAGGTTTATTGCTTTTTACCAATGACGGGGAACTTGCTGCACGTTTGACTCATCCGAAGTATGGAGTTCGAAAAATTTATCACGTAGTTCTGGATAAAACCTTACGCGTAAATCATCTACAGGAAATTGAAAAAGGGATTACACTAGAGGATGGCCCGGTAGTAGCAGACGCGATTAGCTTTATTCAGGGCGCCACAAAAAGAGAAGTCGGAATAGAAATTCACAGTGGCAAAAACCGCATTGTTCGCCGCATTTTTGAACATTTCGGATACGAAGTGACCAAACTCGATCGAGTGAGTTTTGCCGGATTAACCAAGAAAGACCTTCCCAGAGGACACTTTAGACACCTCACCGAAAAGGAGGTCAGTTTCTTGCGGATGATCGGTTAATCCAATACGCATATCCAAGTACCGGAAGGTATTCAAGCCCCATTAGCCACAACGGAAGCTCGTTATGTTCAAACCTATAGGCTGCATAGCTTATGAAAATCGTTGCCGACCAGAGGAGTGTAATGCGATCCTTTCTCAAGGCCGCCAGCGCAATCAATGTGATGAGATACCACGGATGTACCGTCGGGGCTGTAATCAAATAAGCGATGAGAATCCAGTAACCATGACGAATGAATTGACCTAAATGGGTCGTTCTGAAACTCAAATACCCTACCCATCCGAGCATTCCTGCAATTTGCACATAGCCATAGGCTTTAATGAGCTGATCGTCATAAGCACCGAAAACTCTTCCGACTTCTTTGTAGATGCGGTAAATTGAAGGATTGAATTCAAAGTTTGAGAACCACAAACCGATACTTGAGCCCCAATGTGATGCCCATTGAGGGCCAACGAATAATAGGGTAAGAAGCACCGAAAATAGCACAAACGAAAGCCCAAATCGACTTAAAGGCTTTCGTCCTAGAGTACGCAACAATAGTGGCATGAGCATGAGCGGTACGAGTTTAGTGAGCACCGATGCCGCATACATCCACCCCGCCTGCACAGGTCGTTTTACCTTTAAGGCATAGAGCGCACCTAAGAAAAAAACCACCATTAGGGGCTCAAAATGAAGGTTATGTGTTCCTTCAATGATTACTAAAGGATTCAAGAAGTAAGCTCCTAGTGCCCAAACTTTGTGTTCTTGTGACTGAATGAGCTTCAGCAGTATACCGAAAGCTACGATATCGGCTAAAACAATCAGAAAGCGGTAGACATAATGAGGATGCTCTACAGATGCGCCAAGTGCAAACACCAACTGGTTCAGCATGGGGTAATTGCTGTAGTTGCCTGCGCTTAGGGTACCCATCTGACTATAAAGACTACGAAGCTCTTCAAAACCTTCGAGCGCCATGATCTCATTAGGAGTGAAGGTATAGGGGCTGATCGATCTCAGTGTCAAACTCCCGTCCCAGATAAAGCGATAGATGTCTAGGGAGAGTGATGGGAAAGAGCTGCTCAATACCCCTCGAAACGTTAGTCCAAGGATGAAAATTAAACCCACTGAAAGCCGCTGTTCCAAAAAATAGAAATAGGCAGAGAAAAGCACCGCTAGACTTCCGAGTAACAAGAGTATGTCGGCGCGTTCGATCAAGAAGCCTACGGCGTAGTAAGCCAAAAGGGAACAAAGCGCTAAGAAAAGAGGAAGTGCCTTTTTCATGTCCCTTTTAATAAGGCTAAACTAACCCCAGCAAAAGCGAGGGTGGTGAATAAAGGCATTCCTATGAGTGCTAACTGTTGGGTTTCAAAGGCCATAAACACACTTAGACTGCTTAGCACTGTAATCAGCACTTCAACCACCGGGAATGCTCTTGAAGACTTCCATCTCAGCTGTTTTTCTTTTGGTGTTCGAATAAAAGCAGAGGGTTTTCTCAAGTGCCCTTCAAGTACAGCTTTAGTGTTCAGGTAGCTCATACCCGCCGAAACGATGAGATAACCTAAAAAATTGACGACCCAGTCTAGACTCGAAGAGGAGTGCTTGAGATCTCGGTCAGCGCGATACAGTGCAATACCAAGAGATATAGAGGCGACTAAGAGCAGCGGAGAGAGCAGTGATACCACATGAATTTGTTGTGCGCTGAGCCTCATGAATGGAAGCACAAGCCCAATGAGAAAGAGTGCGAAGGTGACGGCGTAAAAGCTTGATCCAAGCAGGTGCATAAAGGCGTGAAATCTTTTTCTGCCGCGCAGGCGCCTTAGTGAGGATTTTAGTAGCTGAAAATTTTCGGCAGCACCCTTGTTCCACCTGAATTGTTGCGAAAAATAGGCGGCTAGGCTTTCAGGCAGTTCGCAGTCGGCTGTGATGTTGGGGTAGTACTTGATTTGATATCCTACGAGTTGTGCCCTATAGGCGATGTTTAAATCTTCGGTGAGGGTCTCGGTATTGAACCCTTGGACCGTTTCGATGGCGCTTTTCTCCCAAAGCGCCGCGGTTCCGTTAAAGGTGGTGAATGCTCCTGTCTTTTCTCGGCCTAAATGTTCGTTGATGAAGTGATGGTTGAGTGCCAGAGGCTGAATCTTTGTGATCCAATTCTTCGCATTATTCAAATAGACCCATCGGGTTTGAACGGCTGCCACTTGATCTGAGGTAAACCCGGTTAGGCTGAGATTAAGCCAGTCTGGCGAAAAACGGAAGTCTGCATCGAAAAAGGCGATGTAGTTACCTTTTGCCTGCTGAAGCCCAGCATTGAGGGCGCCTGCCTTATATCCTTCTCTATGAGAACGCTTGAGATGATGTGCCTTAAGACCAGATACTTGAAGTTTTTTCACCCACTGCGCATTGATTTCGTCAGAGCCATCTGTTGAGTCGTCTAAGACCTGGATTTCGATTAAATCTTGGGGATAGTCCAGGGCAATAATAGATTGAAATAAGCCATCGACGACGTGACCTTCGTTGTACAACGCGATCTGAAAAGTGACGCTTACATTTTCAACCTTGAAATCAATTGAATCTTTTGGCCCCGATTCTAGCAGTCTTCTTTTTTCTTGTGAAGAGGAGCTTAAACTTAGGACGCATTGATATACTGCATAGGCAAGAAGGAGAAAGACACAGAGGCCAAATAGAATTATACTCACCCAACCCATCATCACTTGAGACTAAAAATGAAGATCCAACTCAAGATTTTATAACCAGCCATAAGGGTTCCTTTTAGCGTTCCTGAAACCTTCGAGACGCCAATTCTAGGGCGGTAACGAACCGGAACTTCAAGATAGGGAATGGCTTTCTTCAAGATCTTAAGCTGCATTTCGACCGTCCATCCGTAGGTCTTATCATTCATGTTGAGTTGCATAAGGGTCTTCCACTCTATGGCCCTGAAGGGCCCCAGGTCGGTAAAAGCAGACCC
>JALRDO010000014.1 GCA_023262185.1 Flavobacteriaceae bacterium
GTTAGCCGGTCCTTATTCTTACGGTACCGTCAGTCACCCACACGTGGGTGGTGTTCTTCCCGTATAAAAGCAGTTTACAACCCATAGGGCAGTCATCCTGCACGCGGCATGGCTGGATCAGTCTTTCGACCATTGTCCAATATTCCTCACTGCTGCCTCCCGTAGGAGTCTGGTCCGTGTCTCAGTACCAGTGTGGGGGATCTCCCTCTCAGGACCCCTAATCATCGTTGCCTAGGTGAGCCGTTACCTCGCCTACTAGCTAATGATACGCATGGTCATCTCTTTCCGCCAAAGCTTTAAGACAGAGATCATGCGATCTCTGAATACTATGGGGTATTAATCCACGTTTCCATGGGCTATTCCCCAGAAAGAGGTAGATTCCATACGCGTTCCGCACCCGTGCGCCGGTCGCCGGCGAGTGCAAGCACTCCCGCTGCCCCTCGACTTGCATGTGTTAGGCCTGCCGCTAGCGTTCATCCTGAGCCAGGATCAAACTCTTCATTGTTGAATCTTAAATAACTTAATGACTAACAAATCTTCAGTACGACCCCGAGCATCTTAGTTTTAATTCATTACGAATCTTACGCTTTTTGTCATCTCAATATGTTCAAAGAACTTCACACCAAACTGATTTACTTACGTAGTAAATCTCACCTTTCGGCTTTTCATTTCAGTGTTTCAAAGTCGCTTTTGTTTCTCAAAGCGGGTGCAAATATAGAAAGGAATTTTTGTTGCCGACAAACTTTTTTCGAAAAATATTTAAAAATTTTTTCGGCCTTAGATTTCCATTTCATTTAAAGAGAAAAGGATCAGAAAGTTACGTCAAAAAATTGATTCGAAAAAAATCAGTCAAAGAAATTCCAAGTGAATCCGAATCGTATCACCCCGTCTCTGAAAGGCACACCAGGAGCGGCGTAATACGAAGGACTACCCCAGGCTGCATTCAGGTGCTCGTAGGTCAAAAACAGATCCATGGTTCGAACTTTAGCATAAATGAATGCATCGAGAACTGCGTAACCCGAGATCAAACTGTGTTGCTGTGAATAGAATACTCCTAGCACAGGGTGGTATCCGTCTGCATAAAAGTCATCAAAGTAGCGTCCCTTTACCCCAATATGTGCGAACATTGCTTTATCGAATAAGTCGGTAGAAACATATAGTGCCGACCTGGCAATGAATTTCGGGATATTGTAAAGCCCCCCCGTATCGTCGCTTTCCTGATAAAGTGCTCTAAGGTCTAAGGTGAGCCTTCGCCATCGCAGCGCATTGCTGTACTCGAGTGCACGTTCAGTAATAACCGAATTCGACCGTGTTGGACTAAGCATCGTGTAGTCAGCACCGAAACCAGAGTATATTGCTATCGGAGCCTCAAAGAAGTAACCGTTGTTGAGTGTCTTGAGTTGAGCGCTGATTGATCCGAAGCGCTTGTCTTCAAGCCCCACCTTTAAACGCACATGACTTTCCATGGCCGACTGCTCATAAGTATCCCAATTAAAAGCCGTGTAGTTGCTCTGATAGCGCAGCAAGTTCAAATCAGGTAATTGATTCCGCTGTTCAAATGCTCCTCTCAAGTACCTTTTGTCTCCGAGCTTTATATAGGCGCTAGAGTTTACGACAAAACCCTGGAGGGTTGCCTGTAGCGGCAGGTATACCTCGGCATGAACGCCTATCCTATCTTTTTGATTGGTGTAGCGCCCCTTGATATGCGTATCACTATAAGAATAGAAGGTCTCGGGGTTTGCAATGGTTTCAGATTTGGTCGCATCCTGAGTTGTGGCAGCGAGATTTTCAAATCCCTGTCGCGTAGCTAGTTGCCTGATCGAGCCCTCGAGGGTTCCCCATTCTTTTCCGAGCAGAGCGATACCTGCAGTAAACTCAACCGAACGGATGCCGTGCTTGTCTGAAACCGCACTCACCTCATTGAGCTCTCCTAACAAGATGTTTGCCGATGATTGGTTGAAGATATAGGAGCGCGAATCGTAATGTATCGACTGGGTCAAGGCCAGGGCCCCGGTAAGAGTATACATCTGATCGGCATAAAAGCCCCGATGCAGTACTCTAGAATCGGCGTCTGAAAATAACTGATCGACATAACGACGCTCTAAAAACTGAGGATTGCCCGAATCAAACTGCGTTGTGGCATACTTAAGACCTGCTGGCTCAAGCTGGTTCATGTTGTGGGTAGTCATGAATCCTCTCCATTGATACTTCTTGTTCTCAGAGGTGTAATTGAAAGTGGTTCTGAAACTGCCCGAGTTAACCAATTCATTGACGTAATGTCCTTCAGAGCGAAATCCTCTGAACCCCAGACTCATATTAAACTGCTCAGAGAGGTTGAAGGCTAGATTTGAATTCAGAAGTTGTCCTCGATTCAGAATAGACAAAAAGAAGAATTCAGTTATCGGGGTTGGGTTGCGATGAAAATACATATCCTTCTTCTCATAAAGCATGAAGTGCTGCATGGGCACCCCCAAACTTGGGAGTCGAGAAGGCGTCTCACGCGTCATTTTATTCATCGGACGCCCCGGATTCGAAAAAGGCAAGAACTCGAAAAGATCACGATTTGCAACATTGTGACGCAATCCTTTCTCGAATCTCAAGATAGTATCTAAAGGGATGGTATCTCGATCTATAGTAATTTTTAGATATTCTGCCTTTGAAGGCATCTTAGGCTTTTTTCGCTCTTTTTGCTTTGGACCTTTAACGTCAAGTTCCTGTTGGGAATAGGCGAAAGAAAGTGTCCAGAGACTTAGCAGAAAAATCAGAAATGGCCGTATCTTCATATCTTTTTTACCACAGGCTCGTAAAAATACGCAATCTAGCTTGGTAGTGTTGCTATGAAAGAAAGAACCTTAAATACATACCTATATAATGTATTGAGCATCACTTTTGTAGTCGTGTGCGCGACTACCTCTTTTGCTCTTCAGGCCCAATACAAGTCAAACGCGCCTTTTACGGCGCTACTGCGCCATGCAGATTCTTCTATAACGGCTCAGCCCTACACCCTTTTCGAATACGACGAGGCCTTTGAATCTTATTTTAAAGACAAAAACATTCGTAAAAAAGGAAGCGGTTATAAGCAGTATCCACGCTGGCGCAATTACTGGAGTTACTTTACCAAAGATGGAGTTATTCAATCTCCAAAGGAACTTTACCAGGCCTACCAAAATAAAATTAGTTCTAACCGTCCAGTAAACAGCTTTGCCGATTGGAGTCCACTTGGACCATCTTCGGCTGAGGTTATAAATGAGAAGCTTCCGGGTATCGGAAGGCTGAATCAAATTGCGGTCGATCCGTCTGATCCCAACACTTGGTTTGCAGGTGCACCTGCTGGAGGACTATGGAAGAGTACTGATGCGGGGAACTCATGGATTAATCTCTTTGACCACTATCCACAAATCGGAGTATCAGGAATCGCCATTGATCCTGAAGACACCCAAATCATTTATATCGCCACAGGAGACGACGATGCACTCGAGAGCTATTCTATAGGAGTCATGAAATCCATTGACGGTGGGCTTACCTTTAATGAGACAGGACTGAATGTCAATAATGTGGATCGTGGGACAGCACTTAATGAGATAATTATCGATCCTGATAATCACAATATTATTTGGGTGGCAGGCACTCAAGGCCTGTATAGATCAACTAACGCAGGGCAAAGCTTTTCTAGAGTCATCAATGATGAAATCACAGATTTCAGGTTGAAGCCGGCTAACGGACAGGTCATATATGCCCTCTCCAATAACACATTTTACCACTCAACCAATGGTGGTACTACTTTTAGTCAAAACATCACTAATCCAAATAATATTCTACCCAGAAGTTATATGCGTGCCGTGATGGCCGTGAGCCCAGCGAATCCTGAGGTGCTTTATATACTGTATGCGAAAAGCAGTGACGGCAGTCTTGAAGGACTATATCAATCTGTGGATTCTGGTCTTACCTTCTCAAAAAGGACGGTGACGGTTCGCGAGCAAAAAACCGGAGCAGACGGAAACCCCTACACTGAGATTAAATCGAATTTCAATATCATGGAATCGAGTCAGGCATGGTTCGATCTAGCCATCGCTGTGGACCCAGAAAACGCCAATACGGTATATACTGGTTGCTTGAATCTATGGAAGAGCATTGATGGAGGAAACAATTTTTCAAAACTCAACAATTGGTATAACTCTAACACGGCCTATACCCATGCAGATATACACACTCTCAAATTCTTCAATGGAGCCCTTTACGCAACAACTGACGGCGGATTGTATCGCAGCACAGATGGAGGCGAGTCCTTTACCGACTACAGCAATAATGGTATTGCCACAGGACAGTTCTATCGCTTGAGTATTGGCAAAAACGATGCCTCAGTGATGGTAGGGGGTACTCAAGACAACGCTGGATTCATACGCAGAGACAATAATTGGTACCTCTACACAGGAGGTGATGGTATGGATTACGAGATCGATCCACTTAATTCTAACCTATCCTACGGATTCACTCAAAACGGAAATTACCTCTTCATAAGTGATAGTCGAGGTGACAATCTCGCCTTGCTTGAAGGTCCCAGCAACGAATCAGGAAATTGGATTACACCACTCACGATTACCCAAAACGGAGAAGTGCTAGCCGGTTATAAATCTTTATATGTACTTGGAAGCTCAGGTTTTACTAAACGCTCAGAAACATTGGCTGATAGCAATATAGATGATCTCGAGGCAGCTCCTTCAGATGCAAACATCGTATGGGCTGCAGAGGGTTCAATCCTTTACCTCAGCGAAGATGCAGGAAGAACCTTTACAAATATTACTTCCTTACTCGGCCCAATCTCTGATATGAGCATAAATAGTAACAATCCTAAAGAGGTATTTGTTACCATATCGAATCGTGTAGACGTGGCGCTAGTAAACCAGCCGGAAAATCCAGCAGTCTGGCGTGTGAATGCCACCAATCCATCAGCACTTGTAAAGCAAGAGATAACCCGAGATCTTCCGACAGACCAGGTTTACTTATCTATTGCCCATCAGTCTAAAGACCTTAAAAATTCTTTATATGTAGGAACTAACCTTGGTGTCTATCGGAGTGACGATAGCATGGATGGCTGGGAGCTTTACGGTGAAAACCTACCCAATACAGCAGTAAGCGATATTGAACTAAGTGTTGAAGATGCTATGATTTTCGTTTCTACTTATGGTCGAGGGGTTTTTTCTTCTCCTATTCTTGTAGAAAAAGCAGCAACCGATATTGCTATTAGCGGATTGACGACTCCTTCGTCTAAAATCTTTTTACCAGGAGAGGCCAACTTATCTGCAGTTTTGACCAATAAAGGAAGTGAATCTCTGAACGAAGCTACAGTTACGCTTTCGTTCAACACAGTTGACCAGAGTCCTCAAAATTTTGAGTTGAGCTTAGCCTCAGAGCAGAGTATTACTGCTGACCTAGGTGTGGTTCCAGAACCATATACAGGCATCATAATCGCTAAAGCCATTGCTACAACTGCGAATGATAGCTGGAATGAGAACAACGTGAGTAGTCATAAGTTTATTGTCAATACTGAAGCCCACTTTGAATCAAACTATGCGGTTTTAGATCAAGAAACCACATTAAGCAGTCTATTACCTTACGACCCCCTTTACGGAACGGGTTCATGGGAGAAAGCTGAGGTCACTCAAAAGTTTACCACAACAGATTACAGCCTTGCTTGGATTACCAATGCCTCTAGTAACTACCCGGACATGGAACGCAGTTATCTGCTCTCTCCCTATTACGATTTGAGCCTACTAGAAAAACCAGCCCTGCGATTCGACATGGCGTTCAATCTTGAAACCAATTGGGACTTGGTTTATATACAATACTCCACCAATCACGGGCTAACCTGGCAGGTGCTAGGGAGTAAAAATTCTACCCCGAAGTGGTACAATTCAGATCGTACTGTAAACACGGCAGGAAACGACTGCTACAATTGCGTAGGCGCCCAATGGACAGGTGAAGACGATGTCTTCGCTCAAATGACAACTTACCAGTATGACTTTAGTGATAATTCTGCAATTGATGGTATAGATTTGACTCAAGAAAAGCAACTACTTTTTCGGTTCGTATTTGAATCGGATCAGTCGGTAAATGGCAAAGGGATTGCTATCGATAACTTTCAACTTATAGACCTCAATTATCAGCCTGCAGGAATCACTTTGTCAGGTGATCAAATAATTGTAAGTGAAACAGGGACCAGTGACACCTTCACGGTAGTTCTCGATTCACATCCTACCTCTGATGTTGTCCTTTCGTTAACTGCTTCAGACATGAGCGAGGCTACTGTAAGTCCTTCTACACTAACATTTACTAATTCCTCTTGGTCTACTGAACAAGTGGTAAAAGTTACGGGTGTTGATGACTCGATAATGGACGGAACTATTGCAAGTACAGTGACAGTATCTGTAATTAAAACTATCTCTGATGACTCATACGACTCATTAGCTGACCAGACGGTAGCAGTGAATACTTTAGATGATGAACAACCACTAGAAATCCCATCGACAGCCTTCACCGTTTTAGTCACTGATGGGACCTGTCCTCAAACTGAAACAGGAATCATTGAGGCTACGCTTCAAGACGCTGCCCCGGCCGGAAGCTACACCGCCACCTTACAAACCCCTGGATCTGTAGTGGGCCTGTCGCAAGCACTCACACCAAATGCACAATTCAGTGAGCTTGCCGCTGGTATCTATACCTTGTGTATCACCACCGATCAATCTTCGAGTTTTAAACGCTGCTATACGATAGAGGTCAAGGAGCCTCAAGGCCTAGAGGTTCAAAGTTTCGTGAACAGTCAGACCAAACAGCTCACGCTAAACCTGAGCGGATCAGATACCTATACTATACTATTTAATGGTAAAACCATCACGACCACTCTGCAGCAGGTAATCCTAGATCTCGATCGCATTGAGAATTCGATTCAAGTAAAGGGTCTCAGTGAGTGTCAGGGAATATTCGAAGAAACCTTAGTGCTTTCAAACGAGATCTTTATTTACCCCAACCCTGTAAACGACGGCACTATCAACCTCTATTTAGGAAATACAGAGGCTGCCAAGGTCACGGTGCGTTTACACAACAGAAGCGGCAACTTAATCTTTGAGAAAACGCAACCCTTATTCGATAAAAAGACACAGCTGAGTGTTAAAGGACTCAACCCAGGATTGTACTTCTTGAGTATCGTTGATACTACTACAAAGGTGTCAACCACCCACAAACTCATCATTCGCTAATGAAACCCTTTGCGATCAAAGGACAGTTAGAGGCCGGGCTTGATGAGGCCGGACGAGGATGTCTCGCAGGCCCAGTCACCGCGGCAGCCGTAATATTGCCTGAGAAGTTCTCACACCCCTTGTTGAACGACTCAAAACAGCTCACCGAAAAACAGCGAGAGCACTTAAGGCCAATTATAGAAAAAGAAGCTTTGGCCTATACGGTGATTCATGTTGACGAGGGTACGATTGATGACATCAATATTTTAAATGCAAGTATTTTAGCGATGCACCGCTGCGTAGACTCCTTAGAGGTGCGCCCTGAATTTTTACTGGTTGACGGAAACCGTTTTAAACCCTATTTGGGGATACCTCATCAATGCATAGTTCGCGGAGATCAGACCTATGCAAGTATCGCCGCTGCCTCTATATTGGCAAAAACTTACAGAGACGATTTAATGCTCGAACTTGATCTAAAATATCCCGCCTACAAATTCAAGACCAACAAAGGGTATCCGACCGCCGAACACAAAAAAGCCATTCGAGCAGTCGGTCGCTGTCCGCGACACCGAAAATCGTTTGCGGCAAACCTCTAGTTCGTCGTACCTTCACCCTACCAATCCATTCGTATATATGAAACGAGCCCTAGGGTTATTCATACTGCTTACTCTCTCGGCATGCGCAGAGCAACCAATCAATAATCAATCTAACCTTCGCTTCTTTCCTGACGACTACGCCTTTGTATTAAAGGCGAATACAGCAGAAACGCTGTGGTCGGGGGTGCTTGAGAAAGGCAGAATTCACCCTTCAGTTTCTGGTTTGGGTGAGTCAGCAGCACGACTGCAAAGTGAATTGAGCGCTCTCATCCCTAATGGGGCGCTTACAGTGGCCTTCTTTATCGAAGGTCGCGATCAATTGCAGTTCTTGGCTCTCAATGAAAACCCAGGTCTTGAAAAGCTTTTCGAATTTCAGCCGAACGAAACCTATGACAATCTGCCTATCGGAACCTTAATCCACGATTCAGGCACCTTATACTTTACCCAACTCGAAGAAAAAAACCTGATCAGCAGTTCTGCATTGCTTTTAGAAGAGGCCATCCGCGGAAAGGGACAGTTCTCTGTAAACGAGAAAATAGAACGCCTTTTCAGTAGCGCTGTTGCTCCTGAGAAACTCCATTTGGTGGTACAGCCTGAGAACAGCAAACCCGTTTTCAAGACCTTTGACAACACCGCCTTTTCAAACTTTGCCCAAGAAATCTCTCTTGATATCGTTTCTGAAGGACAAGAACTTCGGGCGAGTGGAATCAGCTTTGCCTCAGACAGCCTCGACGTGTATCTCGCAAGTTTTGCTGAGACTGCTCCTATTGAGCCCCGCCTGCTTGATCATGCCCCCCGGGCTACACAGGCGTTGTTGGTGCGCTCGGCCCCAATCGGTTTAAAGCATCCTTTTTTAGATGGCGCCATTGAATTAGGGCGTGTAGACCTAGAAGCCCAGCACCTCTTGTATGTTAGAGGAATCGCCAACACTGCAATCATTGAGACGCTCAATGCGCAGAGCACGGCTAAGGAAGACTATATGGGTATTGTGTTGTACACCATAGAAGGGACTGATTTTTCACAAGACTTAGGGCCCTTAGGGTTACCGACAAAGGCCAATTATGTTGCGCTCTATGAGGATGCCTTCTGGTTCAGCGAATCAGACACCGAATTACAGGCCCTGATCAAATTCATCAGCAGCGAAGCAACGTTTAAGCGAGGTGCCTTGTACGCAAGTCTTGAACCGCAGATTGCTCAAGAGACAAGCCTATTACAACTTTCAAAAGACGATAAACGTGCGCACCTCTTTGCCGTGGTCAAAGAATCTTCGCATTATTTCACAGCAGCCAGTTCAACCCCTTTAGTAACCCCCAAGTTTGAGGCAGTGGTCAGTCCGATCCTCAGCCTGTCGTTAGATGCTGAGGCGTTGACCGATCCGCAATTTGTGAAGAACCACTACACCGATCAATATGAGATCGTTGTCCAAGACGTCAACAATGCATTGTATCGCTTTTCGAATGCTGGGGCTCGATTATGGAAGCGTCAACTCGATGCCAAAATTCAAGGAAGAATACACGAGATCGATGCCTATCGAAACAAGAAGCTACAATTAGCCTTTACCACAGAAACCTCACTCGTAGTTGTCGATCGCAACGGAAACTATCTTGAAGGATTTCCGAAAAGATTTCAAGACGGCAACCTCTCTGCACTAGCTGTCTTTGATTACGACAACAGTCGAAACTACCGCCTGGTATTCAGCCAAGGGCGCGACATTTATATGTTAAACAACACCGGCCAACGCGTGAACGGATTTACCTATACCAAGGCTGAAGCTGAATTGGCGAGTCCGGCAAAACACTTCAGAATCGCCAGTAAAGACTACTTACTATTTCCGCTTAAAAACGGCTCCTTAAAGATCTTGCAGCGCAACGGAAAAGACCGCGTAACAGTAAAAGAGCGTTTTGAATTCACTTCAAACGAGTTGTTTGAATACCGCAACACTTTTGCCTTTACGGATCAAAAAGGTGCTTTGGTTCAGATCGACACTAGAGGAGGTGTAAATCGAAGTAATCTTGGGCTCACGCCTACTCACGAGGTGGTTGCCAGTAACAAGACCCTAGCCACCCTCGATGGACAAAACCTGCAGATCAAAGAAAAACCCATTGAATTAGACTATGGCGTATATGAAGGCTTGCGCTTCTTCTATCTTAAAGACAAGATCTATGTCAGCCTGGTGGACAAAGCAAGTAAGCAAGTCTTTTTGTTCGACAGTCAGGCAGCACTGGTGAAGGGATTCCCGGTAATGGGTGATTCAGCTATCGACATGATCGACATGGATAACGACGCCAAGCTCGAGATTGTGGTGAAAGACGAAAGAAATAGTCTAACGCTCTATCGGATTGAATAAACCCTAGGCGCGTTCACATTCAAATTGAAGTAAGAATTGCTGAAGAAAAACCGCTTGAACCTCTTCAAGCGACGGACACTTCTCTTGCAGTTCTCTTCGCATCGAGGTCACCCCTTTACCTTGTATGCCGCAAGGGATCATCAACTCGAAAAAGCTCAGGTCGGTATCAACGTTGAGGGCGATTCCGTGCATAGTCACCCAGCGACTGGCTCGTATACCCATAGCACAAATCTTGCGGGCAAATGGGGTTCCTACATCCAACCAAACCCCGGTTTCGCCTTCAGAGCGCATCCCCTTAATCCCCCAGTATCCTAAGGTGGCGATAACGACCTCTTCTAAGAAGCGCAAATACTTGTGAACATCTGTAAAAAAATGATCCAAATCGAGAATAGGATAAGCGACCAGTTGACCCGGGCCATGAAAAGTGATGTCTCCTCCTCTGTTGATTTTAAAAAATCGCGCGCCCTTGCGTTCTAACTCTGCTTCTGACACCAGTAGGTTAGATAGGTCGCCGCTTTTTCCGAGGGTGTAGACCGGATCGTGCTCTACAAACAAGAGGTGGTTCTGGGTAGGGAGTTCTAGACCCTCGCGACGGTTGCGCATTTTGATGTCGATGGTCTCTTGGAACAACTCTTCTTGATAGTCCCATGCGGCCTTGTACACCATGCGGCCCAGATATTCGACATGCACCGATCGCTTCATCTTACAAATGTAGCGATGATTGGGGTGTACTTCTTATTTTTGCGCATCTAAAGCACCTATTCATGGTATTGTCTGAGCAAGAATCAATAAGAAGAGAAAAATTAGAGCGCTTGCGCGACTTAGGTATCAACCCCTATCCAGCAGCAGCCTATAAGACTACACACAGTTCAGTTACAGCCAAGACCGATTATAAAGAAGGCGAAAAGGTCGTTATGGCCGGACGTCTTATGTCGCGTCGAATTCAAGGAAAAGCCTCTTTTGCAGAGCTTCAAGACAGTGAAGGACGTATTCAATTGTACTTCAATCGCGATGAAATCTGTGCCGGAGAAGATCATACCCTTTACAACGAGGTGTACAAGAAATTACTCGACATCGGTGACATCATCGGAATCGAAGGAATGCTGTTTACTACTCAGGTGGGAGAAAAAACGGTGATGGTAAAAAGCTTTAGCCTTCTGAGCAAATCATTGCGGGTGCTTCCGTTGCCAAAAGAAGATGCTTCAGGAAAGATTTATGACGAATTCAACGACCCTGAGCAGCGCTACCGCCAACGCTATGTCGACTTGATTGTTAATCCTTCGGTGAAGGATACCTTTTTAAAGCGCACTAAAATCACGAATACCATCCGCTCGTTCTTCAACGACAAAGGATACCTCGAGGTAGAGACCCCGATTTTGCAACCCATTCCTGGAGGTGCTGCGGCACGTCCTTTTGTGACCCATCACAATGCCTTAAACATTCCGCTTTACCTACGTATCGCTAACGAACTGTATCTCAAAAGATTGATCGTAGGCGGATTCGACGGAGTCTATGAGTTTGCCAAAGACTTTAGAAACGAGGGGATGGACAGAACGCACAACCCTGAGTTCACCGTAATGGAGCTGTATGTAGCCTACAAAGATTATTTCTGGATGATGGAAACCACCGAGCAATTGCTTGAGAAAGTGGCCATCGAAGCTACCGGTAGCACTACGGTCACAGTAGGAGATCAAACCATCGACTTTAAAGCCCCTTATCCAAGAGTACCCATCCTTGAAGCGATTAAGATTCACACAGGCTACGACGTCAGTACTATGGATGAAGAAGAACTGCGAAACACCGCTAAGGCCTTGAATCTTGATGTAGATGAGCGCATGGGAGTCGGAAAACTCATCGATGAGATTTTTGGTGAATGTTGCGAGCATCACTATGTGCAGCCTACCTTCATCATCGATTACCCTAAAGAGATGAGTCCGCTCACTAAAGAGCACCGCAGCAATCCTAAATTGACCGAGCGCTTTGAGCTCATGGTCAACGGAAAAGAATTGGCCAATGCCTACACCGAGCTAAACGACCCTATCGATCAACGTGAGCGTTTTGAAGACCAACTAAAACTCTCTGAAAAAGGTGACGACGAGGCCATGTTTATTGATCATGACTTCTTGCGCGCCCTAGAGTACGCAATGCCTCCCACTTCAGGAATCGGAATCGGAATCGATCGCCTATGCATGTTGATGACCAACAATACCTCTATACAAGAGGTGCTCTTCTTTCCGCAAATGAGACCGGAGAAAAAAGCGGTTGAATTAAGCGATGAAGAAAAACTCATCGTCGACCTTCTTAAGCAGCATGGCGGATCTGCAGACTTGCCCGCGTTGAAACAAGAAAGCGGTCTGAGCGGCAAAAAATGGGACAGTTCAATGAAGAACCTGTCGAAACTCAAAGTGCTTAGCGTTCAAAAAAACGACGACAACCTAACGGTTACTTTAGCCTCATAGTTCTAGATGTTAAAACACGCTGAAACTACCGCAATTGTGGTATCTTGAGGCTCGTTTTAAGAAAAAACTATGATCAAAAATTGGAGTACCCTGGTAGTGATGGCTGCTGCCCTGCTTATGGCGCATCCGGCAGAAGCGCAATTCAAGTTTTTAAAGAAGAAAAAGGCCCCGGCTCCTGTCGAGAAACCGGCCCCACCTAAGAAAAAAGAGAAGATTAAGGCCTATTCTGAGGTCATTACCAAAGACGCGAAAAGCGACAGCGGACTCTTTACGGTGCATCAAATTGACGAAGATTTCTTCTACGAAATCCCAGACGAGCTGTTTGGTCGTGAAATGTTGATGGTAAGTCGTATTTCAAAAACCGCAGACGGAATTGGATTTGGTGGAGGAAAAATCAATACTCAGGTATTGCGTTGGGAGAAGCGCGCTACAAAGGTGCTCCTTCGTGTAGCCTCTTATTCTAATGTAGCCTCTGACAGCCTTCCGGTGTACGAAGCAGTGGTGAATTCAAATTTTGAGCCCGTTTTGTACAGCTTTGACATCGAAGCAATTCGCAAAGATTCACTGGGCCCAGCCACGGTAATCAAGGTCAACGACCTCTACACCAAAGACGTTCAGGCCCTCGGCATGCCAGACGGGTACAGAACCCGTTACAAAGTGAGTCGTCTAGACGGAGACCGCTCGTTCATCGAGTCGATCAAGTCGTATCCTCAAAACATTGAAAACCGTCACGTAAAAACCTATTTAGCGAAAAGCGCTCCAAGCAACGCAGATACTGGCTCTATCTCTATTGAGATCAACAACTCGATGATTCTACTTCCTGAAGAGCCCATGAAGCGTCGTTATTTTGATCAACGCGTCGGCTGGTTTGCAAGCAGCCAAACCGATTACGGTTTAGATGCTCAGAAGAGTAAATCAGTCACCTTTCTTGACCGTTGGAGACTTGAAGTCAAAGACGAGGACATCGAGAAGTTCAAGCGCGGCGAACTCGTAGAACCGAAAAAACAGATCGTTTACTATATCGATAGAGCGACTCCTGAAAAATGGGGTCCGTTTATCAAGCAAGGTATAGAAGACTGGCAAGTCGCCTTCGAAGCGGCCGGATTTAAAAATGCAATCATCGCCAAAGATCCTCCGACCCCTGAAGAAGACCCAGAATGGTCTCCAGAAGACGTGCGTTATTCTGTAGTGCGCTACCTGGCTTCACCAATTCCAAACGCCAATGGTCCTCACGTGAGCGACCCCCGAAGTGGTGAGATTATAGAGTCAGACATCAACTGGTACCACAATGTGATGAGTTTACTTCGCAGCTGGTACTTTGTTCAAACCGCAGCAATCAACCCAGAGGCCCGTTCAGTAGAGTTCAAAGACGAAATCATGGGTCGCCTCATCCGCTTTGTTTCAGCGCACGAGGTCGGACACACCCTTGGGCTTCCGCATAACATGGGATCTTCGGTGGCATTCCCTGTAGACTCGCTTCGCTCTGCGAGTTTCACCCAGAAATACGGAACCGCTCCATCAATCATGGATTACGCCCGATTCAACTATGTGGCACAGCCCGGAGACGATGGTGTTGCTCTTATGCCTAACATAGGGGTATACGATAAATACGCCATTAGCTGGGGATACCGCCCAATTCTTGACACCAAGGCTGAGGACGAAAAACCTATCCTCAACCAGTGGATCTTAAAACATGCCGACGACCCTATGTACCGATTCGGACATCAGCAAGCGGGCGACGTAGTAGATCCTAGCGCACAAACCGAAGACCTCGGAGACGATGCGGTAAAAGCGAGCAATTACGGTATTGCAAACCTTAAGCGTATCTTACCTAAACTCCGAGAATGGACGACTGAAGAAGGTGAAGACTACAGCGACCTTTCAGAAATGTACGGACAGTTGGTCGGTCAATTCAGTCGCTACATGGGACACGTTTCTAATCATATTGGTGGTGTCTACGAATACCATAAAACAACAGATCAAGACGGAAACGTCTACACTCCTGTTTCGCTTAAAAAGCAGCGTGAGTCGCTCAACTTCATGCACAAACAACTCTTTGAAACCCCTTATTGGCTCATCGATAAAGACATCATCGCAAACACAGAGTACTCAGGAGTTGTTGAGCGCATGCGCGGCCTGCAAACCCGTTACCTAGAAAACATGATGTCTTTAGGCAAGTTAGCTCGACTTGTAGAACAAGAGACGCTTTACGGGACTAAGGCCTATTCGCTTGTTCAATTCATGAAAGACCTCAGATTGGGTCTGTGGAACGAATTGTACTCAGGCAAATCTATTGACACCTACCGCAGAAACCTTCAAAAGGGGCATATTGAGCGTTTAGGATATCTTTTAACCGCAGATTCACAGCGCAAACTTCCGGATTTCGGAGGCTACCGCAAATCAACAGCGGTGACCACAGATCAGTCTGACATTAGATCGGTTGCACGTGCTGAACTAGTGAATCTAAAAGCTGCCATCAATGCGAATATGGGAGCCTCTGGTGACACGATGAGTCGTTACCACCTACAAGACGCCATCTCTAGAATCAACGAGATTCTAGACGAAGACTAGTGTCTTAATTCGATTTGAAACAACACATCCCCGGCGTTCCGCCGGGGATTTATTGTGAAACCCTTACCAAAAGTTTAACACCCCTTTAGTACAAAAAGGAAATATGCGCATCCACCTTTGTATCCGATAACATGAAAAATATGAAAACAACACTTTCGCTACTTGCGGCCTCAATGGCCCTATTCAGCCAAGCTCAAGTCATTATAGAGCGGTCTGATAACAACAAACACATCATCATTGAATTAGACTCAGTTACTCACAATGATGCGAGTGAATTCGTTTTAAAACGTGGTCCTAAGGCTATGAGATCTTTTACCTTCATCGCCGATGGTAAAGAAGACCAAAAGCTTTCGCCTGAACAGCGTGCACATCTCATGACACAGCAAATGGCTTTACATCTTGACCTTAGCGAGAAGCAAGAAAAGCAAGTCGCCAACATCAATACTAAACACCATAAAACAATGCAGGCCCTGCAAGAAAAAGAGCAGGGATTTGAAAAGCGCTCCGCTGTACTAGACGAGCAGATCAAACACCAACGAGCCCTCAAAGAGGTTCTAGATGCCGCTCAATATGCCCAATTCAAGGAGATGCATAAAAAAATGCGTGAAGAACATCACCCCACAGAAGCCCCGCGCGTACGCATGATGCGTTGGAACACTCACGAAGGCGACATGGATGCCTCTGAAATACATAAGATGCGCATTGAAGGCAAGCGCATGGAGGTTGCGGGTCCTTATGCCAAAATGATGATCAGAAAAAAAGGTGGGGCAAAAGGTGCACAGGGCATGGCCTTTATTAGCGCTTCTGAAAAACCACTTGTCATTATTGACGGTAAGGAGTCGGATTCCGCTACAGCGCTAGAGGATTTAAACCCTAGCAAGATTGATAAAATGGAGGTACTAAAAGGAGAAAAGGCCGTAGAACAATACGGTGAAAAAGCAAAGAATGGTGTTATCCTTATCACCACAAAAAAATAAGGTTTAGTTTTTACGTTTACGCAAGAAGCCGCCTGTACTATGAAGTACAGGCGGCTTCTTCTTTTTTATCCTAACTGACCTGGCCTAAAATGAGCGCAAGGTCTCTAAGGTCTTATCTATATCTGACTGACTCAGCGCATCGTTTAAGAAGTAGCTTTCAAAGGCCGAAGGGGGGAGGTAGACGCCTCCATCAAGCATGTGATGAAAATAACGCTTGAACGTATCATTATTGGCACGTGCTGCCGAATCAAAATCAACCACTGGGTTTTCGTCAAAGTGCACCGACAACATACTTCCGTAACGGTTAATGGTATGGGCAATACCCTTTTCTCTTAGAATTTGCTCGATACCTCTGTGAAGGGCTGCGGCTTTTTCAGCCAGACGCTTAAATACATCCGGATCGTTCTCGATAGATTGAAGCATGGCCAGTCCGGCGGCCATAGCCAGCGGATTTCCGCTTAGCGTTCCGGCCTGATAAACAGGTCCTTCAGGGGCCAGATGACTCATGATTTCTTTGCGAGCAGCAAAGGCTCCGACCGGTAATCCACCCCCAATGACTTTTCCAAACATCACGATATCAGCATTGATCGAAGTCGTTTCTTGAGCACCTCCCTTGGCCAACCTGAATCCGGTCATGACCTCATCGAAGAGCAACAGTATATTATGGGTGTCGCAGAGGTCTCTTAGTCCCTGCAAGAAAGACTGCTCTGGAATGATGCATCCCATGTTACCCGGAATGGGCTCTATTATAATGGCGGCAATCTCTTCGGGCTGGGCCTCGATGAGAGCACGAACAGAATCTAGATCGTTATAGCGGGCCAAAAGTGTGTCTTGAGCCGTTCCGGGAGTCACCCCAGGGCTACTCGGACTACCAAAGGTCACCGCTCCGCTACCCGCCTGAATCAAAAAGGCATCAGAGTGTCCGTGATAGCATCCTGCAAATTTTATGATCTTGTGCTTTCCGGTAAATCCTCTAGCCAAACGAACAGCGCTCATACAGGCTTCAGTTCCGCTATTTACAAAGCGTATTTTTTCGACATTGGGCACCATACTCACGGCCAACTCAGCGAGCTGGGTTTCGATCTCTGTTGGCATTCCGAAAGAGGTTCCCTTATCAGCTGCACGCTTGACCGCATCGATAACGGGTTCAAAGGCGTGACCAAAGAGAAGAGGCCCCCAAGACGAAATGTAGTCAATGAGCGTATGCCCGTCTTCGGTGTGCAGGTGTGCACCCTTGGCATGTTTAACAAATACGGGGGTTCCACCCACCGATTCAAAGGCGCGCACTGGTGAGTTCACCCCACCAGGAATGACCTGATTGGCAGCCGCAAAAAGCGCACTACTTCTCTTGTATTCAATCATTATTTAGATCTAGGGATTTCGAGAATCTGACCGATCGAAAGCGCATCAGAATTCAACACATTCATTTTTTTGATGGCCTCAATAGTGACCTCGTATTTCTTGGCAATGCTGTATAGCGTATCTCCTGGTGTCACGCGATGGGCGAGTCCTCTAGAGGCATCGGCAATTTGATCTGCCGCTTCTGCCCCCATCCGCTTGGTGCGCTGAGTGGTCTCGGCAATTTTGTCTTTAGTAGCCTTTAGTGCTTCTGCGATGCGCTCCTTACGCGACAAACGATTGAGGTAGCGCTTACGCTGCCCCAGGGCTTCAGCATCGTATTGGTCTAAATCATACGTTTCAATGATTCGGATTAATTTATCGGCATAGGCCTTATCTGTGGCATATCCGGCCGAACGCAATCCATTCGCCCAAGCCTTATAGTCAGTAGGTTCGAGGTCAAACAGAGACGCATAACGGGGTCTTGAGGTTAAAAATTGCGAGTGATCGCGGTACGAATCCAACGGGTTCTTGTATTTTCTGAAGCACTCCCCTGCCGCATCGTCGTCGTGAGAAACGCTCTTGCCCTTCCACGTATCGTGACATTTTATACCAAAGTGGTTATTCGATTCCTTTACCAAATTACTCTTGCCCGCATTGGTCTCTAAAATTCCTTGTGCCAAGGTAATACTGGCCGGAACACCAAAGCGTTTCATTTCTTTCATAGCAGGTTCGGCAAAGGTTTCGATGTATTGCTTTTCAGAAGCAAACTGTTTGTAATCTCTCTCAGACCACTTTTTGAGTCCCATTCCTCCTATAAAATCCTGCGCGCGATCGCCCAAAGTTTCAGGTGTCTTATCTGCAGGCGTTGAGCGGGCTATGGTATACACTTGAGGATTCGGTGTGCAGCTGCTGACCAGCACAAGCACAGAAGCACACAACAATGAGGTTACGAAGCTTTTTTGCTGCATGAAATCTGGATTAAAGGCGCATTCTTTTTTTCTAGACGAGAGTTCATTCCTTCAATTCCTTGAAGACCTCCCGTATGTATGGCCAAAATTACGCTTCCTTTCGGTATGGCGCCACGTTTGACCCCATCTAAAATACCATACATCATCTTTGCGGTGTAGACCGGATCAAACAGCACCTCGGTTCGCTTCAGCCACGAATTCATTTGCTCGACCAAACGCGGACTGATTTTAGCATAACCGCCAAAGGTGTAATCGTGTACGATTTCGAAATTGGTGTTCTTAGTGAAACGGGCGACCTCTTCATGCAAGCCTTTATGATCTAATGCGGCATACCCTAGCACTTTTTGATGCGGAGCGGCGGCCTCGGCGATTCCGGCGAGTGTAGCTCCTGTACCGACCGGACAGCAAATAAAGTCCGCCGATAAATCTTCTTCTTCGAGCATCTCTGCTACCCCTTTAACGGCAAGCGCATTACTTCCGCCTTCAGGAATCATAAAAATGCCATCTTGGGCACAAAGCGCTCTCGCCTTTTTTTCGTCTCGAGTAAGCATCCGATAGCGCTCACGATCGACAAAGATGAATTTCATTCCAAGCGCCTGGGCTTTGCTCAGGGTCGGATTCTCATCAATGCGATTTTTCAGTTCCTCACCACGGATGATTCCCGTAGACTTAAATCCGTGCTCTGCAGCTGCAGCGGCCGTGGCCAAGATGTGGTTTGAATAGGCACCCCCAAAGGTAAGTAGCGTGTGGGCTTTCTTTAATCGGGCCGCCTCTAAATTGTATTTAAGCTTTCGAAGCTTGTTGCCCGAAATAAGCGGATGCAACTGGTCTTCGCGCTTCAGTATCAATTGCACTCCATGGGATTGAAGGATCGGAAGCTGAAGTTTTTGATTGCGACTCGGTTGCATACCCTTCAAAGTTAAGGGATTGGACCTCTGGGCGCGAGTCAAAATTTAAGATTCACTGATCTGGCAGTATCTTTGTTACGCCATGAGAAAGAACATTCCGGTCGAAGAAGGAGATTACTACACCGAAAACGGCTATCGGGTTTTTACCGAACAGTACCATCTAAAAAGAGGGTATTGCTGCCAAAGCGGATGCCGGCATTGCCCTTATGGCTTTGACAAAAATCGCGGTCCATCTTAACGCTTTTTAACACGCTATCAGCGACTTAGTTTGTAACTTTAGGTAAGGAATATTTACATTCTTTACCCTTTACCGCTATGAAGAAAAGAATCATTTTTGGCCTAATGGCATTGCTACTTACCTCAGCCTGTACTAGTATTCGCGTATACACCGATTACGACACTGGGGTTAATTTTTCAACCTACAAGACCTTCGCCTTTTTCAAGCCAGGCATTGACAAGGCAGAAATCTCAGACCTTGACAAACGACGTATTTTGCGCTCTATTGAGGCCGTATTTACGGACAAAGGCTACCAAAAAAGTGAAAATGCCGACCTACTGGTCACGATCGCTACCAAAGAAGAAGACGACATAACCGTAAGTACTCAAACCTTCGGCGGTTGGGGCTGGGGTTGGGGTTTCAACCCTTGGCTTATGGGTCCGGCAATGAACAACCAAAACGTCAATACCACCAATCGGGGTGAGCTCATCATTGACCTCCTTGATGCCAATGGCGAGAAGCTCATCTGGCAAGGAAAAGGACGTGGACTCGTAACCGACGTGCGCAATCCACAGAAACGCCAAGGCGTGATCGACACCTATGTGAGTGGCATTCTCGCCAAGTTTCCGGAACAGGGGAGCTTAAGTCCCGAACAATAAAAAAGCTTTAGAGCAAATTCTTGGCGGCCTCGAGGGCAGCTGAAACACCATCAGGAAGTTTACCTCCAGCGGTGGCGAAAAAGGCTTGTCCGCCTCCTCCACCTTGGATGTGCTTGCCAAGTTCCCGTAC
Source organism: Flavobacteriaceae bacterium (assembly GCA_023262185.1). Classification (GTDB taxonomy): domain Bacteria; phylum Bacteroidota; class Bacteroidia; order Flavobacteriales; family Flavobacteriaceae; genus UBA3478. Next base: position 20,406 of record JALRDO010000014.1, read on the forward strand.
CATGACAGAGGCATCGTAGTTGCGCTCTGCGGCGAGTGCTTTGTCGATGTAAATCGACAAAAGCGCTTTACCCCCAGCCTTTGAACCCAATACCAAGAAAGTATTCTTAGTTTGAGCACCCAATTCAAACGAAAGGGTTTTCATCTGGTTGGCGTCAAGAGCGGTCTCAACGGCAGCAAACTGTACGCCATTGATTTCTTGAAGACTATTGGCCAATTCAACCTTGAACTGCGCTAACTTTTCAGCCTTCAAGGCTTCTAGCTCTTCGCGTAAGGATTCGTTCTCACTCACTAAATCAGCAACACCCTTCACCACATCTTGTGCCTTCGGCATGGCCAGAGCGATCGTCTCGAGTTGCTCTTCGGCTTTTTTGAAATAAGCCCGAACCTCTTGACCCGTAATCGCCTCAATGCGACGGATGCCCGAGGCCACAGCTCCTTCACTTTTAATCTTGAAATGCCAAATCTCTGCCGTATTGTGCACATGGGTTCCTCCGCACAATTCAATAGACTCACCAAAACGAATGGTGCGAACGCTATCGCCGTACTTCTCTCCAAAAAGTGCCATGGCTCCTTCGGCCATCGCCTCTTCCATAGGCACGGCACGACGCTCTTGAAGGGGGAGCGCGGCTTCGATGCGCTGGTTCACCAGCGCCTCTACTTGCGCGAGTTCTTCAGCAGAAACCTTAGCGAAGTGAGAGAAGTCAAAGCGCAAGGCATCGGGTCGAACCGATGAGCCGCGCTGCTCCACATGAGTGCCCAGTACTTCTCTGAGGGCCTGGTGCAGCAAGTGGGTGGCGGTGTGATTCGAGGTGGTTTCAGCTCGCTTTTCGGCGTTGACCTTGGCCGTAAAAGAAGCCTTAAGGTATTTAGGAAGTTGCGCACTGGTGTGCACGATCTCGTTGTTTTCACGCTTAGTGGTGCTGATTGCAATGCGCTGCAGTTCTCCGTCTGCGGTGTATTCCAGTAGGCCGCTGTCTCCGATTTGTCCTCCACCTTCTGGATAGAATGGTGTTTTAGAAAGGACTAATTGATAGGCGGTTTTGTCTTTTTGAGTGATTTCTCGGTATTTGAGCAGTTGTAAGCCCTCACATTCGAGCTCGTCGTATCCTACGAAACCTTCGTTGGCGGCATCACTAAGGCTAATCCAATCGCTTTTATCAGTAGCGGCATCGGCCTTTGAGCGCTGCTTTTGGGCGGCTAAGGCCACTTCGAATCCTTTTTGATCGTAAGTGTATCCGCGCTCGCTTAAAATAAGAGCGGTAAGGTCGATAGGGAATCCGAAGGTGTCGTACAGCTCGAAGGCTTTATCTCCTGAAATGGTTTTTTCTTTAGTCTCTGCAATCACCTTATCGAGAAGCTTGAGCCCCTGTTCTAGGGTAGCCAAGAACGACTGCTCTTCTTCGCGAATGACCTGAGTAATGAGCTGCTGCTGCGCTTTGAGCTCGCCAAAAGCCTCTCCCATTTGTGCCACCAAGGTCTCGACCAATTGATGCACGAAAGGTTCAGATTGCTTTAAGAAGGTGAATCCATAGCGAATCGCACGACGTAAAATGCGTCTAATGACGTATCCGGCACCGTTATTACTCGGCAGCTGTCCGTCGGCTATGGCAAAGGCCACGGCACGCACGTGATCGACCACCACGCGAATGGCGATATCGGTTTCTGTGCTCCTTCCGTAAGCCACTCCGCTCATCGACGAGAGCTTCTCAATCAATCCTGAGAAGACATCGGTATCGTAGTTTGAGGTTTTTCCTTGAAGCGCCATGCAAAGACGTTCGAATCCCATTCCGGTATCGACGTGCATTTCAGGCAGCGGCTCGAGCGATCCGTCTGCCTTGCGGTTGTACTGCATGAACACCAGGTTCCAAATCTCAACCACCTGAGGATGATCATTGTTGACTAAATCTGTCCCCGGGGTGGCTTTGCGCTCAGCATCCGAACGCAAGTCAATATGTATCTCAGAGCATGGGCCGCAAGGACCTTGATCGCCCATCTCCCAGAAGTTGTCTTTTTTATTGCCCTTTAGAATGCGGTCTTTAGCGATGAGCGCAGACCAAAATTCAAAGGCTTCTTTATCGAGCTCTAGGCCGTCCTCAGCGCTTCCTTCGAAAACGGTGACATACAAGCGGTCTTTGTCAAGCTTATATACCTCGGTGAGCAGTTCCCAGGCCCAGGCGATCGCCTCCTTTTTGAAATAATCCCCGAAACTCCAGTTTCCGAGCATCTCAAATAGGGTGTGGTGATAGGTGTCTTTTCCGACTTCTTCCAAATCGTTGTGCTTTCCGCTCACACGCAAACACTTCTGCGTATCGGCCACGCGACGGGTCTGAGGGGTAGAATTACCCAAGAAGTACTCTTTGAACTGATTCATACCCGCATTGGTAAACAAAAGCGTAGGGTCGTTTTTCATGACCAGCGGCGCAGAGGCAACGATCTGATGCTGTTTCGATTCGAAGAATTCTAAGAAGGTGGCCCGTATGCGGTTCGCGTTCATGGCAATAACGTATCTTTGAGAAGATTTTGGCCCAAAAATAGTGCAATTTGGAAGACAAGCAGCGCAAGCAAAAGTATTACTACGATCCTGAGACGCTCTCTTACCGAAAGGTGACCAAAAAGCCGTTCAAAAAACTCTTGCAGTTCTTTTTGTTCTTTTTGGCATCTGCAACGGCCGGAATGTTCTTTTTCTTCTTTTTGAATCAGGCAGGTGTCGTGCGCAACACCAACGAAATTGTGCTGCAGCGCGAGCTTGAAAACTACAAGCGCGATTACCGCGACTTTCAGAACCGTTTAGACCGCACGGTGGAGGCTCTTGAAAACCTGCGCCAGCGAGACAATGAGGTCTACCGCTTGTACTTCGAGATGGATCCGATTGCTGAAGAGCAGTACTACGCCGGATTCGGAGGAGTCAATCGCTACAAGAAATACGAAGGATTCAGTAATTCAGAACTCGTCAAAGAGGTGGCCAAAAACCTGGATGTGATCGAAAAGGCCTTGGTCAACCAATCGCGCTCGCTCGATGACATCGCTGAAATGCTTCCGAAACGCAAGGAATACTTAGAGGCCATCCCTACCATACAGCCGGTGATGAACGAAAACCTGAGACGCATGGCCTCGGGCTACGGATGGCGCAGCGACCCCTTTACTAAGGTGCGCAAGTACCACTACGGAATGGATTTTTCGGCCCCTGTGGGCACCCCCATTTTCGCCACCGGAAACGGCATTGTGACACGAGCTGATCAACGCGCCTCTGGACTCGGAAAACACATCCGCATCGATCACGGATTCGGTTATGTCACCCTTTACGGGCACCTTTCTAAATACAACGTCCGCAAGGGTCAGAAGGTCAAGCGCGGAGACATTATTGGGTATGTCGGAAACACCGGGCGCTCTCTAGGGTCGCACCTACATTACGAAGTGTTTAAGAACGGTAAACACGTCAATCCGATCGACTTCTATGCGGGTACACTATCGGCTGAAGACTACGAAATCTTGCAGCAACGCGCAGAACTGTACAACCAATCGCTTGATTAATGCAAATCAACCTTCCTGAAAAACGCTACTATAAAATTGGCGAGGTGGCCGATGCCTTTGGGGTCAACGCCTCACTGATTCGTTTTTGGGAGAAAGAATTCAACAGCATTAAACCGAAGAAAAACGCCAAGGGAGACCGCCGCTTTACGCCAGAAGACGTGCAGCAACTCAAGCGCATCTACGAGCTTGTAAAAGAACGTGGATTTACCCTTGAAGGAGCCAAGACAGAATTGTCAAAATCACGAAATTTGTATCAAACCAACGAGCATATCGTCTCACGGTTAGAGCAATTAAAAACAAAACTCATCGATCTTAAAAACAAACTTAATCGCAACGCGCAATGAAAAAAACCTATATCGTACTTGCCATCGTTTTTGTTGGACTTCTCTCTATTGTGGGATGGTTCGTAGGCACCAACAACCGCTTTGTTGAAATGAAGGGGAATGCGACTAAGCAATGGGCCAATGTTGAGAGCTCGTATCAGCGTCGTTCAGACCTCATCGGTAACCTCCTGAATACCGTCAAAGGGGCTGCCGACTTCGAACGCAATACCCTCACTGAAGTGGTAGAGGCACGGGCAAAAGCCACCAGCACCACTATTGATGCTTCTCAGTTAGACGCCGCTCAACTGCAAGCCTTTCAGGCCGCTCAAGGACAGCTATCTTCTGCCCTATCGCGCCTACTGGTCACCGTTGAACGCTATCCTGAACTCAAGGCCAATCAAAACTTTTTAGAATTGCAATCGCAATTAGAAGGCACCGAGAACCGCATCAATGTAGAACGCAATCGCTACAACAACCTTGCAGGAGATTACAACATCGCCATCAAAAAGATTCCAGCGAGCATAGTGGCCAACTTCGGAGGCTTTACTGAAGTGGCACTCTTCCAAGCCGAATCAGGAGCCGAAGCGGCCCCAGAAGTAAATTTTAACTTCTAGATGGCAGTCAAACCGTTTTTCACTAAAGAACAAGAAGCGACCATCATTGGCGCCATTAAGGCTGCCGAGAAAAATACCTCAGGTGAAATAAGAGTTCACATTGAACCGACTACCAAGGGCAAAGAGCCCTTAGATCGTGCGGTCGAGGTATTTCAAGAGCTCGAAATGCATCAGACCGAAGCGCGCAACGGAGTACTTTTTTACCTTGCCTACGACGACCATCGCTTTAGCATTTTCGGAGATCAAGGAATCAACGAAAAGGTAGAAGAAGGCTTTTGGGACAGCACAAGAGACCTCATCCAGACCGCCTTTCAAAAAGGTGAATTTGCCCAAGGATTAGCCCACGGCATCAAAGAAGCAGGACGTGTGCTCAAAGCATACTTCCCTTATCAAGAAGACGACCAGAACGAACTCGATGACAGTATTTCAAAAGGCTAAAACAACGATTACCACACTAGTACTGATATGCTTCTCTGCAGTGGCATTTGGGCAATTCGAGATTCCGCCTGTACCCTCGAATCAAACGGCGGTATACGACTATGCTCAAGTACTCGATCGCCAACAGCGCAGTGCCTTAGAGCAGAAGTTGGTCCGCTATGCCGATTCTACCTCTACGCAGATCGTCTTCATTAGCATCTCTTCTACCGAAGGCGAAGACATTCAATACTTGGGTGCCAACTGGCTCTCAAAATGGGGTATTGGACAAGCCGGTAAAGACAACGGAATCTTGATCTTGTTGGCGCGAGACGACAGGCGCATCGGAATCAACACGGGCTACGGCGTTGATGACCGCCTGACCGACGCCCTATCCAAGCGCATCATCGAAAACCTCATCTTGCCCAGCTTCAAGCAAGGGGATTATTACGGTGGGCTGTCGATTGGCGCTGACGCCATCTTTCAGGTGCTTCAAGGAGCCTTTACCGAAGAGCGCAGCCTGAATCGCTCTTCAAAATCAGATCGGGTAGGCTCACTGCTTTTTGTGATTCTTGTGATCGTGCTCATCATCGCCTTCATCTCTAGACGCGGAGGTGGTGGCTCTGGAGGAGGCATGCATCGCGGGCCAGACTTGCTGGATGTGCTCATCTTAAGCTCGATGGGACGACGCAGCGGTGGCTTTGGCGGAGGTTCTTTCGGCTCTGGAGGAGGCTTCGGAGGCGGAGGTTTCAGCGGCGGTTTCGGCGGAGGCTTTGGCGGAGGCGGAGGTGCATCCGGAGGCTGGTAGCTTACTTCTTACGCATGAATACCGTGATCGGTACCCCTTCAAAATCAAATTGAGATCGCAACTGATTTTCTAAGAAACGCTTGTACGGGTCCTTGACGTATTGCGGCAGGTTACAGAAGAAAGCAAACTGCGGATAGAGCCCAGGTAGCTGCGTACAGAATTTGATCTTCACGTACTTTCCTTTAATCGACGGAGGTGGACGATTCTCAATGATCGGCAACATCACATCGTTCAACTTATGGGTTGGTACGCGCTTCGAACGGTTCTCATATACTTGAACCGCGGTCTCGATCGCCTTAAAGATGCGTTGCTTTTCGAGCACCGATATGAAAATGATCGGCACATCGGTAAAAGGCTCCATGGCCTCTTTAATTTTCTTGGTGTAGTCGCGCACCGAGTTGGTCTCTTTGTCAACCAGATCCCATTTGTTGACCAAGATGACTATACCCTTGTTGTTTCGGTGTGCCAACCAGAAAATATTCTGAACCTGTCCGTCAAATCCGCGGGTAGCATCAAAAATCACGAGGCACACGTCAGCGTGCTCGATGGCACGTACAGAGCGCATGACTGAATAAAATTCAAGGTCTTCTCTCACTTTGGCCTTACGGCGTATTCCAGCGGTGTCGACTAGGTTGAACTCAAATCCGTAGCGGTTATAGACGGTATCGTTCGTATCGCGGGTAGTCCCTGCGATATCGGTTACAATGTGTCGGTCTTCTCCTAAAAGGGCATTGATGAAAGACGATTTTCCGGCATTCGGACGCCCCACTACCGCAAAACGCGGCAATTCTCTGTCTTCTTCTTCGATCTCCTCTGGAAGCGCCTCTACGACTGCATCGAGCAGATCTCCAGTTCCTCCTCCATTGATACTCGAAACGGTGAAGTAATCACCCAATCCGAGTGCATAGAATTCAACGGCTTCGGCTTCACGCATGGCGTTGTCGACCTTATTGATGGTAAGAAACACAGGCTTGTTTTGACGACGCAGCAGTTTAGCAACGTCTTCATCCATAGAGGTTACCCCCGATTCAACGTCAACCATGAACACAATGGCATCGGCCTCATCGATCGCAAGCTCTACTTGCCTGTCAATCTCCTTTTCGAAAACGTCCTCTGATCCAATGACGTATCCACCTGTATCGATGACCGTAAATTCGCGTCCGTTCCAATCGGCCTTACCGTAATGGCGATCACGGGTAACACCGCTCACTGCGTCTACGATTGCTTCGCGACGTTGAATGAGTCGATTGAAAAATGTTGATTTACCTACGTTGGGTCTCCCCACTATGGCCACGATTGCTCCCATCTGTACTTAAAAGTGATGGCAAAGGTAGCCGAAATTTAAGAACACCAAGAGGCGACGATCGAGATGTACAGACGAATATTAGCCCTGGTATCCGAAACGACGGAGTTTGTTCTCGTCACTGCGCCAATTCTTACTGACCTTGACGTGCATTTCAAGATGGATCTTTTTGGCAAAAAACTGCTCGAGGTCTTTGCGCGCTTCGGTACCCACGCGCTTGAGTCCTTTACCTTGGTGGCCAATGAGGATTCCCTTTTGGGTATCGCGTTCAACAAGAATTACCGCTCCGATCCGAATAATGTCATCGCTCTCTTTGAACGACTCTACTTGAATCTCAACGGCATAGGGAATCTCTTTGTCGTAATGCAGTAAAATCTTCTCGCGGATGACCTCAGAAACCACAAAGCGCTCGGTCTTATCAGTAAGTTGATCTTTCGGATAATAGGCCGGACCAAGGGGTAACAAGGCCTTGATACGATCCATTACCTGATCGACACCAAATCTTTCCAAAGCAGAAATGGGATAAATCCCTGCGCGTGGCAAACGCTCTTTCCAATGAGCAACGGCTTCATCTAGCGATTGTTGATCGCCCTTATCAATCTTGTTAATGAGCAGTAATAAGGGGGTAGAAGATTTTTGAAGCTTTTCAAAAAACTGAGGGTCTTTGAGTTCTTTCTCTCCTAGCTCTACCATATACACCAAGACGTCAGCGTCTTCAAATGCAGAGCGTACAAAATCCATCATGGACTCTTGCAGCTTGTAGGCAGGGTCAATGATTCCCGGGGTATCTGAAAACACCATTTGGTACTCGTCGTCGTTCACAAAACCCAAAATGCGATGACGCGTCGTTTGGGCCTTTGACGTAATGATAGAGAGTCGCTCTCCTACCAAGGCGTTCATTAGCGTCGACTTGCCCACATTGGGGCTGCCTATGATATTGATAAAACCTGATCGGTGCGCACTCATAATTGATTCGAATGGTAACGTGCAAAATAATCCTTGGCCGCGCGGTTGACACGAGGGGCCAGAAGCAATACCGCAATCATATTGGGGATCAGCATGAGCGAATAGGCCAAATCCATCAGATTCACCACCAAATCAACCGAGGCGATGGCCGCTACGATAATGGTGAGGATATAGAAGTAATTGAACCCTTTCGCAATGCGTGCATTGGTCAAGAACGAGAGGCTTTTAACCCCATAATACGAATAGGTCAGAATGGTTGAAAGCGCGAAAGAAGTCACGGCAATCATGAGTAGCACATCACCCCAACCGAACAATGATTTTTTAAAGGCGATGAGTGTCATCAGAATACCATTAGTCTCGGCCTCAAGATGTGCCCCACTAATCAGAATCACAAGGGCCGTTAGCGTACAGACCACTATGGTATCGATAAATGGACCGAGCATGGCGACCAATCCTTCTTGAACGGGTTCGTCTGTCTTTGACTGACCATGGTACATAGGGGCCGAGCCCAATCCGGCCTCGTTGGAGAACATCGCACGGCGCGCACCTAAAATAATGACGCCCCACAGTCCTCCTGAAATGGCAGTATCCAAATTGAAAGCCTCGGTGAGTATGAGTCCAAATGAGGGCAAAATGGCATCGGCATTCATCACCAAGACAACGGCAACGGCGACAAAATAAAATCCGACCATAGGCCCCACAATTTTGGTAGCGACCTGAGCGATCTTTTTCACCCCTCCGAAAATCACGGTAGCGGTTATGGCCGCTAATACCACTCCGATCAACGCCTTCCATGGCAGAGCTCCCCCTAAATCTAGTAGCGTTTCATTCGGATTCACCACCACCATAAAGGTCTGGGTGAACTGATTCGCTTGAAAAATGGCCAGGTAACCGATCATTCCCATGAGCGCATAGAAAACCGCAAGGGGTGACCCCCATTTGCCGAGTCCTCGCGTCATATAATACATAGGTCCGCCCTGAACTACTCCCGCCGAGTCTTCTCCACGGAACATCACGGCCAATGAACAACTGTAGTATTTAATGGCCATCCCCAGAACCGCAACTACCCAAATCCAAAAAATAACACCTGGGCCTCCGAGGTAGACCGCAATCGCCACCCCTGATATATTTCCTAATCCGACGGTAGAGGCGATGGCTGCCGACAAGGCTTGTAGGTGGGAAACCTCGCCAGTTGCTCCCTCTTTATCGTACTTGCCACGAGTGATGTCTATGGCGTGCTTGAAGTAACGGTAAGGCTTGAGTCTTGAATACAAAGCCAGAAATAATCCGCCCCCCAAGAGCAGCACCAACATGGCGGTCTCTGTGTAGGGCAATAGCCCGGCTATCCATTGGTTCCATTGGTTCATAAAAGCGAAGATAACAAAGTGAGGGGCACCGCTTCGAATAAGATTCAGCAAAACACAACGGGCTATTCACAGGCAGGTCTTGGAGATGATAGTCCAAGTCATTATCTTCTAGTCATTTATCAACCTAAGTGATCAAAAATCTTAAACAACATAAGGCAAAAAGTCTATTTGTGGGCGCTGCGCTCCTAGGGTTTTTTATACTCATCGGATGTTATCAAAAAGGGCCTGTAATTCGTACGAGCGAGCTTTCAACGGTTTCGGCTGAAGCCATCCCAGAAAGCATTGATTTCACTTTTCACGTGAAGCCCATACTTTCTGACCGCTGCTTTAAGTGCCACGGACCAGACCAAAATGCTATAGAAGCCGGATTGAGCCTTCACACAGCAGAAGGAGCCTACAAGGCACTCGGAGAAAATGCCGATCACTTTGCAGTAGTCCCCTTTGAGCCCCAAAAAAGTACCATGGTGGAGCGTATTTTTAGTGAAGATGCAGCCATTCAAATGCCTCCGCCTGAATCGAATTTGAGTCTCAATTCGAGAGAAAAAGAAATATTGAAGCGATGGATAGAACAAGGGGCCGTCTATCAAGAACATTGGGCCTTTGAACCTCCACAGCTAACAGAAATACCCGAAGGAATAAGCGATTGGGGGGCAAACGTTATTGATGCTTTCATCGGCCAGAAATTAATGGAGAAAGGAATGCTTCCCTCTCCTAAAGCAGACAAGGCGACGCTGATAAGAAGAGTAACCTTAGATCTCACCGGTCTTCCGCCAACCCCAGAAGAGATTAAGGCTTTTATAGAGGATGATTCAGCGGAGGCCTATCAAGAGGTGGTGTCACGGCTTTTAAAATCTACAGATCACGCTGAACATATGGCAGCTGAATGGATGAGTATTTCGCGCTATGCAGATACCCACGGCTATCAAGACGATTTTGAGCGTATCATGTGGCCCTGGCGCGATTGGGTGATTCATGCCTATCAAGAAAACATGCCTTACGATGAATTTGTCATCAATCAATTGGCAGGTGACCTTTTACCTAATGCTACCAAAGAACAAATCCTCGCGACCGGATTCAATCGCAACCACAAGATCACCTATGAGGGAGGCGTTATCCCTGAAGAGTATCGTGTAGAATATGTTGAAGACCGTACCAATACTTTTGGCACCGCCTTTCTGGGGCTCACCATGGAGTGTGCGCGCTGCCACGACCACAAGTACGATCCTATCTCACAAGAAGAGCATTTCGAGCTCTTTAGTTTTTTCAATAACCTCAACGAAAAGGGCCTGGTCTCAGACAAAAACGAAATCCCCGAACCCTACCTATCCATCCGTCCAGAAGATGTCGAGTCGGTGCTCGCATTTGTCAATGCACCTGATAAGGCCTTTGAGCGCGAATCAAAATCTATAGATGTAATGGTGATGAAAGAGTCGCCTAACATTAGAGACACTTATGTACTGAATCGAGGGATGTACGATCAGCCTACCGAAAAAGTTAATCCCGGAACACCAGATAGGGTCTTGACCTTCCCGAACGAATTACCCAAAAACCGATTTGGGCTTGCCCAATGGTTGTTTCACCAAGATAACCCCCTCACCTCACGCGTTGCGGTGAATCGTCTCTGGCAACGTTTTTTTGGTGCCGGAATCGTTGCCACCAGTGATGATTTCGGAAACCAAGGCAGTCTACCTACCCATCCTGAGCTACTCGACTTTTTAGCCGTGAGTTTCAGAGAACAAGAGTGGGATACGCGAGAGATGATTCGTCTAATCGTCTCGTCAGAAACCTATCAACAGTCGAGTCAAATCACTCCTGAAAAACTAGAGCGCGATCCGGAAAACAAATGGTTGGCACGTGCTCCTCGCCTCCGTTTATCGGCAGAAGTCATTCGCGATCAGGCCTTAGCCATGAGCGGGTTACTCGTGAAGGAGGTCGGAGGACCAAGTGTGAAACCCTATCAGCCAGAGGGTATCTGGAAAGAGACTACCGGAGGTGGCGGTGGTAGTACAGCGCGTTATGTTTTAGGAAGCGGAGACGACCTCTACAGAAAAAGTCTATACACCTTTTGGAAGCGTACGGTTCCGCCTCCGAGTATGCTAAGTTTTGACGCTTCAAACCGCGATTTGTGCACCGTGAAAACCAGACAGACTAATACGCCCTTACAGGCACTGGTACTGCTCAACGATCCTCAAATGATTGAAGCCGCTCGCGGACTAGCCCAGCGCGTAGTCTCAAAAAACCTCCCATTAGAGCAACAATTAAGCTATCTCTATACTGCCACCACAGGAGCCTTGGCCCAAACAGAAGCTTTAGCGCAACTGCAGTTGCTCTACTCAGATATGCTCAAACAGGTAAAAGAAGAGGCAGTAGAAACAGAACAATACCTCAGCATCGGTGCTTCGAAAAGCAGCATCATGACCGATCAAGAATCATTTGCCGCCTTGGCACTAACGGCCCATACCTTGTTGAACCTAGATCAAACCATTACAAGAAGCTGACATGAGCGAGAAAAAAATAATTGATGAACGCGCATTGATCTTAAATCGGCGCTCCTTTTTAGGCAAAACTGCCATGGGAATTGGAGGAATCGGATTGGCCTCGCTCTTAGGGGGTTCGTTTTTTGATCCGACCAAAGCGCCTCTTCAAACTTCGCTAGGTGGTGGTGCTGGCGTTAAAGGCGTACTCGACGGTTTGCATCATCCTGCAAAAATCAAGCGGGTTATCTATCTCTTTCAGAGCGGCGGACCCTCTCAGTTAGAGTTATTCGATTACAAACCCTTACTCAATACTCGAAGAGGAGAAGACCTGCCAGAATCGATCCGCAAAGGCCAACGCCTTACCGGTATGACTTCAGGCCAAGATGCCTTCCCCTTAGTAGGTTCTCAATTTGGATTCAAACAATACGGCAACAATCCCGCCTGGATCAGCGATATCTTACCCTATACCGCCAAGGTGGCCGACGATATTTGTGTGATCAACTCTATGTATACTGAGGCGATCAACCACGATCCGGCCGTTACCTTTTTTCAAACAGGCTCGCAGCAGCCTGGTAGACCCAGCATAGGTTCATGGCTCTCTTACGGATTGGGTAGTGAAAACGACAACCTACCCGCCTTTACGGTGCTCTTGTCAAGAGGTACCGGAAGGCCCTTGTCGCAACCCCTTTACACCCGCCTATGGGGCAACGGATTCTTGCATTCACTGCACCAAGGGGTGCAATTTAGAGCGGCTAAAGATCCGGTGCTCTACCTCAACGATCCGAACGGTATGCACAAAGACGCGAAACGTGTCATGCTCGATCATATTGCCGCACTGAACGAATCAGCCTATTCAGATTACGGTGACCCTGAAATTCAAAGCCGTATCGCTCAGTATGAGATGGCCTATCGCATGCAAACTTCAGTACCCGAGGTCATGAATACCGCTAACGAGCCCGACTATATTTATAAAATGTATGGGGCCGATGCCAAGATTCCGGGGACTTTTGCTGCGAACTGTCTTTTGGCCCGTCGCTTGGCCGAACAAGACGTGCGCTTCATTCAGCTCTATCATATGGGTTGGGACCAGCACGACAATTTACCGTCTGCCATCTCAAGACAAGCAAAAGATGTTGATCAAGCCTCCGCAGCCCTAATCATGGATCTCAAACAGCGCGGGCTACTCGAAGATACTCTCGTGGTATGGGGAGGTGAATTCGGACGCACCAACTACTCACAAGGAACGCTAACAGCCGACAACTACGGTAGAGATCACCACCCGAGAAGCTTTAGTATCTATCTCGCTGGTGGTGGAATCAAGCCTGGGCTTTACGGCAAAACCGATGAGTTCGGATATAACATTGTTGAAAACCCCGTTCACGTCCACGACTTTCAGGCCACGCTTTTGCATCTTTTCGGTATAGACCACGAAAAATTCACCTACAAGTACCAAGGAAGAAGATTCAGGCTCACCGATGTTGAAGGCCATGTCGTTCACGATATTTTAAGCTAACCCTAACTCCTAATCGCTCTAACATGAATCGTCAAAAATTTCTTCAAACAACCGCTGCAGGAATGTTGGGTATATCCCTTAGTTCTTGGACCTACGCCGACTTTAAAAGAGCCCAACAAACGGTCATCGGGCACGGCGATTTCAAATACAAAGTAGACTTTGATTGGGGAAGTTTAGATCCAAATCAACATCCGGTGAATGACTGTCACGAGATGGTTCAAGACCGAAAGGGACGGATCTTCATGATCACCAATGAGACGAAAAACAACATCCTTATTTACAACAAATCAGGCAGGCTTCTCGATAGTTGGGGAAGCGACTATCCAGGGGGGCATGGCCTTAGTATTCACGACGAAAACGGCACTGAATATTTGTACATCTGTGACAATAACCGCCATGAAGTGATCAAAACGACTCTTGACGGAAGAGTGGTTCATGTCTTTGAATTTCCGGCCGAGCTTGAGCAGTACGATAAGCCAGAGGCCTACATTCCGACCGAGAGTTGTGTCGCCCCAAATGGCGACGTATACGTGGCAGACGGATACGGATCGCAATACATCATTCACTACGACGCTCAAGGCAACATCAAAAACGTATTCGGCGGACGTGGCACCGAGGACCACCAATTCTTAAACGCGCACGGTATATGCATAGATCAGCGATCAGGACAAACCACGCTGCTCATCACTGAGCGCGAGCAAAATATCTTAAAGCGCTTTAGCTTAGACGGAACCTTCATTGAAAAATACGAATTACCCGGAGCCTACATTTGTCGTCCGGTGGTCAATGGAAAGGAGGTCTATCTCGCCACAATTTGGTCAGGAGACAAGGCCCCAGATACAGGATTCATCTCGGTTCTTGATCAAAAGAACCGCTTGGTTTCTGCACCTGGAGGTATAGCGCCCATTTACAACGAAGAGGACCAACTTCAACATATGAAACAGGACACACAGGTATTTAAGCATCCACACGACGTGTGTGTCGATGAAGACGAGAACCTCTATGTATGTCAATGGAATGCGGGTAAAACCTACCCCATCAAACTGAAACGCGTTTAATTCAATCGGCCCTCTTGCGTGAACATAATAGGTAACCTGCATCCCGTATTTGTGCACCTCCCCATTGGCATCTTTGTCTTCGGGTTTTTGCTAGAACTCTATTATTTAGCAATCAAGAAGGCCCTGCCCTCAGAGATTAGAAGGTTCACTTTAGGCATCACCCTAGTGAGCAGCCTCATTTCTATAGCGACAGGACTCATCATTGCAAATCAAGGGGTCTACGATATAGATGCGGTGGCCCTGCATAGAAACCTCGGTATACTCTTTAGCCTCGGCACGTTAGTGCTGCTCGTCTTAGCAAAAAAAATAGCGGCAGGAGCTCCCAGCCGTTTTTATATGCCGGCTTACACGGTACTACTTTTCATCCTAATCGCTGCCGGGCATCAGGGTGGAACATTAACGCACGGCGAAGGCTTTATCACAGGCACCTTCAGCGAAAGTGAGATCGATTTAAAGATAGCCTCGGTAGAAGAGGCTAAGGTATATACCGATCTTATCCAACCCGTATTGGATCAAAAATGCGTGAATTGCCATAACCAAAACAAGACCAAAGGAAAGTTACAACTCACTTCGTATGAGATGCTCATAAAAGGCGGAAAGAACGGAAGTCAAATGAACTCTGACAGTGAACGCCTAAATCTGCTGCTCGAGCGTATTCACCTCGAACCAGAAGACGACCTCCATATGCCTCCCAACAACAAGCTTCAGCTCTTAACTGATGAAAAATCTTTACTCGAATGGTGGGCGGCGAATGACTTTTGTACGAATTGCTCAGTAGCTTCGTTGGCCCCAGATGCGAACTGGCTTGAGGTACTTCGCCGACTCACCAATTCCTCTACTCCACTCGAGAAGTGGAAATCTAAGTACGATAGAGTGCCTGAATCTTGGATTCTAGAGCTGCGAGAGCGCGGCTTTTCGGTTCATCCGGTCGATCGTGATCATCCTATGCTGCGAATCAGTGCACGGGGTATGAAGACGCTTCAAACCCGAGATTTTAGGCTCCTCAAAAAATACGCAGCTCATATCATCGAGATTGATCTCAGTTATTCCAATTTCAATGACGAATTGGCCCCTCAGCTAGAAGCATTTGAAAACCTATTAAAGTTAGACCTACCCCACACCTTGATCACCGATAAGGCCCTCTCCAGTATTCAAAAACTCTCTAACCTGAATGCA
This sequence comes from Flavobacteriaceae bacterium, assembly GCA_023262185.1. Lineage (GTDB taxonomy): Bacteria > Bacteroidota > Bacteroidia > Flavobacteriales > Flavobacteriaceae > UBA3478. Next base: position 35,958 of record JALRDO010000014.1, read on the forward strand.
TTCAATGGATTCGGAACTGCACTTAATGCGGCAGCGCTAAACGACTTTGAAAATATGCCTGAACTCAGCAATCTCTACTTGGCTTCGACGCAAATAAGTGAAAAAGAAATGGCTGAATTCAATGCCCAGCACGCTTCGATTACCATCCATTACATTCCAAACGAGGCCTTCCCAGAAAGTACTCTGACACCTCCTATTCTTGAGTATACTAGCACACTTTTCAAAGATTCTACCGAGGTCAAGATCAGTTCTACTTTTAAAGAAGCTGCAATTCACTACACCCTAGACGGAAGCGCTCCAGATTCAACCAGTCAAGTTTATGAAAGCCCACTGCACCTTAGCCATTCATCGGCCCTAAGGGTACGCTCTTATCTTGAAGGATGGAAAAAAAGTCCTGAGGCCGCTGCCCACTTCAGAAAAGCATCACTCACACCCGCCACGGTTAAACTATTAGCACCAGCGCATCGCTCTTATACCGCCAGTGGTGCAGAAACCCTAATTGATCTGACTCATGGCAGCCTCGACCACAAAGACGGTAAATGGCTAGGGTTTGAGGCAATGCATACAGGAGCAGAAGTGACCTTCGATCAACCTCAATCCATCAATACCATTAGTATAAGCGCACTCTCAGCGACCGGTAGTTGGATCTTTTTTCCTGCTGCGATCGAAGTCTATGAGATCACTCCAGATGGGCAACGCCTGCTTGAAAGAGCCACTTACGAGGCTGAAGGTCCGGGTGGAGAAGTCAAACAACAATTCTTTGACCTCAACCTTAAAAGCCAAAGCGTGGCGCATCTAAAAATCGTAGTGAAAAGCCGCATGAAAAACCCTGCATGGCATGCCAGCCCTGGAAGCCCCAGTTGGGTGTTCATGGATGAAATTCTTTTCAATTGATTACACATGAAACGATTCATCCGTGCCTTTGCCTTTGTAGCAATCACCTTCTTTACTTTCTCGTGCTCAGAGACCCTTTCTGTCGAAGAGGAGGTGCTTCAAGATGCGCTTGATGCTCATGGCGGCCTTGAGGCATACCATAACCTTAAGGACCTTTCTTATCTAAAGACTACTTATACTACTGAAGCTAACGGCTCTATTCGCGACACCCTAGAACAGCGAATAATTCACCCTCGATTCAATGATACCTATTTAACGTACTCCAAAGAAGGGGCAGTCTATGAGGTTTCTCATTTAGACAATCAACTCTCACTCCTTCAAGACAGCACACCAGTCAACGACAGCCTTATCATTGAACAGCATCAAAGTAGTGTAGACGGGGCCAAATTTGTGTTCTTTCAACCTTTTAAGCTCAATGACGAGAAGGCTCATCTGAGCTATCAGGGTGTGCGCAACCTTGAATTGAGTAGAGGCACTTTTAACGTGCATCATTTAGAGGTCACTTATAAAGGGTCTTCAGACACTTGGTACTTCTTCATTGACACCAAAAGTTATCAGGTGGTTGCCAACGCGGTGAAGCATAACGATAAGATGAGTCTGATCACTAATGATTCCATGCAATGGCATCAGGGATTACTTGTGCATCACAAACGCACGAGCTACCTCTCAAATGATGCCTTTGAATCCATTCATCCTCAGGCCTTTTACGATTATGAGATGATCAAAGAGTAGACTACAACCCCGCCTCGCTCACAAGTATAAGCAACGCCAACTGAATGGCCTTGTGTCCTTCATCATTCACCCACCACTCATCAAGCGAATGGGCGTTGCCGCCGCGGCCTCCACGACCTATGGTTATAGCCGGAACGCCAAGTGAGATTGGGATGTTCGAATCGGTTGAACCGCGAGTAAGTTCGGGTACCGCTCCGAAATGTTCGGTTGCTGCCATGGCGCGCTGAATCAAGGGGACCGAAGGGTCTAATTCTCCTGACGGACGGTTTCCGATTTTTTCTACGCTAACGGTCAGGGCTTCACCTCTTCTACGGATCGCGTTTTGCTCCTCTAATGCTTGCTGAACGGCTTGGTTTAGAAGCGCCTCCATTTCATCGAGGCGATACGGTGCTATCGATCTAACGTCAATGAGCATGCTTGAGCTGAAGGGGACAGAATTTACAGAAGTCCCTCCTTCAATAACTCCAACGTTGTAGCTGGTACGAGGTCCGGTTTTGGTGTAGGCATCTGCCGCTTGCACAAAATGATGCATGGCCGAGCCAAGGGCGTGGTGCGGATTCGCTAATCCGAAGGCTCCCCATGAATGTCCGCCTGGCCCGTCAAAGATGACCTTGTAGCGGTATGAGCCCAGGGCTTTGTTATTGACGCGTCCGATATTGCCTCCGTCAATAGAAATCCACGAGTCAATCGATGGTCCTCTTTCGCTAAAAACCTCTTTGACTCCTCTTAAATCGCCAAGGCCTTCTTCGCCTACAGTGGCCACTAAAAGCACATCAGAGGTCGTTTGAATTTCTTGCTCTTTTAGGGTCTTTGCAATGGTCAACAACATGGCCAATCCGCGTGTGTCGTCGCCGATCCCCGGGGCAAACAAGGTGTCGTTACGCTGGGTGACACTCACATCTGTCCCCTCAGGAAAGACGGTGTCTAGGTGCGCATTCAAGGCCACGGTCTTACCTCCTTTTGATCCAGGCAAATAGGCCATCACATTGCCAACCGCGTCTATCCAAACCGAATCAATACCTACAGCGCGAAGCTTTGCTGCAAAGGCCTCGGCCCGCTCTTGTTCCATAAATGGCGGAGCGGCAATTTCGGTCAACTCAATGTGCTGCGCCATGGTAAAGGGGTCGTCTTGTTCGATGGCATCAAAGGCACGCTGCACCACTTTTCGTTTTGAAAGAGTGCGAATCTCTTTCTTGAAGGTGTTCTGAATAGCGGTCGACTCTTGAGCCTGCACAGTAATTGAAAATGCTGCTGCAAAAAGGAATACTAAATATTTACGCATGAGAAGTAGAGGCTAGTTTTTTGTATACAGTGAATAAGAGCATTACTATTAGTAAACCGAAGGCAAATTGAAGCGTATTCAATACCTCTGGGTAGGCCGACCTGAAACCCCACTCCGCCTGGTGCTTAGAATAGATGCCGTAAAATGCCCAGAGTATGGGTAGCAGAAACCAAATAGAGCGACGCTTGAGTGAAACCAAAAGAGCGACTGTGGCGGCAACGCCTACCATGGTGCTGGTCCATTCTGCCTCAGAGAGTCCCCATCTTCCGAAATCCATTGCCACTAGCAAGGCCGTAGCGTTGGCGATGGTAGCCACATTGATCCATCCGAAATAAACGTCAAAGGCAGCGCGCACATAGAGGGTAATTCGATCGGGCTCTTTGATTTTATGCAGGTAATCGGTTATCCAGATAAGGCTCAATAGTAATATGAGCATGATAAACATCGAACTGGCAATTTTGAGGTAATGCCAAGCAAAAATCCAGCCCATATTGGCGACTCCGTTGACTACCCACAAAAAACTAAGCTCACTGCTCGAGAACTGATTTGATCTGAAAATAAGTAAGACATAACCCAATAGAGCCAAGTAAATCACCCCCCAAATACTGAAGGTAAAACCGGCAGGAGTAAAAAAATTGAAATACCGATCTGAGAGCTCACCCGTGGTGAATCCGTTGATCGGAAGTGCATTGGCAGCTGCATTGACCGCAATCACCGCTACAAACACAAGCGCGGTGATGAGTTTTTGATTCAAAGGTTTCGAAAACATCAGATGCAATTTTGATTCTTAAATGTAGGTCTAAATCGAAAAAGACCCGAAATCGATCCTTAAATCTTTTCAAAGTTCTTGTACATTTAAGAAGCATAACCCTTTAAACCTATGAAACCTAACTTACTCTTTCGAAACCTAATGCTCATCACAGCATTTAGTACTGCAGTTTACGCTTCAGCACAACAAACCTTTAGTGACGAAGACATCGAAAAAATGAAGGCACGCGCCTCTGAATTGGTGCTAGAAAATCAAAAGCTAAGCCAGGTGATGGTCGACAAGATTTTCAGTTTTGCAGAGCTCGGGTTTCAAGAAAAAGAATCGTCAAAATACCTCACGGAGATCCTTGAAAAAAATGGCTTTGAGATTGAATACGGCGTGTCGGGTATACCCACCTCTTGGGTAGCACGTTGGAGCCGCGGTGAAGGCCCGGTGATTGCACTCGGGAGTGACGTAGATTGTATTCCTAAGGCCTCTCAATATCCAGGGGTTGCCTATCACAAACCCATCGTTGAGGGTGCACCAGGTCACGGAGAGGGTCACAACGCAGGGATTCCGCTTAACATTACGGCGGTACTCGCGGTTCAAAAAGTGATGAAAGAGAACCATCTAGAAGGTACACTCATTTTATGGCCGGGTATCGCTGAAGAGCTGGTGGCCTCTAAGGCTTGGTTTGTGCGCGATGGACTATTCAATAAAATCGATGCCTGTATTTTTACCCACGTCAGCAGCAATATGGGTGTCTCATGGGGCGCCTCTTCTGGTACTGGATTGATCTCGGTAGAGTTTACTTTCGAAGGCGATGCGGCACATGCTGCTGGAGCACCTTGGAGAGGAAAGAGTGCAGCCGATGCGGTTGAGCTCATGAATATCGGATGGAATTACAAGCGCGAGCACCTTGATCCGCTCAAACGCTCACACTCCATCATTTCTGACGGAGGAGATCAACCTAATGTGGTTCCATCAAAATCAAGCATCTGGTATTATTTCAGAGACGTCACCTATGAAGGTATTATGGAGATGTATGAATCGGCCAGAAACATTGCCGAGGGTGCGGCTCTGATGACCGACACCAAGATGAGCTATAAAATATTGGGTACGGCTTGGCCGCGCCACTTCAATAAGAGCATCGCTGAGACCATGTACAAAAACATAGAAGTAGTAGGGCTTCCTGAATGGTCAGAGGCTGATCAAACCCTAGCCAAAGCCGTTCAATCAGAGTTAGGGAATAAAAATATTACGGGCCTTTCAGACGAACTGAATCCGCTCGGATTACCCGTCGAAAAACCGGTAAGCGGAGGGAGTGACGATATCGGTGACGTTTCTTGGACCTTGCCTACTGTAACCTTGCGCTTTCCGTCAAACATTCCTGGACTACCCGGGCACCACTGGAGCAATGCCATCGCCATGGCTACTCCCATTGCACATAAAGGGGTAACTGCAGGGGCTCAAGTCGAGGCCATGACACTCATCGACATGCTCACCAAACCGGCAGTTCTTGAAGAGGCATGGGCTTACTTCAATGAAGAACAGACAAAAGAAACCAAATACCAACCCATGATAGAGGCGAATACTGAGGCTCCTATCTTCCTCAATACAGAAATTGACGAGCGTTTTAGACCCGCCCTTTCAAAGTATTTCTACAACGAAAAGAAATACGATTCGTATCTCGAGCAATTAGGGGTAAGCTATCCTACGCTTAAAAAAGAAGAATAATCTGAAATGACCCACGAACTCCTCGAAATACTCGACACTTATCAAGACTACCGCTCCAAAGGGATCTCTTGTCTCATGGTCACCTTGGTGCACCTAGAGGGCTCTTCGTATCGTAAGCCAGGAGTTCGGATGTTGATCGCCGAAGATCACAGCATGGTGGGTGCCGTTAGTGGGGGTTGTGTGGAGAAAGAGATCCTTCGGCAATCGCTTGTGGTCTTTGAGTCCAAGACTCCTACCATAATGGAATACGACGGGCGTTACCGCTTAGGTTGTGAAGGAATACTCAGGCTTCTCATTGAACCGCTAGAACTCGATGCGGCAGCCATAGCAGAAATCGTAAAAGCTGTAGACACCAAGCAGCCCTTAACATGGAAGTCGCACTACCGTCTTGAATTAGGGGCCCATGCCATTTTAGGATCTGAAATCTGCATTGGCTCTAAAGGGTATGCCTTATCGCCCAACCATAAGCCGAAAGGAGAGGCTATTTTTGAACAAGACCTAGCCCCTTTGAACGAGCTCTTCATCTTCGGGGCAGAGCACGACAGCGCAATCCTTAGTCAAATGGCAAGCACTTTAGGATTCAGGGTAAAGGTAGTGGCTCCGCCAGACGAGCAGAAAACAATAGAATACTTTAATGGAGCGTATCAACTGATGACTCCCCTGTTTTCAGAGATTAGCGACCTCCCCATTGGGCCGAACGCTGCCATGGTGCTCATGACCCATAGTATTAGTAAAGACACTCAGTACCTGCTCGAATTGACCGACTTTAGACCGGCTTATATCGGACTCCTCGGCCCTGCACATCGAAGAGAGCGTCTGATTGATGCCCTGCTCGAACGCAAGCCAGAAACAGACGATCGCTTTATCGATCTGCTTCGCGGACCTGCCGGACTCGACCTCGGTGCCCAAAGCGCCCCAGAAATTGCCCTTTCTATCTTAAGTGAGATTTTATCGGTATTGCGCCAAAAAGACGGAAAGCCCCTACATCAAAAAAGAGGAAACATCCATGCCTAAGTTGGCCGCACTGCTTTTATCAGCGGGTCATTCGTCACGCATGGGCCAACCCAAGGCATTGTTAGAATGGCAGCAGCGACCGCTCATCAAACACCAGCTTGAAACTTTAAAGGCCTTAGACTGTCCCATAGCCGTTGTGCTTGGAGCACATGAAGAGGCTATCTCAACGGTATTAAAAGATGAAGAGGTCTTGCGTGTAATTCATGTAAGTTTCGATGCGGGTATGGGATCTTCCATTGCGGCCGGCGTCTCAGCGATCCGTCATCTTCAGCCCGAAGCGGTTTTGATCGTAGCGGTAGATCAACCCCTCATTACCGCCACTTACCTCAAAGCGCTCATTGACTTTTATCATCTGAATACTGCCGGTATTGTGCAGTCGACCTCAACTGAAGGGTGGAAGGGTATTCCGGCCATTTTTAGCGCTGCCTATTTTGATGAACTTGAAGCATTAGATGGAGATTTCGGAGCGAAACCCGTGGTTAAAAATCACCTTGACGACTGTCTGGCTTACACGCCTTCAGCGCTACTGGCAGACATGGATACCTACGCACATTACGAGGCCTTGAAAAAGGCTAACCCCCAATCTTGATCATCGAGCGATTACTCTGATGATTGTGGTAATCCTCAAAGGTTTCAGGAGAATCAAGTCCGGCGCGAACGGCCTTTTTAAGCTGCAGTACTTTTTGAATGACCGGTTCTATGGGCTCGCCTGAGCGTAGTGCGCCTAGCAGATCTTGCTCTTTGTCTGAGAACAAGCAATTGCGCAGCCTTCCGTTAGCCGTAAGTCGTATGCGATTGCAGCTGTCGCAAAACGGATTAGTAACGGTGCTAATGACCGCAAAACTTCCTTTAAATCCGCTGATTTTAAAGTTCTTGGCCGTATCGTTGGGGGCATCTTGAAGGCGCTCGACGCGATCTCTACCGTAATGTCCTTCGATGCGTTCCAAGATGCTTGCTAGAGAAACGGTTTTCGATTGGTCCCAAGCATTGCCCTGAAAAGGCATGAATTCAATGAAGCGAATCGATAGCGGTTCTCTTTCAGTGAGGGCAATAAAATCAATGATTTCTTCTTCGTTTTGACCTTTTAAAAGCACCGCGTTGATTTTCACGTCAAACCCTTCATTGAGCACAATCTGCAGGTTCGTATGCACGCGCTCAAATTGGTCACGAAGGGTGATCGTATTGAAAGATTCCGGATTCAGAGTGTCTAAACTAAAGTTCAACTTGCGTAACCCTGCTCGTTTGAGATCATCGAGGTAACGATCGAGCAGTATTCCGTTGGTGGTGAGGGCCAGTGAAACCTTGAGAGTAGACAATCGCTCGAGAATCTCCCCGAAATCTTTGCGCAATAGAGGTTCTCCTCCGGTCAATCGTATCTTGTTGACCCCATGATGCACAAATACCTTGGCGATTTCATAGACCTCTTCGGAGGTCATGAGGCTTTCTTTCGGGCTCAGCTGAATTCCGGCACTGGGCATACAGTAGGTGCAGCGCAAATTGCACTTCTCAATGAGCGAAATCCGCAAATAATTGTGAAAACGCTGATGAGAATCGTATAGAATACCCGAATGCTTCATTAATCGTGTCTTTTTCCTTGAATCACCTCAATCAAATGCAGCAACGTCGGCATTACCGCGTTGAACGAGTCGGTGGCTCCAGCCGTTGAACCGGGTAGTGCCAATACTATGGCGTTTTTATAGATGCCGGCTAGTGAGCGCGAAAACATAGCCACTGGCGTGCGGGCCTGACCGTAACTGCGCATCGCCTCTTCTACTCCTGAGAGCCTCTTTTCGATGAGGGGGCTCAACGCTTCAAAGGTTACATCGCGTGGGGCTGCTCCGGTGCCTCCAGAGAAAACAATGAGATCGCATCCGGCATCAGAAAGCGAAGAGAGCTTTGCCGCTATGCCTTCTTTCTCGTCAGGGACTACCTCAACCCCCTCACATGCTAGGCCCAAACCGATGAGGCGTTTTTGAATTGATAATCCGGTGCGGTCTTCGGCCTTTTCGGCCGATACGGAATCAGAACAGATCACCACTCCGCCTTTAAGGCCAGTGCCACTAGCCTTGAGGTCTGACTTGCCTCCTTTTTTACTGAGTAATTTGATCGATCCGATTTCTACACCCTTGTCGATGGGCTTGAGCATGTCGTACATATTGAGTGCTGCAATACTGGCCCCGTGCATGGCCTCAACCTCTACCCCTGTTTTGTAAATCGTCTTGACCTCACACAGAATGTTAATCTGCCGACCGTCAATCTCAAATGAGAATCCGGTATACTCGATCGGAATGGGGTGGCAATCGGGTAAGAGCTCAGGCGTTTTCTTGACCCCGAGGAGTCCGGCTGCCTTACTCATTTCGAAGACGTCGCCTTTAGGTACCCGCCCTTCTTTGATAGCCGCTATGGTCTCATCTGCGCTAACCGTTACAATGGCCGAGGCTACGGCAATTCTGAGCGTGGTATTCTTATGTGTAATATCGACCATGAATTAGGTATTTACTTTCCATTGATGGGTGTTGTCTTCAAAAAGCTCTTTTCCGAAGACCGGCAGTTTTGCCTTGAGCTCATCTACAAAATAAGGGAGCGCCTCAAAAACGGCCCTGCGGTGGCCTGAAGAGACAAAAACAAAGAAACAGATTTCACCAACGGCTACACGGCCTATACTGTGATAGACGTGTGCACAAGTAATATCAAATTGCTCGAAAAGCGATTCTTTGATCTCGTGTGCAATACTGTTGATCATCTCATGCTGTCCACTGTACTCAATCGCGGCAACCTTTTTGCCATCGATCTCATCTTCACGCACCTGACCCAAGAAAATGGAGTGCGCCCCGATTTGTGTCTTGGGCTGATGGGCCGCGATCGACTTCTTTATTTTTTCAGGATCAATAGGACCCTCTATGAGTATAGATTTTATCGACTTAGTCATGCTTCATTTGATTCAGATAATGGATAAAGTCTTCAATTTCTTCTTTGAGGTAATATACGTTTTCACGCTCAATTTTCTGCGCACAAAGGCGTGCCCTTTTTCCGGTAGCACAGAACAAAACTAAAGGGCGATCGTTCGGCAAACCTTCACTTAAAGCCACGACCTCAGTATTATCAATCTGCGGATGCTCCCCGGCCTCTCTCACATCTACAAAGAGTGGATCTTTCAACTCCTTCAGATCAGACACAAACAGCGTTTGCCGGTTCCATTCGCAATCGTTCAACGCTATGGGTTCAATGCGTTCTAAGGTCTTTATCCGCTCAATTTCAGCAGTATTGGGGGTAAAACTCAAGGCGTGCTGCTGATGCGTCAAAAGATCGTAAGTGATAAGCTTAGCGGCTTGAACCGATGCTAAGCCCGCCAAAACCTTTAAGGCCTCAGATGCCATGAGTGAACCGATCAAGGCCACCAGTGGGGAGAAGACACCAATTTCAGCACAGTTTGGAATCACCGCATTAGTTGGAGCCTCTTTGAAGAGGCAGCGATAGGTCGCAGAGCCCTTGTAATTGCAAACCGCCATCTGTCCGCTAAAGGTGTGGAGTGCCCCAAAAACAAAGGGAATATCTTGGCGTACGCAAGCATCATTGATCACATAGCGCGTGCGAAAGTTATCGGTGCAATCGAGTACTACATCGGCCTCCTTTACAAGGTGCTCAGCAGAATGAACATCAATGGCTTGAGGGATCGCTTTCAGTTGAATCTCACTATTCAGGGCATCTAACTTCTCGGCAGCCACCTCAGCCTTTAGACGCCCGATATCCTCTTCAGCATACAAGACCTGACGTTGCAGGTTCGAGAGCGAGACGCGATCGTAATCGACAATGGTAATCTTATTTACCCCTGCCGAAGCGAGATAAGGCAACACGGCAGCACCTAATCCTCCGGCACCGACCACCACGGCATGAGAACTGCCTAACTGCTCTTGTGCAGCAGTGCCCCATGGCTTTAGCTTGATATGTCGGTCGTATCGGTTTTTCATCCGCCTGAAAATGGAGGAAACACCTCTATCGCTCCTGAACTCAAGAGCTCGTGATCTGATTTAAAAGCTCCATCTTGGGCCAAGGTGTAAGGATAATCGCTCAAACCCTCAAAGGCCTGTTCTAAGGCCACACGCAAGGTTGACACCGTACTTCCTTCAGCCAAAACTATACGCCCGTGCGCTCCAAAAAGCTCAGATAAGGGTCCGTAAAAGTTGAGCGTGTATTCCATTAGATCAAAAATAGTTTTACCACCGCAATTCCGAGAACCCCAACTAAGAAATAGGTCAGTAGACGATTACTCCAGCGTCGGCTTCCGACATACCCTCCAGCAAATCCTCCGATTACCGCTAAGGCTACATAAACCCAACTGTTCGGATCAAACTGCGCGCCCGTGCACCACTGACCCGCGAGCCCTGCCGCTGAGTTGACCCATATGAAAAGGGCTGAAACCGCTGCCGCCTCTTTCATGCGTGCCCAGTGTAATAAAATTAACACCGGAGTGAGAATGATTCCCCCACCGATACCGATGAGTCCTGAAAACAATCCAATGGCTAGACCCAAACCTATTGCCGGTACAATGCGCACCGTCTCTGGTGGCGTTTCGGCAGTTTTTAAGGTGGCGAGCATGCGTACCATTGAAAAGAGCAATAGCACCCCAAGTATTCTTTTATACAGTACCGGGTCGAGGTTAATGGTGCCTCCGATGTAGGCCGCAGGAACAGATCCGAGGGCGAACCATAAAAATAGCCGCCAATTGAAATGACCGGCCTTGAAATAATGGACAAACGCAATCCCAGCCACAAATAAGTTTAGGGTTAGGGCCGTTTGCTTCATAAATGTCGTCTCAAAAGCAAACAGCGCCATGAGTGCAAGGTAACCACTGGCTCCGCCATGACCCACACTCGAATACAAGAATGCCATAATGGGCAAGAGTATTAGAAATCCGATGTGTACCCCTTCAAGCATACCCTATAGCGAAATCACTTTAACCGCAGTTTGAGCCTCTAGCCTAGTGGTGTCGGCGGGTACATAAATTAAGGCGTCTGCTTTCGCAAAGCTCATAAGGGTAGCCGAATTAAATTCGTCTATAGGAGTAACCGCCCCTCCTGATCGCTTGGCCTTGACAAAAAGCGCCCTCCCGAATCGGTTTTCAATAGGTGCCTCAAGAGTGAGTTCGAGGTCTTTAACCTCTATACCTTGAACTCGCTCTAGGTAGCGCTTGACATACACATAGAAGCAGCTCAGCGTCGAGGCCGGATTACCAGGAAGGGCAAAGACGGCCTTCTCACCTTTCTTTCCGAAAAACAGGGGTTTACCCGGCTTTTGGCGAACGGTGTAAAATATAGATTCAACCTCAATACCTTTTAAGGCATCGGCGACATAATCGTAATCTCCGACAGAGATGCCTCCAGAAATCAGCACCATATCAGCCTCTTGAAGCGCCTCAGCCAAACGAGCCACCGTTTGGTCGGGATCGTCTGAGGCATAGAGCACCTTAGCTACTTCAAGGCCTAAGCCCTCAAGGGCGGCCTGCAGGGCTAGACTGTTGCTCTCATAAACCTGAACTTCATTTTTGGATTCCCCCAAGGCCACGAGCTCGTTACCCGTAACCACAATAGCTACCCTTGGGCGTTGAATCACCGAAACGGATGCTATACCCAAAGAGGCCAATAATCCAATGGAAGCGGGGGTTAATGTGGTCTGTGCTTCAAGTACAATTTCGTCCTTACGAATTTGACTGCCAATGGCTCGTACGTTCTGACACTCACGGGTATCAGCCTTGAGTTGAATAGATGTTGCCGTTCGACTGACCTGCTCTTGCATGATCACGCGATCGCAATCCTTTGGAACACGGGCACCGGTAAAAATCCGTACTGCCTGACCCGGTGAAAGCGCATAATGCTCAGAAGAACCCGCCGCCACTTCGCCAATAACCTCATAACTCGATGCGTCGGTCTTGTAACAAAGCGCATAACCGTCCATAGAAGATTGCCTAAAACTCGGGAGATCAGCTGGGGCAGGTACGGCTTCTGCCAAGACGCGTCCCCTTAAGACGGCGTCTACAGCTAGATGTTCTACCTCCAAAACAGTAGCATGGGCATCAATCAGTGACAGTGCCTGCTCGACCTCGATCATGCTCCTAAAGGTTTAAGCCTGTGAGCCCATGAAAGGCTGCTTGTACAAGCGCTTACCAGTAGCTTGATAGAGTGCGTTCGCTAGAGCTCCCATTACTGGTGGGAAAGGCGGTTCACCCATACCTGTTGGATTCACCTCTGAAGGCACAAAATGCACTTCGACCTCTCTTGGCGCTTCGTTATGGCGGATGAGTCTATACTCATTAAAGTTGGTCTGATTAGGTGCTCCGTCGCTGAAGGTCAGCTCTGAGTACATCGCGTGACCGATTCCATCAACGCTACCCCCTTCAGCGAGGTTGGCCGCGGCATCAGGATTAATCACTACACCACAATCAACAGCCGCATAGACCTTGTCTACTTTGGGTGTACCGTTTTCTACCACTACGTCAACGACATTGGCAACATACGACTGGTGGCAGAAATAGGCAGCAACTCCGCGGTGTACGCCTGGCTTAGGCGACTCCCAATTGGCTTTTTCTTTGACCAATTTAAGCACCCCTGCGTAGCGTTCTGCGTCGTAATCGTTGCGCTCTCCGACCGGATTGTTCTTCGCACGCTCTAGTAATTCTAAGCGGTAATCGAGCGGATCTTTTCCGATCGCCTCGGCCATCTCATCGATAAAACTTTGCTCGGCACTGGCCATAAAGTTCGATCGCGGTGCTCTAAAGGCTCCCGTTGTGATATTTGAATCGACCGTCCATGACTCTGCTTGATAGTGATCGAAAGCTCCTGCAGGAAAGCGATTCGCTGCAAGCGGACTCTCAGGAACCCCTCCTCCAATCACATGTACCGCAGTGACCTCATTGTTTTTGATCGCCGCTCTATAGGTAACCTGATAAGAAGGTCGGTAGGCACCAGCAGACATGTCGTCTTCACGGGTGTAGACCAATTTCACCGGCTTACCAATGGTTTGAGAGATCACTCCTGCCTCTAGCATAAAGTGACCGTATAGTTTTCTACCGAAGCCTCCTCCGATACGCGTCATCATGATATCTACCTTTTCAACCGGAAGGTCAAAGCGAGCAGCTAGTGCAGGCTCAAGAATTTCTGGCAATTGAATAGGTCCTACAAAACGGGCAGAATCTGCTTTAACATCTGCAAAGAAGTTTAGAGGTTCAAGGGTATTATGCGCAAGGTATGGTGCGTAATAAGTGCGCTCAAGTACTTTATCTGCAGCAGCAAACTGAGCCTCAGGATTTCCGTCTTTGCGCTCTGTGCGTCTTGGTCCTTTTTCTGCAGCATTCATCTTCTCTTTATGCTGACGCGTACTCTCGAGTCCTGCAGGCCATTTTACCGTGTTGGTGCGTCCAAAGAAGCTCAATTCATTGACCTGATCTCCGGCCTCTTCGAAAGACACGTCGACTAATTTTTTAGCTTGAAAAACCTCCCAGGTAGAGTTCCCCACCACCGCGATTTGCGTTTGGTGCGCCTTGAGATCGAATGCTCCCTTGGCTTGTCCGTCGCGGTAATTCTCAAACTGAAAGACATCGGTGATTCCTGGCATCGCCAAGGCTCTTGAGGCATCAAACGATTTAATTTTCATTCCGAACGCAGGCGGATGAATGATAGCCGCATACAGCATTCCATCTTCTTTGTAATCGATACCAAAGAGCGATTCACCAGTTACAATCTTCTTGCCGTCGACATTTTTACGTGCCGTACCGATGATCGTAAAATCTTTGATAGACTTAAGCTCTACCTCTTCAGGAACTTCAAGCACTGCAGCAGCAGAAGCCACCTCGCCAAAGCCAAGTGAGCGCCCTGAAGCGTCGTGATAAATAGTTCCGTTTTCGACACGCAATTCTGAAGCTTCTACCTCAAGGGCCGTTGCTGCAGCTTTGGTTAGCATCACTCGTGCGGTTGCACCGGCCTTACGCAAAGGAGTCCAGGCTGCACTGATCGAGGTACTCCCCCCAGCCATCTGGTGGAAGAATTTATTTGAATTCAATGGAGCCTGCTCTACGGTCACATCGTCCCAGTTACACCCGAGTTCTTCTGCAATAAGCATTGGCATAGAAGTCTTCACATTTTGCCCAATTTCAGGATTCGGAGACATGATGGTCACCATTCCGTTATCGGCAATTTTTAGGTATCCGTTGATTTCAAACCACTCCTTAGGCATTGATTTTACCTGTTCTGGTGAGAAATTACAGGCCTCTAGCATCGGAAAAGAAAGCATCATACCTCCTCCGGCTAAAAGCGAGCTCTTGATAAAAAATCGTCTACTGTTGTTTACGGTCTTGTTCGCCATAGCACTGAGATTATAGGTTTGATGCGGCTTCTTTCACCGCTTTTTTGATTCTTATGTAGGTTCCGCAGCGGCAAAGATTGCCCGCCATGGCGGCTTCAATTTCTTCATCGGTCGGATTCGGATTTTGCTTCAACAGCGCCGTCGCCGACATAATCTGCCCCGCCTGACAGTAGCCGCACTGAGGCACATCTTCTTTAATCCAGGCCAATTGAACCGGATGATCTCCATCTTCAGAGATTCCTTCAATGGTCACCACCTCACCGTTACCCACCGAAGAGACAGGCAACTGACAGGAGCGAACCGCGGTGCCATTCAAGTGGATGGTACAGGCACCACATTGAGCGATTCCGCATCCGAATTTTGTTCCCACCAAATCGAGGTGGTCTCTAAGCACCCACAGCAATGGGGTTGACGGATCTACATCAACGGTTTTCACCGATCCGTTCACATAAAGAGAATATTGAGCCATTTTTTTAGATTTTGTTTGAAAATACAAAAATCAAGACTTGCTCTAAAGCAAGCAGGTGATTTTAACAAAAGAGCTAAATAGCCACACTAATAAAGTCAAACTTTAAAACCTCGTCTTTTTTGGTGTAATCCCGCGAGTTATCGTATATTTGTCTTCCACATCGC
>JALRDO010000015.1:0-45012 GCA_023262185.1 Flavobacteriaceae bacterium
CATTCTGGTTCAACTCCAATGTACGCTCCTATAAATTCAACGATGACGGAACGCCTAACAGGATCGTAAGCTATACCTCCAACATAACCCAGCAACGGGAAAAGGAGATCGAGCTAATCAAAAAATCCCTTGAGCGAAACGGAGGAAGGCGCAAAGCTGCTGCAGATGAATTGGGGATATCAGAACGTACCTTGTACCGCAAAATCAAACAATACAACCTATGAATTGGCGTCAAATCGCACCCTTAAGCCTATTGTTGCTCCTCTTTTCGTGCGGCATTAAAATCAACTACAACCTTTCGGGAGCGAGCGTAGGTACGGCAGAGAATTTTCAGGTAAACTTCTTCCAAAATTTAGCCGACCAAACCCCTGGTTCGGTCATTGAACCCGGCTTGGATCGCGACTTCACCATCGCCTTGCAAGACATCATCTTAAACCAGACAAGTCTCTCGCTTACCAATTCGGGCGGAGACCTCGTCTACGAAGGAGAAATTGTAGAATACCGCGTACAACCGATGACCGCAACGGCGGCTCAGAAGGCGGCACAAAACCGCTTGAAGATGACGGTGAATGTCCGTTTTTACAATAAAACCAAAGAAGACTCAGACTTTGAGAACCGCTTTAGTTTCTTTTACGACTTTCCGGCTAATAGCCTTCTTGAGTCTGTCAAATCTCAGGCGCACGAAGTCTTGTTTGAGCGTTTGACACAAGATATCTTTAACGCCTCATTAGCCGACTGGTAATGCTATGATCACCACCGCTGACACCTACCTGAAATTTCTGCAACGGCCTTCGTCTCTTGATGAAGCTGAGCTAGAACAGGTACGTTCACTCACCAAGCGGTTTGGTTATTTGCAGAGTGCCTGGACGCTGCGCTGGCTCAATGCAACTGACACTCATGAAAAGCAAGAAGCCCTGCATCGTGCGGCTGCCCTCACTTACGACCGGACAATCTTGTTGCAACTACAAAAAGATCCGTTTATCGAAATAGATACTGCGGTGCTCGATACCGAGGCTTTGCAACTCATTGAAGAGGCAGAACCGCTAGAGGATCACGAGTTAGAAGGGGTAACACTAAGTGAGAATCGCGTGGCCCAATTTGTCACAGACGCCAAAAGCGGATTTGACATGGACCTCGACGAAATCCAAGTTACTCCACGCATACCTGTCCCAGAAACACTCAATTTTGAAATTGACGGTTCTATTGAGCAAAAAGATGCATCTACACAAAGTACCCAAAAGACATTCGCCGATTGGATGAAGCTCATGGTTAGCGGTAACGCTGAAGGGCTTACCGAGCACCAAATCGAGAACCAAGACAAGCAACGGAAA
Source organism: Flavobacteriaceae bacterium (assembly GCA_023262185.1). Taxonomy (GTDB): domain Bacteria; phylum Bacteroidota; class Bacteroidia; order Flavobacteriales; family Flavobacteriaceae; genus UBA3478. The sequence continues at coordinate 1,332 of JALRDO010000015.1, forward strand.
TTCGATATGCTTGACAAATTCATCCAAGACAAGCCGAAGATTAAAGCAGACCCTTCTTTCGACAGTGAATTCGAGGTAGATGACACCATTTACTTCGACTACAAAGAGATGGCCACCGAGACGTTGGCACAATTATTATTTGACCAGAAAAAGTACGGTAAGGCCATAAAAGCCTACAAAGCACTCATGGTGAAAATTCCAGAAAAAAGTAGTTTCTTTGCAGACCAAATTAGAAAAGCCAAGGCTCTTAAAGCCAAGGAATAAGAACAGAGACTATGAGTACTTTTTCAATTTTCTTAATTCTCATCGTAGTGGTTTCGCTACTACTCATCTTAGTTGTGATGGTTCAAAACCCTAAAGGAGGAGGACTTTCTTCTTCTTTCGGAGGTGGCGGAAACCAAGTTGTGGGTGGCGTGAAAAACACGAACGACTTTTTAGACAAAACCACCTGGACGTTGGCCATCTTATTAGTAGCCCTCATCCTATTATCAAATATCTCTCTGAAATCTGCATTTGGCGGAAGCGAGTCGCGTTTAATCGACGAACAAGCTGCTCCGATTGAAGAGGTGATCCCTGAAGAAACACTTATACCTGAGGCTCCTGCAACTGAAAGTAGCGAAGCGTCAGAGTCTGCAGAATAATTGCAGTACAACTCCGACTAAAAATGCCAGCTTGTCAGTCAAGTTGGCATTTTTTTTGGCCGAATGTCACGTTTTTAGGCGTGGCACAGTTTTGGTCTTATTTCTTTTCGAAAAATCATAAAACTCAAAATAATGGCAAAGTTATCTATCAAACCATTGGCCGACAGAGTGCTCGTTGAGCCACTAGAGGCTGAAACCACTACTGCATCAGGAATCATCATTCCTGACACCGCAAAAGAAAAACCTCAAAAAGGTACCGTTGTGGCAGTTGGCCCTGGTACGAAAGATGAAAAGCTCACCGTTAAGGTTGGTGACACTGTACTTTACGGAAAGTACTCTGGAACTGAACTCAAGCTTGAAGGTACTGAGTACCTCATGATGCGTGAGAGTGACATTTTAGCAATTGTTTAATTAAAATTCAAAACGAACCATCATGGCAAAGGATATCAAATTTGACATTGAAGCAAGAGACGGTTTAAAGCGCGGTGTTGACGCACTTGCCAATGCCGTTAAAGTAACACTAGGACCTAAGGGTCGTAACGTAACGATCTCAAAATCGTTCGGCGGACCATCAGTCACTAAAGATGGGGTGAGTGTTGCCAAAGAAATTGAACTACAAGACACCCTTGAGAACATGGGTGCTCAAATGGTAAAAGAGGTAGCCTCTAAAACGAACGACCTTGCAGGAGACGGAACTACTACGGCAACCGTGCTTGCGCAAGCAATCGTGAAAGAAGGACTTAAAAACGTTGCAGCAGGAGCCAACCCAATGGACCTTAAGCGCGGAATCGACAAGGCGGTAGAAGCCGTTGTTGAAGATCTTTCAAAACAATCTAAAACGGTTGGAGACTCTACCGATAAAATCAAGCAAGTTGCTGCTATCTCAGCCAACAACGACGAAACCATCGGAGACCTCATCGCTCAAGCCTTCGAAAAAGTAGGAAAAGAGGGTGTAATCACCGTTGAAGAAGCCAAAGGAACAGATACATATGTAGATGTTGTAGAAGGAATGCAATTCGATCGCGGATACCTTTCTCCTTACTTCGTAACCGATTCTGAGAAAATGACTGCAGAGCTTGAAAGCCCATACATCTTGTTATTTGACAAGAAAATCTCGGCAATGAAAGACCTACTTCCTGTACTTGAGCCTGTTGCTCAATCGGGTAAACCCCTCTTGATCATCGCTGAAGATGTAGACGGAGAAGCGCTTGCTACTCTAGTGGTTAACAAGCTGAGAGGATCATTGCGCATTGCTGCAGTGAAAGCTCCTGGGTTCGGTGATCGTCGCAAAGCGATGCTTGAAGACATCGCCATCTTAACAGGCGGAACCGTAATCGCTGAAGAGCGCGGATTTACCCTAGAGAATGCAACAGTAGACATGTTAGGTACCGCAGAGAAAGTGTCTATCGACAAAGACAACACCACCATCGTGAACGGTGCTGGAAACGCCGATGACATCACTGCACGTGTCAACCAAATAAAAGCTCAAATCGAGACCACTTCTTCAGACTACGACAAAGAGAAGCTTCAAGAGCGCCTTGCTAAATTGGCAGGTGGTGTAGCTGTACTCTACGTCGGAGCGGCTTCAGAAGTAGAAATGAAAGAGAAAAAAGACCGCGTAGACGATGCACTTCACGCCACTAGAGCGGCAGTTGAAGAAGGAATCGTTGCCGGAGGAGGGGTTGCCCTTGTTCGCGCGAAAAGCGTTCTTAGCTCAATCAAAGCCACTAACCCAGACGAAGCTACCGGTATTCAAATCGTTGAGCGCGCAATAGAGGCTCCTCTACGCACCATCGTTGAAAACGCCGGAGGCGAAGGATCTGTCGTAGTTTCTAAAGTTATCGAAGGCAAGAAAGACTTCGGATACGATGCAAAGACAGAGACCTACGTAAATATGCTAGAAGCTGGTATCATCGACCCTAAGAAGGTAACCCGTGTAGCCCTTGAAAATGCGGCTTCTGTTGCAGGAATGATCTTAACTACAGAGTGTGCTCTTGTAGAGATCAAAGAAGAGGCTCATGCCGGACCACCAATGGGAGGGGGCGGAATGCCAGGTATGATGTAATTCACCATACTTCTTGAGATTCAAAACCCGCGCCGATGGCGCGGGTTTTTTTATTCCATCCTATCGAGGAAATTTACACCAGCATGTAAAAAGTCATGGCTAGCATGACCGCATTCTCTATGAAGGTGGCCTCAGTCATCGGAAGCTTGAGCGCCGTCCCTAAACAGGCACACTGAATGGCCTTTTCATCCAGCAGTGAGCGCACTACTCCAATGGTGGTCACCCCAAGGATGACGAGTGTGATGTAAAGTAGTACGGTCACCTCAAAGCGCAACAAGAATCCGATTCCGAGTAGCAGCTCTATGAAAGGGTAGGCATATCCGTAAGCAGGTATCGCCTTTGCGATTGGGTCGTACATGGCAAAACTGGGTTTGAACCCCTTGTAGTCGAGAAACTTAAAGAAGCTAAATACCAGGTAAAAAAGTCCCATGAAGTCAAGCATGGCCGCCTCAACACCCTCACTGTACCAGCGATAGCCCATCGCCGCAAACAAATAGGCCCCTATGAGGTAAAGCGGAAAGAGCTGACGGTATTTCGAAACCTCTTGAACGGGGGCAGCAGAGGGGGCTGCCTTTTGCTCTGGGCGTAAACAGTATTTCTTAGGAAGACCGTCTGCCAGTGCTGCACGACTCAAAGAGGTCTCAGTGGTCAAAGAGACACTGCCGCTCTCTTTATCAATCACCACCTCGCTGACGCCTTTAAATGCTCCGTAATGCTCAGTCAATTTGGCCACACAACTCATGCAGGTGATTCCGTCTATATAAAAGGTCTGTTTCATTGGATTAAAGCACTGGGTTAGATTATTTTTGCACTTTCTATTCAAAGGTATGGAAGATCTCAAACTACAGCTCGATTCACTGATTTTTAACGAGGCGTTATCAGTAGGAGAACGCTTAGAACAGGTGTGCGAAGTACTGCGCTCAAACATCGCTCATTACGACTGGGTGGGCTTCTATTTTCATGAGCCCGAAACCCGAACACTTCATCTTAGAGCCTTTGCCGGCGAGCCCACTGATCACACTCAAATTCCGTTTGGTAAGGGTATCTGCGGGCAGGTCGCCGAGAGCAACCAAAACTTCATTGTGCCTGACGTCAAGGCGCAAGACAACTATATCGCCTGCAGCATCAATGTCAAGTCTGAGATTGTAATTCCGCTCTTTAAAGACGGCGTAAACATCGGTCAAATAGACATCGATTCTCATACCATAGATCCGTTTACAGATGCCGATGTAGCCTTGCTCGAATTTGTCAATGCCAAAGTCTCTGAAATCCTTTAAACACAAAGCCTTATTTTTACTTTTTACACACGCCCATGAACGCCTCTAGACCTATCCAATCTGCACTTATTTCGGTATTTCACAAAGACGGACTCGAGCCCATCGTACGCAAACTGGCTGAGCTCGGGGTCACCCTCTACTCTACGGGTGGAACCGAAACTTTTATCAAAAATCTCGGAATCGATGTGGTGGCGGTCGAGAGTATTACAGATTACCCCTCTATTTTAGGTGGACGTGTCAAAACCCTACATCCAAAAATCTTCGGAGGAATCTTAAACCGTCGCTCATTGGAAAACGATCAAAAAACGATAAAGGAATACAACATTCCTTCGCTTGACCTAGTAATTGTAGACCTGTATCCGTTCGAAAAAACGGTGGCCGATGGCGCATCAGCCGAAGCCATCATCGAAAAAATTGACATCGGAGGTATTTCTCTCATCCGTGCAGCGGCCAAAAACTATCAAGACGTGCTTTGTGTCTCAACTCAAGAAGGATACGGCGACCTGCTCGAGCTGTTAGAAATTAAAAACGGAAGCACTGAGTTGTCAGATCGCAAGCGCTTTGCCACTCAGGCCTTTGCCACCTCTTCGCACTACGATGCGGCTATCTTCAACTACTTCAATCAAGAAGAGGAGTTCCAAGCCCTTCGTTTAAGCGAATCGCGGGCGCGTGGATTGCGCTATGGCGAGAATCCGCACCAAAGAGGAGTCTTCTACGGAGACTTTGATGGTCTTTTCGAACAATTGAACGGCAAAGAGCTTTCGTATAACAACCTTCTCGATGTTGATGCAGCGGTGACTTTGATGAGTGAGTTTGTAGAAGACGAGCCCACCTTCGCCATCTTAAAGCACAACAACGCATGCGGACTCGCCTCAAAAGAGCGCCTGGTTGATGCCTACAGGGCAGCCCTTGCCGCAGATCCAGTTTCGGCTTTCGGGGGAGTACTTATCGCCAACAAAAAAATCGATGTCGCTACCGCACAAGAAATTAAGACACTCTTCTGCGAGGTCGTTATCGCTCCTGAATTTGATACAGAGGCCGTAACCATTCTCAGCGAAAAGAAAAACCGCATACTGCTCGTTCAAAAACACTGGAACCTACCTGAAATGCAGGTGCGCACGGCGCTAAACGGTCAACTTGTACAACAACGCGACCTCAAGACCGATATCGCGGCAGACCTCAAAACAGTCACCACCGCTACCCCTAGCGCCAGTGAAGTAGAGGATTTATTGTTCGCCTCTAAAATTTGTAAGCACACCAAGTCGAACACCATCGTCTTAGCTAAGAACAAACAGCTCTTGGCCAGCGGTACCGGACAAACTTCGCGCGTCGATGCCCTGAATCAGGCCGTGCATAAGGCCAAGCAATTCGAGTTCGATTTAGAAGGGTCAGTGATGGCTTCAGACGCTTTCTTCCCCTTTCCTGATTGCGTAGAGATTGCAGACCATGCGGGAGTCAGAGCAGTCATTCAACCTGGAGGATCGATAAAAGACGAACTTAGCATTGAATATTGCAACAAAGCAGGCATGGCGATGGTCATGACCGGAACCCGTCATTTCAAACATTAATTTTCGTACTTTCGAAAGCACTCAGTCTTAATACAATATGGCCTTTTTTGATTTTTTGACCGAAGAGATTGCGATTGACCTCGGAACCGCCAATACCCTTATTATTCACAACGGCAAAGTCGTAGTTGACAGCCCATCGATTGTGGCTAGGGATCGTATGTCGGGTAAAATTGTTGCCGTAGGACAAGAGGCCAACCTCATGCAGGGTAAAACCCATGAGAACATGAAGACCATACGGCCGCTTAAAGACGGAGTAATTGCAGACTTTGACGCTTCTGAAAAAATGATCGGAATGCTTATCAAAAGTGTTCCTGCGCTACAGAAGAAACTCTTTCCGCCTTCATTGCGTATGGTCATTTGTATCCCATCTGGGATTACGGAAGTAGAAATGCGTGCGGTAAAAGAATCTGCTGAACGCGTGAACGGAAAAGAAGTGTACCTCATTCATGAGCCTATGGCCGCTGCGATAGGTATAGGTCTAGACATCATGAAACCTAAGGGAAATATGATCGTTGACATTGGAGGTGGAACTACCGAGATCGCCGTCATTGCTCTAGGAGGAATCGTTGTAGACCGCTCGGTGAAAATCGCGGGTGACGTCTTCACTAACGACATCATCAACTACATGCGTACCCAGCACAACCTCTTTATTGGAGAGCGCACCGCGGAACGCATCAAAATAGAGTGTGGATCGGCTACAGACGAACTTGATAATCCGCCAGAAAATCTTGAAATTCAAGGTAGAGACCTCTTGTCAGGTAAGCCTAAGCAGATCGTCGTAAGTTTTAGAGAAGTGGCCAAGGCCCTCGACAAGTCAATCGTTCGTATCGAAGAGGCCGTAATGGAAACCCTTTCTCAAACACCACCTGAATTGGCATCAGACATCTATAACTCGGGGATCTATCTCGCCGGTGGAGGTGCCATGCTACGCGGGCTCGATCAACGTCTCTCTATGAAAACCGACCTTCCGGTTTACATCGCCGAAGATCCACTTCGCGCCGTAGTACGCGGAACTGGAATCGCGCTCAAGCATCTTGAGGCATACAAAACCGTCCTCATTCAATAATGGGAAGACTTCTCGAGCTGCTCTTTAAATGGCGATCTGAAGTCCTTCTTGTTTTCTTAGTCCTTTTGGCGCTAGGCCTTACGGTTACTCAGAGCTCACATCAAAAGGCCATTTGGTTGAGTTCCTCTGGCAATGTAATGGGAAGCATCCACCGTTTCAACAGCAATACCGCGGCCTACTTTACCCTTAAAAAACGCAACAATCAGCTACAAGAAGAGAATGCGCAACTGCGGGCCTCGCTCTATCAAGCCCAATTTGAAAAGGCCTTAATTGACGGCAGCTTCGCCAGCAGTGACACGCTTACTCCTTATGAGGTGATTCCGGCCAAGGTGGTCAAGAATAGCGTGCTTCGAAAGCGCAATTACATCACTATCAATAAGGGCAGTAAACAGGGCGTAACCGCAGATATGGCCGTGACAAGCGATCAAGGTGTGATCGGAATCATCGAGCAGGTTTCAGAAAACTATTCTACCGTCATGTCACTTTTGCACGAAGAGAGCAGTATCAATGCCTCTATCAAAGGAAGTGCATACTTTGGATCGCTGGTGTGGAATGGAAAGAAGCTTGACCGTTGCCAGCTAAGCGACATCCCAAAAACAGCCACGATTCAAATCGGAGACAGCATTGTAACCGGAGGCATGTCAAGTATTTTTCCTCCAGGAATCTTAATCGGACAGATCTCTCAGTTTAGCGTACCCCAGAACAGCAGCTTTTATTCGATTGAGGTGAGCCTCAGCAATGAAATGCCCAACCTGTCACAGGTATACATCATCAACCATCGCGATCAAAGCGAACGCAGAACCTTAGAAAGCCTTAACGATGAATGAATTAAGCCCCATGGCATTGCTTCGATTCGTTGCGCTCTTTCTGACGCAAGTCTTTTTGCTTAGTCAGATGCAGTGGTTCGATGCGGTTTCTCCTATGGTACTAGTGCTCTATTTGTACTGGACACCACTAGAGCGCGACCGCTTGTGGTCAATGCTCGGAGCTTTTAGCCTAGGGCTCTTAACCGATATAGCCCTCGACACCGTGGCCTTCAATGCCATCGCCTTAACGATAGCGGCCTACTTCAGACCCGCCCTACTGCGCCTGAGCTACGGTTCTAGTGTTAGTTTTCATACCGACAGTCAGTTTTCGGGTACCGTTGGGCAGAACCTGCTTTACCTGTTCTGGCTCGTCTTAACTCATCACCTGATCTTCTTTATCATAGAGGTTTTTGAGCTGGGCCAAGCTTTTGTAATTTTGAAAAAGATCGCCTTTCATTTGCCGTTTGGCTTTTTAGTAGCGGCGGTGATTGCGATTCTATTTTCACCTCAAAAACGCTAAGCATGTCGCGCCTTCTCATGTCGTTCTCGATCATTCTCGTCGGAGTGATTTTTATTGTACGTCTGGTAAGTCTGCAACTCTTTTATAAACCTTCAACCCTGGTCGAATCTGATCCGGCTATTACCAAAGAATACGTCTATCCTGAACGCGGATTCGTCTTCGATCGCAACAAAGAACTCCTGGTCTCTAACCAGGCCGCCTATGACGTCATGGTGATTCCGAGAGAGGTGGGCCAACTTGACACGCTGGCTTTTCTAGAACTCCTCAACTTAAGTAGAGAGGTCTTTGAGCAGCGAATGAAAAGGGCAGTCAACTATTCGACCCGTTTGCCCTCAGTACTAGTGCCTAGTTTATCAAAAGAACGCTATGCGGTGCTACAAGAACGCTTGAGACGTTTCGAAGGCTTCTTTATCCGAAAAAAATCACTGCGCTCTTACCACACTGAATCCGCTGCTAATGTCCTGGGATATATCTCTGAGGTGAATCCGTCTGACATGAGAGCGAATCCATATTATATCGCCGGAGAAAACATCGGACGCACGGGTATTGAGCGTCAATACGAAGAGACTTTGCGCGGAAAAAAGGGGGTCCGCTACATTCAAAAAGACCGCTATAACCGTGAGATCGGATCGTATCAAGAAGGAGCACTAGACAGTGTACCCATAATGGGGAGTGACGTGCAAATCACCATTGACAAGACCCTTCAAGAGTACGGCGAACGCCTCATGAACGGCAAACGAGGGGGTATCGTAGCCATCGAACCCTCTAGTGGCGAAATCTTAACCATGATCAGTGGTCCAACCTATGATCCGGCCTTACTCGTTGGTCGACAGCGCTCCAAGAACTACACTGAGATGTATTACGACAGCTTGGCCCGCCCGACTTGGGATCGTTCTATTCTAGCTGAGCCTTCGCCCGGATCTCCGTTTAAGACTTTAAACGCCTTAGTGGCCCTACAAGAAGGTATCATTACCCCTAACACTACCTTTACCTGTTACGACGGTTTCTACGTTTACGGAGATAAACGTTCTTGCCACTGCGGAGGTGGAGTTCGTGATCTGATTTCAGGAATTCACCATTCGTGCAATGCCTATTTTGCTGAGACCTTCAGAGCCTATTATCGAAACTTTGAATCGACAGCCGAGGCGCACGATAAATGGACTACCCACATGAAAAGTTTCGGCTTAGGCGACTTTTTAGGCGTTGACCTGCCCACCGGACGTCCAGGACGCATTCCGGACACCGACTATTACGACAGAGCTTACGGCCCCAATCGCTGGGGCTCGACCTACATCATTTCAAATGCGATCGGACAAGGCGAGGTGGCCGCTACCCCATTGCAACTCGCCAACATGACGGCTGCCATTGCCAATAGAGGACACTTCTTCACCCCTCACCTACTAAAGACTGTTGAAGGAAGAGATGTTGATGATGTTCAGCCAAGTCTCACCCAAAGACGCAATACCACCATTGATCCGAAATTCTTTGAGCCCATCATCGAAGGGATGGAAGAGGTGTATTTGCAAGGAACAGCGCGGTACTTGCGAGTGAAAGACATCCGTATTGCAGGTAAAACGGGTACCGTAGAAAACTTCACCCGCATTGACGGTAAAAAGACACAACTCACCGACCATTCAGTCTTCGTTGCATTTGCCCCAGTTGAAGACCCTAAAATCGCCATCGCCATTTACATTGAAAACGGCTATTTCGGGGCACGCTATGCTGGGCACATCGCTTCGCTGATGATCGAAAAATACCTCAAAGGGAGCATTAGTCGCACCGATCTTGAACAGCGGATGCTAACCAAAACCCTTGAATACGAATATGCAAAACCCCTGAGCGGAAAGCCCTTTAAGATCAACGAAGATGCGTGGTAGTTTTCTACTTTTTCGCCTAGACGGGCTCAGCCTATTTTTGATTGTGGCCTTAACCGCCTTCGGATGGCTTAACATCTACAGCACTACCATAGAAGTAGACGGAGCCGCTACCCTACTTGACCTGACCACATCACACGGCAAACAACTTTTTTTCGCACTAGTTGCCTTAGCCGCCATGATCGTGCTTAGCTTTTTTGACGAGCACCTCATCAAGCGTTACTCGAGTGTGAGCTACCTCTTCGGATTGGCCCTCTTATTAGGGCTTTTTGTCTTCGGATCGACGATCGCAGGTGCCACCTCATGGTACGACCTTGGCCCGATTAATTTTCAGCCCTCAGAACTCATGAAGCTGCTCACCGCTTTAGCGATGGCAAAGTTTCTTAGCGATACCGGGGTGAGTCTTCAAAGAAGTACTAATCAATTTTATGCGGTGCTTATCATTACGATTCCGGTGCTACTGGTCTTAATGCAGCCCGATCCCGGGAGTGCACTAGTATACCTTTCACTGTTTCTAGTGCTCTTCAGAGAAGGCCTACCGCCCTATTACTTTTTTGCCGTAGTGCTCACCGGACTAAGCTTCAGCTTAACGCTGATGTTCGGTAGAAACATTCTTCTCATTGCTACCGCTTTAGGATTCCTAACCTACTTTCTCATGAGACCTAAAAAGAAAAAGAGACCCCCTCTTTTCTTTGACGCGCTTTTTCCGCTCGTACAATTTGGTATTGTGACCGCAACTCCGTGGGTATTCAACGCTGTTTTCAAGCAACACCATCGCGATCGTTTTTCGCTTTGGCTAGGGCTTGAAAGTGATCCTGAGAAGATGCTGACCATCAAGCAAACTATCGGATACAACACCTATCAAGCCGAACAGGCCATCGCCTCGGGTCGTTGGTGGGGTAAAGGGTTCTTACAAGGCACACGCACCAAGGGAGACTTTGTGCCCTCTCAGCACACCGATTACATCTTTAGCTCAGTGGGTGAAGAATGGGGATTCGTAATGAGCGCGCTCGTCATCCTGGCGTTTGTAGGGCTTTTACTGCGCTTTGTGCAGCTCGCAGACCGCCAAAAACAAGCCTTTCACCGGATATATGGCTATGGCGTAATCTCGATTTTATTCATCCATTTCACCATCAATATCGGAATGGTTTTAGGCCTCTTACCTACCATAGGAATTCCGTTACCGTTCTTCAGCTATGGCGGTTCTGGGCTTTTCTTTTTCTTGCTGATGTGCTTCATCTTCTTAAAGATGGATGCCAATCGTCACAAAACACATTTCAATTAAGGCCTATCCTTTTACCGTGTTACGGTTATAGGTGAACTGCTTGAGATCTTTCAACACATTGATCGCCTCTTCAACATAGAGGTCATGTGCTAGCTCTTTATGCCAACGGTTGCGCTTCTCTCTGAGCACTGAATCTTTAGTGAACAAAGCCTCTTCATACTTCAACGAGCTAAAGCTCAGCTTTGAATCGTAATCGTTCAGCTTTTTAAAGCGCTCTGTGCGTTCGCGAAGCTCTTCTTTTTCTTTGCGGTATTCCTCTATACCAAGCGTAGCGGTATGATCGTCACGTTGCTGTTTGATCCATTGAGCCTCTTCTTCTAGGAGCGAAACGTATTCGTTAGTCTTGAGGCGCTCGTTACTATTTGAAATGACCCGTTCAAAATCAATCTGCTTTTCCCAAGTAGTGAAGTTGGCCGCTTGAATTCGGTCCCAGGCCAAGGGATTGTCTTGATCGCGCTCTCCGACATCAACATACGCATAACGATCTGGCATGACGATATCGCTCGACACCCCCTTAAGTTGAGTCGATTCACCAGTGATGCGGTAAAACTTCTGAGTGGTCAACTTCAAGGCCCCTAAATCACCCAAATCATTCGAGCGAATGATGTTCGATAGCGGGATCACATTTTGTACAGTACCCTTACCGTAAGTGCTTGAGCTTCCCAAAATGATAGCGCGCTTGTAATCTTGCATGGCGGCAGCCAAAATCTCTGATGCCGAAGCCGAAAGCTCATTGACCAAAATCACCAATGGTCCGTCGTAAAGCACTGAAGGATCATTGTCTTCTTGCACTTCTTTGCGGTTCCCAGAAGCTTTTACTTGAACCACAGGGCCTTCTTCAATGAAGTATCCCGCCATGTCGACCACGGTCTGAAGTGAACCTCCTCCGTTGTCGCGAAGATCAAGGATGATTCCCTCGACATTCTCTTCTTTTAGACGTTCGATTTCAAGTTTAATATCGGTAGCAGCATTGCGATTGCTGTAGTCTTCAAAGTCTACATAGAATTTGGGAAGGTTGATGAGTCCGAATTTTTGACTCTCGTCAACAATCGTGGTACTCTTCGCGTAGCTCTCTTCAAGCTCCACAACATCGCGCACAACCGCAACCTCTTCAACCACACCGGTAACCCTTTTCACGGTCAGAAAAACATTGGTTCCTTTCGGGCCCTTGATGAGTAGAATAGCGTCATCTAGTGGCATTCCTGAAATATCAACCGCGTCGCCATCCTCTTGACGCACCTTGAGAATCTGGTCGCCTACCTCGAGCAGCTTTCCACGCCACACCGGTCCGCCTGAAATCACTTCTACGATCGTAGTCCCCTCAGGCTTTTTCTGTAGACGAGCCCCGATTCCTTCAAACTTGCCCGACATTGAAATATCAAATCGGTCTTTATCTGAAGGTGCCATATAACTCGTATGCGGATCGAAGGTTTCAGCCACAGCCCCCAGAAAAGAGGCAAAGTAATCGTCGCGATCTAATTCATCGATAAAAGTGTAATACTCGTCAAGTGTTTTGACTAACTCTTGACGTGCCTCTTCTTCAGCTTCTTTTAGAAACTTTTTGTCGAGTTCTTCTTTCTCAACAGATTGCTCACGTGCCAATTGCTCGAGCTTAGACTCATAGGCTGGTAATAAATTCAGAGACAGTTGATCGAGCCAACGCTCTTCTAATTCTTTCTTGGTGCTGACATACACCAGAGTCTCATAATCGACCTCAATTTCTTTCGACTTGAACTTGATCGGATCCGCTAAAACCCCTTTGTAGGTGGCTTTGGCCTCTTCAATACGTTTCACTAGGGTTTGGTGCACAAGATCAAAGAATTCGAGTTCTTTGTTTTTAAGCTGATCGTCAATATCAAGGCGGTAAGCTTCGAAGCGCTTTAAATCTTCTTCTAAAAAATAGCGCTTGAGCGGATCGAGTCCGTCGATAAAACGTTCGTAAATCTCAATAGAGAAGGCGTCGTCTAACGCCTTAGGGCTGTAATGCCCCTTTTCAAGCACATAGGTAATCAGATCAATAAGCAGCTTGTCTTTGTTATCGGTCTCAAAATCTTTAGACTCGGTAAAACTGCACGACGCAAAAGCGAAAAGCAGAGCGAATAGCCCCAAAACCACATTCTTTTTCATACTACGATTGCATTCTTTTAGCTTTCTAAGTTAATTAAAATGAGAGGTGTAAACCCAATAATCTCGCTACATTTGGAATAAAATTAACAGCTTGAAGAAACCACTCATCCTTATTTGCAACGACGACGGAATCACCGCCCCTGGAATATTAAATCTCATTGAAAGTGTAAAAGACCTTGCAGAGGTGGTAGTGGTAGCTCCTGACAGTCCACAATCTGGGATGGGTCATGCCATCACCATCGACAGTACCCTTGAGGTGAACAAGGTACAGCTCGACTCGAGCCTTTCTCATATCGAAGCCTACTCTACCAGCGGAACACCTGCAGATTGCGTCAAATTAGCGCTTCACGAAATCTTAGACCGTAAGCCAGACCTCTGTATCTCAGGCATCAATCACGGTGCGAATTCTTCGATCAATGTCATCTACTCGGGCACTATGAGTGCTGCCATTGAAGCGGGTGTAGAAGGAATTCCAGCCATTGGCTTCTCGCTACTCGATTTCTCTTGGAATGCTAACTTTTCAGCCTGCCATGCCGTAGTGCAAACACTGGTCAGTGAAGCCCTTGAAAAAGGAATGCCTGAAGGCACGGTGCTGAACGTCAATATCCCAAAAACCGATGGTGCACCCGTCAAAGGCATTAAAGTGTGTCGTCAGGCACGTGCCAACTGGAAAGAAAAATTCGATAAGCGTGTGAGCCCCTCAGGAAAAGAGTACTACTGGCTCACGGGAGACTTCGTGCTACTCGACCAAGGCGAAGACACCGATATCGCGGCACTCGAGGCCGGATACGTCTCTGTGGTTCCTACCCAGTTCGACCTCACTGCACATCATAGCATGACGCATATCAACTCTTGGGATCTAAAGATATAAGACCGCTTACTGCAAGATAGCTGCAGCGGATTAGGCTATCTTTGAGTCAACCTAAGAAGCAATTATTGAAGTATTACCTCATTGCCGGCGAAGCCTCAGGTGACCTGCACGGGTCTAACCTCATTAAAGCCTTAGCCCAAAAAGACGAAAATGCGTCTTTTAGAGCTATGGGAGGAGACCTCATGCAAGAAAGTGGTGCCGTGCTAGATTTTCACTACAAGCACATGGGGTTCATGGGGTTTTTCGAGTTGCTTCGTCACTTGTTTAAGATCAAGAAGCGTTTTGCTGATTGCAAGGCCGAAATTGAAGCCTTTCAGCCTGATGCCCTTATTTTAATAGACTTTTCAGGGTTCAACCTGCGCATCGCCAAGTGGGCCAAAAAGATCGGTTTATTGGTGCACTATTACATCGCACCTCAGGTTTGGGCCTCTCGTCCGAAACGGGTAGAGTTTATCAAAACAAGCGTAGACCACTTGTATGTCACGCTACCTTTCGAGCCCGAATTTTACGCCAAGCACCATTATAAGGTGGAGTTTGTCGGACATCCGCTTTTAGATGCCTTAGACGATGAGCCTCAAGAGGCCGAAGCATTTAAAGCCCAACATCACCTAGACGAGCGGCCTATTGTGGCGCTGTTACCCGGGAGCCGCACACAAGAGATTAAACGCATGCTACCCGTTATGCAAGCGGTGACTGCCGAGCTACCCGCCTATCAATTTGTTATCGCTGGGGCACCAAGCCAAGAGAAGGGGTTATACGATGCGATCACTGGGAATCAACTTAGGGTAGTCTTCGGAGCCACTCAACCCCTTGTTAAAGCAGCTCATATGGCGGTGGTCACAAGTGGTACAGCCACGCTAGAAACTGCCCTGCTCAATACCCCTCAGGTGGTCTGTTACAAGACGAGTCCGCTGACCTATGCCCTCGCTAAAAGGCTGATAACCCTGCGCTATATCTCGCTAGTAAACCTCATTCTAGATCGAAGCTGTCTGACCGAACTGATTCAAGACGGATGCAACCCTACGCAACTTAAAGAGGCACTGAAACGATTAGAAAACTCAGACGTACGCGATGCCATGCTTCAACAGTATGCCGAGCTCAAAGAGCTGCTCGGAGAAAAAGGAGCCAGCACCCGTGCGGCGACAGCCATTTATGAGAACACCCATTCTGCTCATCTACAGGCTTCTCGCCTATCTCAGTAGCGGAATTCTACTCTCCTCATACTTCCAACCCACTGTTTATATCGTACTGCTTTGTTGTTGCAGTTATGTGATGGCTTGCTTTCACGCCAAAACGCTCATTCAAGAATTGACATTGGCTCTGCTTTGGATCGCAGTCGGAGCTTATCTCTTGAACGCAACGTCAACGAGACCTCAATGGGACAGTCTGAGCATCTTTGAGGTCACTACTTATGAGGGGCAAAGCCCCAAAAGCTATCGATTTCAAGCTAAAGGAGCCAAAGGAAACATAGTCGTTTACAGCAAAGATTCGCTAGAGCTTGGTGCTCTCTACGCCGCAAAGCTGAGCTTTTTGGAAGACAAATATACCGAGTACATAGAGCGGGCATTTCTAGAAGACTACCTACTTGTTGAGCCCCCGCGACAGCCATCGCTTCGACAGCGACTGACCCAACGATGGACCGATCTAGGATTTGAAAAGAAAGAGCGCGGGTTTCTTGCCGCTGAACTCTTAGGCGATCGCAGTCAGCTTGATCCGGACTTAAAATCTCAGTTCAAGCTATTAGGAGCCACTCATATTCTGGCTATCTCAGGGCTGCATGTCGGTATTATTTATGCCTTATTAAGCGCCTTACTCTTTTGGCTACCTCAACCCTATCGCGGTGTGTCTATCGTTCTATTGTTATGGGGATATGCAGCGCTGACAGGGCTCAGCCCTTCGGTGGTTCGAGCAACACTGATCTTTAGCCTCTATACGCTTTCACTCCTTTTGAGACGTCCGCAAGAGAAGCTTCACCTGATCGCAGTATCGGCCTTTATTAGCCTATTGCTGCAGCCGACATTGCTTTTTAATCTGAGTTTTTTAATGAGTTACACGGCGGTCACCTTTATCGTGCTAAGCCTAAAGCCCCTAAAGGCCTTCGAGCCTAAAAACAGACTCTTGAGGTATCTGTATTACCTCATGGGTGTTAGTCTTGCGGCCCAACTTGGGGTGAGCCCCATCAGCTTGGTGGTATTTAAACAATTCTCGTATTGGTTTCTAATCGGCTCAGCTCTACTCATCCCTTTGATGCCTGGGTTACTTCTGCTCGGCATCTTTGCCCTTATAGGAGAATGGGCTGCTACAGCCTGTCAGTACGTTCTCTCTTTGCTATTCAAAGGGCTCGAATGGATCACAGCTGGGCTGCATCCGCTCGTCGAAGTGAACGGATTTGATACGTATGATGCTCTCTGGTATTACCTAGTGGTGCTGATCTTAATGTACCTCACCCATAAGGCGCTTGATCAGCGGAGAAGCGACTAGCACCACCACTCCTGCAATCATTGAGTACTGTGCGATGAGTGCGAATCCTTCAGTGTACAGCGTCAAAGTCTGCAACGGATCTGCCGCATCTGAACCCGACTCTACAGAGAGTTTTTTACCGATGAATCCGACCACCTGAAAGGCAAAAGCCGAAGACAAGAACCATACCCCCATCATAAAGGCAACGATGCGCTTCGGTGAAAGTGAAGTAATCTTTGAAAGACCTACGGGGGACATAAAGAGTTCACCAACAGAGAGTAGCAGGTACATCACTAGGAGGTAGCTGAATGGGACGAGTCCTTCTTCGTTTGCGCTCACTCCTGAGATGGCCAAGACGTAAAAACTCAATCCGGCGAATACGAGTCCTAACCCAAACTTGTAAGGAGTTCGTGGGTTAAGCCCACGCTTTGAAAGCCACGTCCAAAGCATCGAAATCGGAATCGCGAATAAAATGATAAACATCGGGTTCAACGAATTGGTCTGCGCAGCAGACATGATGGTCAACTCTACATTACGGGCCGAAAAGAGCGTAATCACACTACCCGAGAGCTCGTGAAAGCCCCAGAAAATAGTCATGAATAGGGTAATCAAGATGGCCACAAAAAGCTTTTTGCGCTCGTCTGCCGATGCCTGGTATAAGATATAGGTGAGGTACCCGATAATGAATACTCCGATGCCTTTAAAGATCAGGTTAACCAGGGTATCTTCATTGTAAATAGGGTTGTAAGCTGATATCAAAAGGGCTATGAGCGGCACCGCGATCACACTCAATAGGGTGATGACGCGTTCTTTGCTCAGTCCGAATTGCTTTTGTTCGAGCAGTTGAGGTTCTGGGGGTAGCCCCTTGTCTCCAAAGACTCCCTTTTTGATTCCTGAGTAGAAAAAGACCAATCCCGCAACCATTCCGATTCCGGCGAGACCGAATCCGTAATGCCATCCGTATGAAGCGGCTAGCCATCCGCATAAAAGTGGCGAAACCCAGGCTCCTAGGTTGATCCCCATGTAGAAAATGGTAAATCCTGAATCCTTACGCGGATCGTTGTCTTCGTAAAGCGTTCCCACAAAAGTCGAGATGTTGGGCTTGAAAAAGGCGTTCCCCACAATGATAAAGGAAAGGGCCAAGAAAAAGGCAATGTTGTGTTCTATCGCCAAAACAAAGTGACCGATTGCCATCAAGATCCCCCCTAAGAAAATCGACTTACGCATACCGAGTAGGCGGTCAGAGATGCGTCCCCCGATAACGGTACCCGCATAGACCAAAGAGCCGTAAGACGAGTAAATCGCCGCCGTTACAAAGTCTCTGTTACTAAGAGCCTCGAACACCACCTCAACCATGTAGAGGGTGAGCAGTGCGCGCATTCCGTAGAAGCTAAAGCGCTCCCATAATTCGGCAAAAAAGAGATAGAAGAGTCCCTTAGGGTGTCCCCATGTAGTGGCTTGATTGTTCATGGTCTAGAGGTTGTTGAGTATAAATTGTGTCATCTTAGAGTAGAGGTGCAGGCGGGTATTGCCTCCATATATTCCGTGATTGCGATCGGGATAAATGGCCCAATCGAAAGGCTTGTTGGCCTGAACCAATGCCTCAATCATGCGCATAGAATTTTGCACGTGTACATTGTCATCGGCGCTACCATGCACCAAAAGAAATTTACCCTTTAACAGTTCAGGATAATTGAAGGGCGATTCATTGTCGTACCCACCAGGATTCTCTTGAGGGGTGCGCAAGAAACGCTCAGTGTAGATGGTGTCGTAGAACCTCCAGCTGGTCACGGGTGCTACTGCAATAGCCATTTCAAAAACATCGTTGCCCTTAAGTAACGCATTGGTGCTCATGTGACCTCCAAAACTCCACCCCCATATTCCAGTGCGATTGGCATCGATATAAGGCAATTCAGATAGTTTTTTGGCCGCAGCAATTTGGTCCTCGGTTTCAAGTTTCACCAGATTGAGGTAGGTCACTTTCTTAAAGTCACGCCCTCTGAAACCCGTTCCTCTAGGATCGACACAGGCGACCACATAACCTTGCTGTGCGAGCATCTGGTGCCAGTAATCGTTGGTTCCCATCCAGCGGTCGGCCACCTGTTGTGAGCCAGGGCCTGAGTATTGGAACATCAAGAGCGGATACCTTTTGTTTGGATCGAAATCAGCCGGACGAATCATGTACATATTCAAGGTACTGTTTCCGACACGAAGCGTGCCATACTCCTTAGGAGACATCACATACTTCTTAATCTTAGACTCGAGGGCCTTGTTGTCTTTGATCACACTGATCAATGCTCCGTTTCTAGGATCTCTCAGGCTAAATTCTGGAGCCTTTGTCGAACTCTGGTAGGTCGCAATGAAGTACGAATAATCTGTTGAAAATTGGGCATCATAGGTGCCTGCCTCTTGCGTCAATCGCGTTTTGTAATTACCGCTCAGTGAAATGCGGTAGATGGCGCGCTCAATAGAAGAAGGCTCGGTGGACTGATAGAATAGTCGGTTGCGCTTTTTATCGTATCCGTAGTAGGCTGTCACCTCATAGTTTCCGCTTGTGAGTTGGCGTTTGAGCGATCCGTCTGCATTGTAGAGGTACAAGTGGTTGTATCCGTCCTTTTCGCTCGTCCAGATAAAATCATCGTTCGACAAGAAAGTCAGGTTATCGTGAATGTCTACATAGGCCTCATCTTTCTCTTCAAGCAACACCGCAGTAGCACCCGTATTGAGGTCGATCTCGTGCAATTCTAAATGATTCTGATGACGGTTCAAGGTCTGAACGACCATCTTAGACGCCTCGTTTTTGGCATAGATTCGCATGGTGTACTCACGAGCTTCAAGCCCAACCTCTTGATCGCTACCTGAAGACAGCTCAATGGTATGGACCTTAACTAAGGCATTCTTCTCTCCTGCCTTTGGATACTTAAACTCGTACCCGTAAGGATACAGGTTTTGACCGTAGATATCCATTGAAAACTCAGGAACCTCTGACTCGTCAAACTTGAGATAGGTCAAATGCGATCCACTCGCGTTGAACTCATAGGCGCGAACCAGAGAAAATTCTTCTTCATAGACCCAATCGGCATGGCCATTAATAATACTGCCATAGGCCCCGTCAAAGGTCAATTGCTTGGCCGTTTCAGTGTTCGAATTGAACAGGTAAAGGTTATTGTCTTTCACATAAGCCACATGAATTCCGTCAGGTGAAAAGGCCGGGACACGGATTTTATCACTACTGATTTGGGTGAGGCGCTGATTAGCGCGTTCATAGATATAATAGACCGCCTCTGAAGAGCGACGAAAAATAGGAGTACGCTCTGTGGCAATCAGAATCTTGGTTTCGTCTTGATTGAAGGCGTAGGTACTGAATCTAGGAATCTCTCCTCCTGAAGAAAGCAACACCCCTTGCTTGCTCATAGTCTTGTAATCATAGGCCACAATCTGGCGTTGGCCCTGGTTGTATTCAAGGGTCGTATACTGCTCTCCTGAATTCAGAGAGCGAACTGAAGCAATCCCTTCAGTAGAGAAGGCTCCTGACCATATTTCTTCTAGAGTTATCTGCTGCTGTTGTGCATTGAGTACAAGCGTAACACTTGCGAGCAACCATACGATGCTTTTTTTCATGTAAAGAGAACTTATAAGAGCGTCAAGTTTACTAATTAATTTCGAGAATGGGAAAGCACGCCTAATGCGTATCTTTGATCAGAAGACCTGTCTATGAAAGAGATTATCAGCGGCTTTTCTAAGAAATCGAAAGAAGAAAAGGCTCAATGGCTGGCACAGACCTTTGCTAGCGATCCTGAAAAGGCATTGGCCCTTTTTAAAACCTATACCCATCCCGATCCTCAGATTCAAGAAATTCACGATGAGTTCATCGAAAATACTCTGGCCAATTACTATTTGCCTTTTGCCATTGCGCCAAATTTCTTAATCGACCAAAAGGTTTATGCGATCCCCATGGTGATCGAAGAAAGCTCTGTGGTGGCTGCCGCCAGCAAGGCGGCAAAGTTTTGGCTCGATAAAGGCGGATTTCACACCGAAATCGTGGGCACCGAGAAGGTCGGTCATGTACACCTGAACTACTACGGAGAAGGCGAACGTCTCTTTGACTTCTTCAATACCCATCACGATGTCTTATTAAAGAACTTACAACCCCTCAGCGCCAGTATGGAAAAACGCGGAGGAGGCATCAAGAGTCTCGAACTCATCGATAAAACGGCTGCTCTAGACGGATACTACCACATCGCACTCACCTTCGAGACCAAAGACGCCATGGGTGCGAATTTTATCAATTCATGCCTCGAGCAATTGGCACAAGACTTTCGCTTAAGAGCCCAGAAGGACTTCAATGCCGATGAGGCCCCAGAGGTGGTGATGAGCATATTGAGCAATTATGTACCAAACTGTGTAGTGCGCGCATGGGTGCGCTGCCCCATTGAACATTTGGGCTATGAAGGCGTAGAAGGTGTAGAATTTGCGACCAAATTCTGCCGCGCTGTGGCGATTGCTCAAGCCGAACCCTACCGGGCCGTGACCCACAACAAGGGCATCATGAACGGGATAGATGCCGTCGTGATTGCGAGCGGTAACGATTTCAGAGCGGTAGAGGCTGGAGTGCACGCGTATGCGAGCCGCGACGGCCAATACAGGTCTCTTACCAAGGCAGAAATTACTCCAGATCAAGAGCTGCATTTTGAACTTGAGATCCCTCTAGCACTGGGTACGGTTGGAGGCCTAACAGCCCTGCATCCGATGGTGAAGCTAGCGTTAGATCTATTAGATAAGCCTTCGGCCGAGGAACTAATGAAAATCACCGCGGTGGCCGGTCTCGCCCAGAATTTTGGAGCGGTGAGTTCACTGGTAACCACCGGAATACAAAAAGGTCATATGAAGATGCACCTGCTCAATCTCTTAAATGCAGAAGGGGCAAGTACTTCAGAAAAAGAGACCTTAGTCGCATATTTCAAGGATAAAACGGTAAGCAGCGCCGCCGTAAAGGAGGCCCTTAGCCAATTGCGCCAATGACCCAAAATCGGCAGCTCTATACCCACGGAAAATTGCTGATCACGGCAGAATACGCCGTGCTCGACGGGGCGATGGGCCTTGCGCTGCCCACCCAACTGGGACAGCATTTTAGCTTTTCGACTCAACAAAAAGAGGGTATTCATTGGGTTGCCAAAGACCTCAATCAAAAGGTCTGGTTTGAAGCGCGGTTCGATATAGAACATCTTACCGCGGAAACACGCAACGAGACGGCAGATCGCCTGACACAAATCTTTAAAGTGATACGCCACTTAAAACCTGTGGCCTTAAGGTCAGGATTATACATTGAAAGCACTCTCGAATTTGATCGCAAATGGGGGTTGGGGACCTCATCGACCCTCATCAGCGCCCTAGCATCTTATTTCGAACTTGATCCTTATACCTTACTAGAAAAGACCTTTGGGGGTAGCGGCTACGACATTGCTTGTGCCGTTGCCAGCGGTCCCATTAGTTACCGTAGGTCTGAAACCGGTGTGTCGGTAGAACATATCGATTTGAACTGGCCTTTTCGAGATGAGCTGTACCTGGTCTACCTCAATCAAAAGATGGACAGCAGAGAGGCCATCAAACATTACAAGCAACAGCCAATCGAAAGCACGTTTATCGATGAGATCAGTAAGCTCACCAAAGCCGTGATTCTAGCCCAAACACTCAAAGATTTTGAAAGGCTGATGCAACAGCATGAGGATCTGATAGGCGCTCAACTTGGCCTAGATCCAATCGGGAAAACTCTTTTTGATGGAATTTCAGGAACCTTTAGCTCACTGGGAGGCTGGGGAGGAGACTTTGCCCTATTTACCCGAAAAGAAAATATCCCTTCTCTAAAAGAAAAGGGATATCATACTATTCTCAAGCTTTCAGAGCTCTGTAAACTCTGAGGCTATCTTATTCTTAATAAATAATCGCTCTGTTATCGACAATATCAGAAGCCTTCTTAAGTGCTTCAAATGCCGCCTGAGAACCTTGAGCTACTCGCTCTTCAGCAAGTGAACGCGCAAATGCATCAACCGACGGAAGCTCCATAGAAGGAGTCTTAGAGGTCACACGTACTTTGTACAAACCTAATCCGCCTTCAAGCCACTCAGACTCTTCTTGCTCGGCCATAGTCAATGCTTTACCGACAACGAATGGCTCTGTACCAAGGCCCGGGATAACGCTTGCCTCTGTACTTAAAGCAGAAGCGCTACCCGATTGAACTTGCGCATTGCCTTCTGCAGCCGTCCAACCTTGGTTTGCGTTTTGCTTCAATAAAAGTGCAGCTTTTTTCTCGTCACGAATCTGTGCAATCACTAGTGGAGAAACATCTTCAGGAGCCTGAAGACCTTCTTTGCGCTCTTTAACGACCTGAACGATGATGTATCCGTCAGCGAGGTCAAATCTTCTGATGTCACCTATGTTGGTGTCGGTATTAAAGGCCCATTTCACAATGCTTCGCTGTGCCCCAAGAACCGGAAGATTCTCAGTGAAGGCTTTAACCTTAGTGATAGGGTTGAAAGTATATCCTAGGTCATTAGCAATGATCGGAAACTGTCTCCAGTCGCTCTCCTTCGTCTTCATTTCGAAAGTGGTTGCATCAGTAAAGAGTTTGTTTAAAGTAGCTTCTGACGCCTCGATATTGCGAACCAGGGTAGCCACTTGATATACGTCGCGCTTATCTTCAACTTTTACCACGTGAAATCCAAGAGGAGTCTCAACCATACCGATGGCTCCAATAGCGTTGGCGAATACAAAATCATTGAAGGCGTCTACCATATCACCGTTAAGGAAGTATCCGAGATCTCCTCCGCGGCTAGCCGTTGGCCCATCAGACTCGTCTCTTGCCAATTGCGCAAATACCACTTCTTCGCTACGGGCTTGACGCAATAATTCACGAGCCTTAGAACGTGCCTCTTCTTTGGTTCTTGTAATCGTTGACGCCGCACGCTCAGCACCTTCATAGGTGATGAGAATGTGACGCGCTCTAACGCTTCCGTCTTTGATGTAATCCATCATACGGCTCACCTTGTAAGCGTTATCGTGCTTGTAAGGTCCGAATGATTCACCGACTTTAAGGCTGGTGATTTGATCGGCAAAGGCAGTTGGTAATTGAATATCAGGTCGTGGAACAGAATCGTAGGCTACATCTGAGTAACGGCTTAAGAATGCGGCTACATCATCAGTTTCTTTAAAGCTCTCACGAACCACATTTGTATTGCTGTTGCTATCGAATTCTTCTGAAGATGCTAAAAGCGCAGTGATCGCGTCGAGCACAGCGGCATCATCTTCTTCAGAAGGAATATCTTTGAAATGCACATAGCGCAAGTCACGCTCAGCTTCTTGCTTAAAGCGATTTGGATACTTGCTCACGTAAGCCTTGATGTCTGCATCGGTTACCTTCACCAATGAATCGGCAACGGTGTTATACGGAAGGTGCAGGTACTCAAAGCTCACTTTATCATTCTCAACCTTAAAGGTAGTTGTAGCTTCAGCTTTAGTCGCAGTAAGACCAGCCTGAACAAGGGTAAAGTAAATACGCTCTTTTGCCGCTTGCAAGAAACGAACCTCGTCATTTAACCACGCTTCGTATTGCGCAGGGTTGGTCGCACGCCATTCGGCGATGGCTGCTTTAAACTTGTAGCGATCAAACTGACCGTATTCGTCTTGAAAGTCAGGCACATCTGCATACGCCGAAGCCTCGATATAATCCAATAACTGATCTCCTTCAACCTCTAAACCGAGTTTGTCAAATTGCTGATCGAGTAAAATTCCACGAATTTCTTGCTCAACCACCATAGAAATCATAGCCGAATTCGATAGTGCTGAACCGTACATACGGTTAGCTAACTCAAGACTTTGTTGGAATTTTTCAATGGGTATAGGTGTGCCGTTTACCTCAGCAATCGAAGTGACGTATCCGCCTTGGCCTTGAAAGGTGCTGCTAGTAAAGATACCCGATATCACAAACGAGAAAAGCGCTAATCCAATCACAATGATCAAAACGGTGGTGCGCTTACGTATGGTATTTAAAATCGCCATTTATCAACTGTTTTCAAAGAGGAGCGAAAGTACCCATTTTCTGCGAAAAACAGAAATGTTTACTCCTCGTCTTCAACGCAAAGGACACGGATCTTCTCAATGCGTGTTTGAGAGACTTCAACGACCGTAAAAATGAAGCCTTGACTGCGAATTTCGGCCCCAGTTTCAGGAATCTCCTCGGTAAAGCTCATGATTAATCCTGCTAAGGTCTCGTATTCGTCGTTTTCGGGTAAATTGAGCTTGTATTTTTCATTGACGTAGTCTACATCTAGCCTCCCTGAAAACAGATAAATATTCTCGTCGAGCTGTTCTTCGGTGTACTCAACGGTGTCATGTTCGTCTTCGATCTCACCAAATAATTCTTCTACAATATCTTCAATCGTCAGCATACCAGAGGTACCCCCGTACTCATCGAGTACCACGGCGATTCCCCTACGCTTTTTAATGAGTTGGTTGAGAATGTCGTGTATCAACATCGTTTCAGGAACGTATTCAACAGGACGGGTGATGGTTCGGAGTGCACGTGGCTTCTTAAAGAGGTCAAAGGTGTGGACCTGCCCAATAATATCGTCTATAGTCTCCCGATACACCAGAATCTTCGAGTACCCTGTTTCAATAAAGAGCTCTTTTAATTCTTCGATCGAATCGTGCAACTCGATCGCAGTGATTTCATTGCGCGGAATCATGATCTCGCGCGCCTTTACTTCGGCAAATTCAAGGGCGTTTTGAAAAATTTGTATTTCAGAATCGAGCTCTTGATTTTCGTTGGCGGACTGTATCTGTTGCGATATGTAATCTCCGAGATCGACCTTGCTAAATACCTCAGTCTCGGCAATCCCGTCTGCCTTAAAGAGCCTTAATAGAACATCTGAAAAGCGAATCACCAGCCATGAAAATCCAGAAAAGAGCAAGAAAAAGGCATAAGCTGGTACAGCCAAGGCCTTGAGCAGTGTGTTCGCGTAAATCTGAAAAAACACCTTTGGGGTGAACTCTGCAGTAAAAAGAATAATCAGGGTAGAAATCACCGTATGGGTGAGCAGCTGAAACTCTGAAAACACCAGTTGCTGCCAATACGGATCTAAAGGGCCTCCTTGCGGAAGGATCGATAAGAGCACTCTACCCATGAAATAACCATAGACCACTAGCGCCAAATTGTTACCAATAAGCATGCTGGCAATAAACTTGGCCGGAGAAGCCGTCAATCGTCTGAGAATATTCGCTAAGAAGCCTTCTTGCTTCTTTTCAATTTCTATGTGAATTCGGTTCGCAGAGACAAAAGCAATCTCCATACCCGAAAAAAAGGCAGAGAGTAAAAGGGACACTAAGATGACTGCGATGTAAGAGCTCAAAGGATATAACGTTTAGCGGTCTTGCGCTTCGCGCTCGCGCTTTTCGAATTTCTTGCGGTAGTTGCGTCTAAACAAAAACATCCCAATAGAGACCACGAAGAACAGCCCAAAAATGAGGCGTTCTTGGCTATCTGAACCTAGCAATTCTATGAGTCTGTAGCCTGCAAAAAAGGCCACAATCAAATAAAGGTATTCGGTATAACGTAAGAGTCGTATCATGAGATAAAGATACTAGTCTTCTTGAATCTCAGACGGAGTTTCTGAAAGTTCGAGCACACCGCTCGTTTGAAGGGCCTCAAAGGTCGAGAAATCACGGCTAAACTGCATGCCTTTACCTGTCATCTCGGTTTTCTCTTCGGGGTTCTCATATCGAAAATCACTCTCGCTGTAGACCCAAGCCAACTCTCTATCCCAGTAGAGCTGGTCAGTAAAGAGCCTCTTGCCATCGAAAGAATACACCTTTACGTCACTCATAAGATTGAGAATGCCCGTTTCTAAGTAATACAAGGCAGAGTCTGCCACCACCTCAGTAGGCTGATTTTGATCATTGTATAATGTGATCTCTATCCCCTCAGGAAAACGCTGAAAACGAAACGCACGGTTCTCGTAGTTCTCATTTCGATTGCTCTCTAAAACCGCCACCACTCGGGTTGAATCAGATTCAATAAGATCTATTGGGCGAACAGACTCGGTGTAATACAACTTGAGGTTCTCTGAAATCGCAGCAGGTAAGCGGCGTTCTTCACTACTCAATTCGGGATTTTTAAACGAATCAGTACAGCTTAAAAGAACGCAAGCCACGGCGAAAGCCGTGGCTTGGAATCTTATGGATGTAGATACGCCCTTAACGAGCATGATCTTATAATGATGGGATGGTCACCGAACCACCTACCCAACATGAGAAGGTGATTACCTCACCGGCTCTTCCTGAATTGAAGATATCGGTTTTTGATGGCGCCTTAGCGTTGTACGATTCAACCGCTTTATCGGCTGTACTTCTAAGCGATGGATCTACACGACCGGCACGATCAGCGGTCTTCGCTGCCAACCAGTAAACTGCTCTCTTATCGAATTGCGTCTCACCGCACTCGTTTGCGCTATCAGCATAAAGCGCCGCTTGCAACAAATACGCTCTACCATTTGATGGGTTCGCTTTGATTGCTTGATTTAGGTAATTGCGCGCCTGAACTTTATTGTTTTTTCGAACAATGGTTGCAATCTTGTAAAGAATGTTTGAACGCTTGTATGGATCTGTCTCCAGCTCTGCTGATTTATTAAAGTCAGCAAGTGCTCCCTGAATGTCTCCAGCCTTTTGCTTTAAAGTTCCTCCGTACAGGTAGGCATCCGCTGATGGTTCTAGCGCAATCTGGGCTTCGAATAACTTTCTAAACATAGGTGAGTCGGTACAGTCTTTACCGAACATACGGCCTACAGCACTCTTCACCCAGCCTATATCGGTCTTACGAGCCTCATAGCTTTTCTCGTATAGTGGAACAAGGTTCTCGCAATCTGCAAGAGCACCTAGCTTCACGTCGACACTCGCAGCAACCTTACCGAACGAACCCGAATTGGTACTGTACACCTCAAGGCGCCTTTTGTCTTTGTCAGAAATCGATCCGTCTTCTTCTAGTGGAAGCAATTTGGCAATCTCATCTGTTAAAGACTTATTCTCTTCTTCTAGCTTGGCCACAACCTCATCGTATACCTCGAAAACATCCTGCAACTCGCGCTTACCAGCAGTGTTTAGGTCTACCAGGCTAGAGAAATACAAGTAAAGGGCTTGAGGGTTTGAGAAGTTAGCACGGTCAGCCTTGAAGGCTTGATCGAGTTGACTGAAAATCTGCTCATCGTCGATGAGTTGCTCTGAACGCTGAAGCAGTACTTTGTCGATGACTACAGAGGCAAGCGGATAGCGACTCGGAAAATACTTCATCGCATCATCGTAAACCTTTAGAAGCATTGCAGTGTGCGCTGCACGCTCTTCTCCTTCAGAGTTTTCAATCTTATGCTTTAAGATACGCTCTCCATAGAGGTAGTTTGCACGGTTGAGCTCTGGACAAGTCTCATAGGTAAACTTCCATGGCTCGTAGGCTGCATCGTAGTTTTTAACTTTTGCACTTTCTACGTAAATAGAAAGATTGGTCACACACTCTTGATTCTGAGCTTGGCCAAAGGCCATAGAAAAGACCAACGACAAAGCCATGACAGCAAAAAATACATTCTTTCTCATAACGGTTTGTGTTAGTGATTTTAAGGTCGTGAAAATACTATTTTTTGAGGTTAATTAATTCTTCTTTTAACAAACCAGCGATCATTTAACGATAATCCAATATTTATGCCAAAAAAAGATTCTTTCAATAGTCCATTATTCGTGGTTCCTCGACTTCCATATTCAAGGGCCACATTGATACTTGAAAAACGGTCGGCAGAAGTGCTCCCCATCGGAAGGCTAAAGCCCATTGAACCCACCACCATTTCTATAGGAGTCTGATTCAAACGGAGCCCTGTATCTTCAATGCGCAATCCGGCTCGGTAGGTCACACGATTCAATATGCCGTTCAAGGCATTGTAGTTCGGGACAAAGTATCCTCCTACCTTCAGACTCGTAGCCATCTCATAACTGCTATTCACAGGTTCAATGAACTCATTCTTGAAAAAACTCATGTCTTGAGTCGCGTATTCAGCTCCGATGAACCAATGAAATGGTTTACCTAGTCCAAAACCAAGCGTGGTTTTCGAAGGCATTTCAATTTGAGAGTTTTCTAGGCTGCCCAGATCTACATTGAACACCTCACGGTCGGCTCCTGTAGAAACCAAAAAGCTCCCGAAGATCTGCTCGTTAGATGCATCTAATTGATACGCAAAATCATAAACGGCAGAGGTGTGAAGATTCAACTTACTCTGTTTGAATTTAAAAGGAATAGTAACCGTTAGAGCTGAAGTATAATCGATTCCTTTGATTCTTGAAAAGCGCTGGTCTGAGGTACCAAATTGCACCTGATCCGATGCCTGAAGCCTTCTGGATTCTTTAGTCCCCCAATTATAATGCGCCAAGACTCCCGCATTAACCCCTTTAAATAACTGATAGCCCAGAGAGGCAAAAACACGGTTGATTCCTCCGCTACCCTCAAAAGTAGTGCGAACGGTGTCGGTTAGCATGCTAAGGCGCGTCTGTCCTATTTGATAACTCGTGGCCGAATAAGGCATGATTCCAAATGAAAAAGCACCTTTAGGGCTTAACGGAAGGGCCAAGGCCAAATAATCTAAATTGGTAATATGCCCCCTATCGACTTTAGTATCATCAATCTGTTCTTCAAGTGAACTGAGGACAGATGCTCTGCGATTGGCTCCAACCGCATAGGTGGTTAGTCTCAGATTCGCTAAAGCCGCTGGATTCTGCAAATTCATATGGATGCTGTCTCCTAGCATACTCACTCCTGCCATTCCGCGGTTTTCAATCAACGATTTAGGGGCCACATCTCCCAATCCGAAATACGAATAGGGTGAGAAGGTCCCTTGCTGGGCCGACATAAAACTCACTAGAAAAAGGGCAATTAGCGAAAAACGCAACTTCATTACCATATTGAATTGTACTCAAGAAGCTCGTGCAAACCTTCTAAGAGGAAATTAGAATGCGCAAATATGCAGTTTTTTAGGCGTTTGCCAAAAATTTCGGCGTCTCCGCCTGTTAAAATGACTGTTAAATCTTCAAAGCGCTTACGGTACGCTTTAATAAGTTCTTGGAGCTCTCCGACCACCCCATTATAGGCTCCGATTTGCATGCAACTCGCCGTGGTGTCTCCGAGCACCGTCATGGGTTCACTAGGCTGAAGCGAAGGCAACTTACTCGTAAACTCGTGCATAGCCTCTACCCGCATGCGCCAGCCAGGACTAATGGCACCGCCCACGTAGCGCTCACCGCCTTCAAGCAAATCATAAGTGATACAACTCCCAAGGTCAATGACCAGCACGTTCTTACCCGGATGATTGCGATATGCAGCCGCCATTAAGGCCTTTCGGTCAGCTCCTAAGGTTTCTTTGCTCTGATAATCATTCTCAAACATCAACTGGGTGTGTTCGTCTACCCAAACTACCTCCTTGAGAGAATCAAGGACCTCAACCAGGCCTTCGGGCTCATCGCCCACCGTACTCACTATCGCTCTGTCGATCAGCTTGAATTCAGACAGAATCCCTCTAACCCCGTCCACTAGACTATGCGAGTAATAGGCCTTCACCTCAAGGCAGTTTTTTGAGGCAAATACTGCCACTTTAGAACGGGTGTTTCCGATGTCGATAACGAGATCCATGGCTTAAAGATCGCAAATGCTGACCAGCCCTCACATTTTGGATCCATTTATTTTCAAATCGTGAAATATCAGTTATATTTGCACCCGCTTGAATCAGTTCAAGCCTTATTGAGAGGTACCTTAGCTCAGTTGGTAGAGCAATGGACTGAAAATCCATGTGTCCCTGGTTCGATTCCTGGAGGTACCACTTAAAGCACAAAAAGCTCATCCGAAAGGATGGGCTTTTGTCGTTTTAAGGCACGAGCCAAGCTTGCTTGAGTGAGTGTCTGAAGACGACAAAAGAATGCCCGCTCAATGCGGGCATTAGCTTTTTGTATTTTCAGGTTAGGTACCAAAGGAACACCGAGCGAATCGAGGTATCTCCTGGGTTACAACCATCTGATTGCTAGTTTGTTGATCTCAAAAATAATTTCATTGAATTTTAATAAACTCAATTATTTTTGAATTATTTTCGCAAGCTTTTAATGCAAATATCAAAAAAGATGAAAAAAACAATTCTAATAATGGCCGTTGTATTTGGTGCAGTGGCATGCTCGGGCAAATCAACTACTCCTTCTACAGAAGGAGTACAAGAGGCTCAAGAAATTCAAGTTGAGGTAATTGATTCAACATCAGTTAGCACAGAAACTGAATGGGAAGCTACTGAAGAGGTCATTTCAGAAGAGACCAGTGAAGAAACTGCAACTGAAGCTAGCTCTAACTAGTTTAGTACTTCGAAAGTAAAGAGCCCATCCGAAAAGATGGGCTCTTTTGTTTTACCTATATTATAATTGAGGAAATTATTGCTCAGATAAGAACGCGCTTTAAAATCACAAGCTAAAATAGTACGTCTGTCCACCAAAGTCATACTTGTAAATATTCCCTTGTTCTGTTACACCCCTAAAATACACACGAGCCCAACTCATCCCATTCTTCACTTGAACCTGCAGAACTTTATACCCTTCACCATCTGTTAATTTTTGAGCTCTAACTCGAATATTCATCGAAAAATTACCCACGTAACCATTTCCAGTTGAAAAATTACCTACTGCGCTTAGATCTGTTGAGGCAGAAATATTAAACCATTCAGGCTTGTTTTCATTAATTGATTCTATAGAGTTTTTTGAGGTAGAACAACCCAGTTGAAATATCAATAATGAAAGTCCAACGAAAAGCGAGAATCTCTTTAACATATTAAATTGAATAAGAAATTTATTTCGAAAGTTATAAAATAAAATAAGCCGCGAACCATAGAATTTATCTCGGCTTAATATTCATTTTAATAAATGCTATAAATAAAATGATTGAAGGTTGGCCCAGATCGAGTTTTTGTTAAATTCTGCTGTTCGAATAACTAAATTAGCCGCTGATATTGGAATAACAATATACCTAATGAACACTAGCACAATAACGGGAAAAATTTATCTTAAAATCTTTGATCTATTGAAGGCTCACCCGGAAGGTATTCAGTGGACTCAACTGAATAAAATGTTAGAGGAGGCCTATCCTGATTTTCATCCTAAAACTATAAATGGATGCGTTTGGAAGGTCACTGAGAAATTCCCAGATCTAGTCATCAAAGCTGAAAAAGGTCTTTTTAAATTTGTAGGAGAAAATTTCAATATATGAGATCAGCATTAAAATATTTAATTTACGCAAGTTTTGCACTTCTTGCTTCATGTAATGTCGACAAACAGCAATATATAGAAAGTCTAGAAGGACAATGGATTTTAAAAAATGTTAGTTGTTATTGTTTTTTTGGTAATACTAATTTTTCTTTAAATCAACTTTGGATAGATCAAGAGAAAGGAAAACTTCTTAGTAATGGACCTTCTCAAAACGCCTGGGGAATTTCAGATTTAAATAAGGCCTTAAATTTTTCCATTCAGGACAGTATACTAGCTATGGAAGGAACTGACCGCGAGTATCGCTTAAGCCTTAAAAATAATCTACTATCTATTACATATCTAGATAATCCAGAGATTGCAGATGATGAAATTTCTTACATATTTGAAAAGGGCTCATCTGATTTGTCATGTGTTGACGTTGAATCTGTAAATAGTAATACCCCGTGCACCAAAGAATATATGCCAGTATGCGGATGTGATGGTGTTACTTACAGCAATAAATGTGTCGCATTAAACTATGGAGGTGTAACTAATTATTCTGAAGGCACCTGCCCTAACTAATATTTCTTTTTTTTGAATAAGGTTTTTATCGCAATATTCATTAGCACTTTCTTAAGTGCAAATTCTCAATTAATTCTTCGAGATAACGAAGCTCCTATAGATATCCAAAAATTAGAAAGTAAAACTATCGCAGTTTCTGATATCAACACACTTGGACGCTACAGAAGTATGTATTACGACAAGGGTGAGATCAAGCTCTTCGCGACCAAAAAAATCAAAGAAAAATGGAACAACCAGTGCAGCATCATCGATCACAATGTTCCGCTTAACGCAGGAGATACCGATAGACTCATTGCATTTTTTGAACGGTACGGATACCGCTTTGCCGGTCAAAAAAGTATTATTGATCAAAATGTTTTTAGTCAATACGGAGCAGAATTTTTCGGAATAAACCTTTCGCGCTCCGATATGCAATTTGAGGAGTACTCAACCAATACTTTCACTTCACAACAGCTCTATCTCATCTTTAAAAAGAAATAGGTAGGTCCAAGTTTTAGTCACTTAGATCGCCTTTGACAAAAACTTGATAGATCTTTAAGATACAAAGACCAAAAAGCGCTCCTGTTAAAATGAAAACAGAATTGTAAATTCCCTGGGTGCTAAATGAAATACGGATGAGTATTGTAGAGATTACAAAGCCTGTATTGCGAAGCAACTTGAAATTCTCTTTAGTAAGTCCGTAGGAAAGCAACAGCAACAAAACATCAGATAAAATAAGTACGGTAAAAAAGTCTTTGTAAAAGATTGCATTTAGGTTGTTCTCCATCCCCCTAAATAGATGTGTACCTGAAAAAGTAAATGCAAAATAGTCAGCAAGGTGTATTCCGCTAATAGCGATTATGATTAGAATAAGACCAGCTGCTAGTTGCTTCTTGTACTGTTTAAAACTCTCATCTGCCGAGGATGGTTTCAGCTTTTTCAATAATCTGCTGATTCGCGCAAAAAACAGAATAATGGTCAAGAGTGCCAAAACAGAAAACAAGTCTACAAATAACTGAATCACCACTTGATCGCTCAAGGTTGCGATTGAAAAATCGATTTTGGTAATGTCGCCAAAAATCCGCCTAATGAGAACAAGAGCAATGATTTCAAACTGTTTTAGAAGAGAGGTAGTAAAAGATCTTGGCAGGTAGTAAATCAGAATATAAATCTCATAAATCAATATGAATGAGAACGGAGTATATATGGCATTTACAGGATTCAAAAACAATGAAGGATCATCGAAGTCAATCCATCCCACATTGAAAAGACCCACAAAAAGTAGATGAATTAAAAAACCTACAATGGAAGCAATGAGCGTTATCCGCTCGAATTTTTTCAGAACATGTTCTGAAAACAGAACGGAATAGAGTTTTGTCATTGAATCAAGATTTACATTTGAATGCGGTTGAGTCTTTTGTTCATAAGGGCAAACCATACCGGCGGAACCATGGCTATCACCATTGAGGTGGTGTATCCGAACGGAAGCTGTGGACTCTCATCTATGCTTTCAAGTACCTGATATTTTTTAGAAGCTCTGTGATGGTGATCGCTATGCCGAGTCAATTCATAAAGTACCATCCGCCCAATCACATGATTTGAGTTCCATGAGTGAGCCGGGGTCACCCTTTCGTATCGCGAAGCTTTGAGCTCACGAACGAGCCCGTAGTGTTCGATATAGTTAATGGTCTCTAAAAGCAGTACGGCAACCAATGCAAAAGCCAAAGCATAAGCTGCTCCAAATGCACCAAACCACACATAGATAGCATATACGTAAAGCGATTGAACAACCACAAAGACCAATAACTCGTTGTGCAGTGACCAGAATCGATGCCCGTTTATCTCAAGCTGCTGTTTTTGAATTTTATATGCTGAAATCCATTGCCCGATGATTGAGGTCAACCAAAAGCCATAGACCGATTGATCTCTTCTTGCTGTGGCCGGATCTCCAGGAGTCCCTACATTCTTGTGATGACCCAGATTATGCTCGATAAAGAAATGCATGTAAAGCGATGGCATCAAGAGTACCTTAGCCAAAAACTGCTCTGATTTTGAGAGTCGATGTCCTAGCTCATGAGCCACATTTATCCCATTGGTTCCTAGAACGATTCCCACCGAAAAAACAATCCCAATTTGCTCGTAAACCTCTAGATTGAAATAAAGTAGAGTATACAGACCATAAAAGAGTGTCGCAAAAACCAGCGGAAGATTGAGATACAATAGCATATCGAATACAACATTCACTAATCGCTTGTGCTTTTGCTCTTCAGAATACGAGGATTCCTTCGAAGAAAAGACAAGCTCGAGCATTGGGATTAACCCAAAGGCATAAACCACCGTGGTATAACTGAACCAGCCCTTAAGACTTAAAGCCACCCAGCAACTCAAAGGAATAGTGTAGGCCAAAAGATATTTTACATCTTTCATATTCAGCAATTTAGGAATTGAAAATACAAAAATTTTAACGCTTTAAGAACTCAGAGGATAGACGATAAAAATCAGAAATAGAGGTAATACACTGTCTTTCAGAACCAGTAAACCATTGTTTTTTCTATCTTTTTAGAAATAACTCACCAACATGGCCTTTGATCAGAAACCTCCACCTAATTTTTTTGATCCAAAAAACTCTCAACCTCCTATCAATTTAGAGAGAATATTTTTTGAGGAGCATCTTAATATGCAAGCCATATTAGACTCACGGGAGATCACAAAAGATATTAATAAGACTTTGGCTCCTTATAGTGGTGAATTTGGAGATGCTCAAAAAAAACACCTCCTAAAAAGAACGATGGTCGGTTATGCCAGTCGTCACCTGAAGGATATTCAAAGTATGAATTTAGATCAAGCTCTTGATTATATTTTTATTAAATCTGAAATGGGTGAGCCAGTAAATAATTATTACATGGAACTCTCAGCTGAAGAATATAAGATTAAATATGGTAATGATGATGTTGGTCCAAATGAACCTTTTATATCTAGACCTTATGTTGAGAACTATGATGGGTCTACTCAATTAGAAAGGTTTGGAGGAGAAAGGCAAGGGGCTATTTCTTCTTGGATCTATAACAGCATGCTTGACCAAACTACATCCATATCTTGGAAATTATATGTCTTCTTCCACAATTTAACTCCAGTTAATGTAGAGGCTTCTCATAGTCATAAAGCTCAATTTCTTTATCATAAACTAATGTATGATGCTGCTTATGGAAGCTATAAGGACTTTATTTATAATCTCACCCTAGATCCAGCAATGCTTTCATATCTCAATCTTCGATTAAGCAGGAAGGAAACGCCTGATGAGAATTATGCAAGAGAAGTTCAAGAATTATTCACTGTAGGGAAAAGGCCATTCTCAAAATTTACAGAAGAAGACGTTCAAGCTGCCGCTCGACTTCTAGTTGGTTGGGATTATGACTGGACGAAAACTCATACAAATGAAGGAATCCAAGCGTATACCGTTTTTAATGAATGGAATCATGATACAAGCGATAAGCAATTCTCTGAATTCTATGGAAACAAAGTTATCCTGGGTAGGCAAGGTCCTGAAGGAGCAGATGAACTAAGAGAATTCATTGATATGATCTTTGAAACAGATGAAGTCGCTATTTATATCTCAAGAAGACTTTTTCAATTTTTTGTTTACCCTATATTGAGTGAGTACATTGAAGAAAATATTATCCTACCTCTCGCAGATATTATGAGGTCTAAGGACTATAACATTTCTGAAACCTTAAAGGTTTTGTTAAAGAGTGAATACTTCTACTCGGAGGAATTATTTAATTCAGTTTTTAAATCTCCATTAGATTTTAATATTAGTCTTTTTAAGGAATTTGACCTTTTAAATGGCGAATTAGTTGCTTGGGACCACGACTACCAGAAAGAATTTAATAGTAGGTTTGAAGAGGATCAATCTTATTTTAATCCACTTCTTTATGACCCAGTTTTTAGAAGGAAAAGAATTGCAAATCAAATCGAATGGACATCAGGTGATCAAGGCATGCAAGTAATGAATCCTCCAAGTGTTTCAGGTTGGCCACCCTATTATCAAGAACCTGTTTACGATTTGATGTGGCTTAATTCAGTTACCATAAAATCAAAAAAGAATCACACCGATTCTATTTCTTCCTGGGGTAAATGGATTGAGGATAATGTTAACTTGAGATATGACCTAAAAGTTTTTATTAATTCATTTGACAATCCTGAAAATATAAATTCTTTCGCTCAAGAGCTTACCGATCGTTTTCTTGGAGGACCTATACCATTAAATTCTTTAGAGAGAATTAAGAAAAATGTTTTAGGCGATCAATTAAATGAAAATTATTGGACACAAGCAGTTCTAGACCTTAAAGCAAATGAAACGAGGGATACTTATCAAACGTTATATCATAAGGTAAGTCAGTTCATGTGGTTTACTTTTCAATTAAATGAAATATATGTTCATTAAATCATGAAAAGAAGAGATTTTATCCATAATATTTCACATGCGGCAGCCTTAGGTGCTATTATGCCTTCCTTGCCAATTAATTGGTCAAGCAGTGAACTTCTCAACAATACAATTAATCCTGGCAATGTACTAGTAATTATAAGGTTAGACGGTGGAAATGATGGGCTTAATACTGTAATTCCTCTTGATCAATATTCAAATCTGAATCTTGTTAGACCTCATGTAATTATGCCTGAGAATAAACTCATTCAGCTCGGTAAAAATGATTTAGCTCTTCATCCTAGTCTTGAAGATTTTAAAATTCTTTCTGAAGAAAAAAGAATGAAAGTTATTCAGAACGTTGGATATAATGAGCCCGACTTCTCTCATTTCAGATCGATGGATATTTGGCAATCGGCTTCTGATAATGATCAATACCTTACTTCGGGATGGATAGGACGTTTCATGGAGAAAAATCACCCTAATTATCCAGAACAATATCCAAATACACAATTCCCTCATCCTCTGGCTATAGAACTAGGTTGGCAATCATCTTTAGCATTTACTGGGCAATATTCTTTCCCTTCCTTCATAGTAAATAACCCAGAGAATTTTCAAGAAATCATAAATGAGTTTGATCACATATATCCAAATACTTATTCTGGAGATAGACTAAAGTATGCTCAATTAATTGCCAAACAGTCAAATCAATATAGCAATGTTGTTAAGGAGTCTTATTTGGCGTCAATTAACAATATCAACTTTCCCAATGATCATCTTGGTTGGCAATTAGAAATAGTAAGTAGACTGATTAAAGGGGGGTTAAATACGCGTGTATATATGGTACAAATGGGGGGGTTTGATACACACGACCAACAAGTTAACACTGATGATACCACAAAAGGGTCTCATGCATTTCTACTGAAGCAATTAAATGATAGCGTAATTGCTTTTATAAAAAGTTTAGATGAAACTGGTGATTCAGATCGTGTACTTACTATGACCTTTTCAGAATTCGGAAGAACTATTAATTCCAATGGTTCGAATGGAACCGACCATGGTACAGCTGCGCCTATGTTTATTTTCGGAAATAAAATAAGCGACGACGTTTTAGGTACAAATCCTAATATACCAGAAGTAGCAAATTGGGAGGATAACTTAGAGGTAGAATTTGACTTCCGTCAAGTATATGCCTCTATCCTTGATCAATGGATGGGTGCAGATGAAGAAACAGAAAGGGCTGCTCTCCTCAAGGATTTCGAAAAACTTCCAATCACTGGCTCAGCCATCGACCAAGACGGAGACGGCGTACTTGACCGTGACGACCTCTGCAATGACACCCCAGCAGGAGCCATAGTTGATACCAACGGGTGCGAAGTTTTCAGCCTCGCAGCCGACACGTTCACCGTATTGGTTACCTCGGCAAGTTGTGCGGGTATGAACAACGGTTCTATAGCTCTTTCTGCAAAAGACGAACGTTACAGCTACACCTACGACGCAGGCGCTGCAGGAACTGGTGAACTCAATGCGACTAACAATTACTTTGCAACACTTGAAGGGCTTGCAACCGGATCTTACAACATCTGTTTCTCTGTAGATGGGCAAACCAATTACGAGCGTTGCTACACTGTTACTGTAGGTGAACCTGCGCCGCTTGAAACCAATGCTGTAGTGAATACCAATACGCGTACCGTTGACCTCAGTCTAAGAGGAGCCAAACAGTACCAGGTTACTTTGAACGGTAAACCCATAACCACAGAAAAAAGCACGATTACACTTCCGCTTGTTGCAGGAAACAACATCTTACAAGTGAGAACAGACCTCGAATGCCAAGGCGTGTACTTTGAAGAAATATTCGTCTCTGAAGAAGTTAAAGTCTATCCTAACCCTACCAAAGGTCCACTGCAACTCTATGTAGGAGGCGCAGATAGGAGCGTAAATGTTCAAGTAACTTCATTGCAGGGTAGTTCAGTATTGAACACCACTTTAGAAGTGGGAAGCAGGCGCATCGGCACCATAGATATTTCAAATTTAACTAGTGGAATGTATATTGTAACTTTGAAATCGGCTACAGTAAACACTTCGCATAAAATCATTAAAGAATAAAATATGAGCTTCAGGCTTGACCTTAAAATTATAAGCACACTATTGTTTATGGTGTTTTTGATTTCCTGTTCTACCGAAGATCCAGGAATTTTACCACAAGTAGAAGACCCAGGAACTCAACCTCCACCTCCTAGTTCATCAACATTGAGTCTTCCAGCTAATAATGAAGATTGTGAAGGTGGGCAAGGAGTTAGCTCTTCTACAGCAACAGTTAGTTTTAGCTGGTCGGCGGCAACTAATGCCACCTCTTATGATCTTACAGTAACCAATACGGCAACCAATGCTGTCAGTAACAAAAACAATGTGACTGGAACCTCAGCAACACTAGATCTTCAGCGCGGACAAACCTACAACTGGAAGGTTACATCCAAAAACAAAAGTTCATCTACTGCGGATTCTCCCACATGGAGCTTTACCCTAGCCAGCATACCTGGTGTTTCGTCGCTCAGCCTACCTGAAAACGATAAAGCATGCGAAGTAGGTGAGGTCAATGGAAATGTAGCCGCTGTTAGTTTTAGCTGGGGGGCTGCTGAAAATACTGACCTTTATGATATCGTACTCACGAATAATACTTCGGGCACAAGCACCACTTACAGTGATATCGAAGGAACAGAAACGAGCCTAGAACTCGAGCGTGCGCAGGCTTACACCTGGAAAGTGGTCGCTAAAAACTGTGCCAATAGTAGCTCGAGTGATGAATGGCAATTTTATTTGGCAGGAGAAGCAGAGCAAAATGCAGCTCCTTTTGCGGCCACTGCGGTAAGCCCGACTCCTGGTGCTACGGTGAGTCCAACAGATGGTAAGGTAACCGTTCAATGGGAAGCGACAGATCCGGATGAAGACGCCCTAACCTACACCTTAATCGTGAGCACTTCAGAGACCTTCGAAGAAGGAGACGCCACAACCATTTTCGCTGATCTTTCAGAGGCTTCACAAGAAGTTGAAGTGTCTGAAGGCATCTATTATTGGAAGGTAGTCGCAGCAGACGAATCGATTTCAGTGACCTCTGACGTCTTCAGCTTCAGAGTAGAATAGAGCAGGACTATTTTGGGAGCGAGTTTTTAATATCTTTAAGAAGAATCAACCTTTCTTGAAGATGAAAAAACTCCTTTTACTCAGCATAATACTGCTTGCTTCTTGCGCTACTCAAGAACCCGCATCTACCCTGCCGCGCATCGCGATTGCCGGATTAGGAATTGAATCGAGCACCTTTTCACCTGCCACTACAGATGAAGCAGCCTTTCATGCTAAGATTGGAGATGAAATATTTGACCGATATCCTTTTTTTGCTGAGGATTCATTAAATCGTCAGCGTGCCGAATGGGTGCCCACGCTCATCGGAAAATCACTTCCAGGCGGAATCGTAACACGTGAGGCCTACGAATCACTGGTAGAGCAGACCCTTACCCTTTTAAAAGAAAACGGTCCGTATGACGGGCTCTTCTTTGACATCCACGGAGCCATGAGCGTTCAGGGGATAGACGATGCCGAAGGAGACCTCATTAAACGCATCCGACAAGTCGTAGGAACAGAAACGCTGATCTCAACCTCTATGGATCTGCACGGAAATGTATCTGAAGTTCTCGCAACGCATTCTGACCTGATTACTTGTTACCGCATGGCGCCTCATGAAGATGCCCTAGAATCGAAGAAACGGGCTGTAGACAATCTGCTTGAGCGCTTAGAATCAGGCAAGGGCAAGCCGGCATACAAAGCGTGGATTCCTGTTCCGATCTTGCTTCCGGGTGAGAAGACCAGTACACGTATAGAACCCGGTATGAGTCTTTACGCACAGGTTCCCGGAGTAGCGGATAGTCCTGGAGTAATCGATGCCGCCATCTGGATCGGATACGCATGGGCCGACGAGCCGCGTAATCACGCAGTGGTCATGGTTACCGGAGATGACAAAGAAGCGGTTACCTTAGGGGCAGAAAAGCTTGCGGAGGCTTTTTGGAGCGTGCGCAATGAATTCGAATTTGTGGCTCCTACAACCACACTAGAAGATGCACTAGCTCAAGCACTATCAAGCACTAAAAAGCCATTTATGATCAGTGATATGGGTGATAATCCTACTGCCGGAGGGGCTGGTGATGTAACTCATACACTCAATGAACTCTTGCTTCGTGATGAATTCAAGTCGGCTGATGGTCTGCATTTAATCTATGCCTCGATTCCTGGTCCAGAACTCATTGAAAATGCCCTTAGAGTTGGCGTTGGCGGCACTGTTGAGGGGCACGTAGGTGCAATCGTAGACGATCGTTTCTCCGGTCCCATCAAACTCAACGGAACCGTTACGGCTATTAAAGAAGGTGACCGCGATGCCGAAGTCGAAGTGGTAGTCAAGACGGGTAGCGTAAGTGTTATTGTGACCAAAAAGCGCAAACCTTACCATTATGAAAAAGACTTTACAGATCTCAATCTAGATCCGCGCTCAGCAGACATCGTGGTAGTTAAGATCGGATACCTTGTTCCTGAACTTTACGACATGCGCGGTGACTGGGTGATGGCGCTTACTCCTGGAGGTGTGGATCAAGACCTTGATAGGCTGGGCTACAAACGCATTAAGCGTCCGATGTTTCCCGTGGACAAAGACATGGAAGATCCTGACCTCAGTGCAAGGCTGATCGAAGCTTCTAACACCAACTAGAAGAGGCTTTCTTTTACACCCGTAGGCGCGACAAACTGACGCAAGAACACCTTTTGTTCTAACGCCTGACGCTCCTTTTTCATCTGATCAACTATATAGTTCGGATACTGACTTGCGTGGCATCTGAGCGCCTCATAGGCGATGTCGAGATGATGCAGCTCAAATGGGATTTGAACATTCAATAAACTTCTGTCAGTTCCTCGCTGTATGACCGCCTCATTTGAGGGGAGGATGTCACTTGGGATTCCAAAGAAATACAATTGCATATCATTGTTCCACTGACGTGAAGTGAAGATCTGAGTTACGGTAGCGCCTACTAGGCGATGGTCCATGTGATTTGAGGCTCCGTCTGGCCCCCAGGTTACAATGGCATCAGGCTGGATGCGCTCCACAATGTCAGTAATCTCTTTGAGAAGGCTACGAACGTGAGGAATGTGTCCGTCATAGCCCTCTGCCGACCTTAATTGATCGTGGTAATTTAGATGAATCAGCTCAACCCCTAGGGTTGCGGCCGCACATTTTAATTCTTCGCGTCGAATCGAAGCAAGACCGTCTCCGGCCTCGTAATCGGTGTATTCATTGGTACCCAGTCTTCCGTCAGTCGCAATCACTAGGGTAACTTCTACCCCATTTTCAATCGATTGCACCAATAAAGGCGCCACCGTTTGCTCGTCATCTGGATGCGCAAAAATGGCCAATAACTTTTTTGGAGCCTGCGCTTGTATGAAAGCACTCGCTCCAATTATCAACAATAGGGTGATTAGAATTTTTTTCATGGGTTATCCAATGAGGTTATTTTTAAAAAGGTATAAATCTTAATTTTTAGTGTAAACCATAAGCGTATCACGGTTCTGAGATGCAATGAAAAGATCTTTTCCGCTCCCTATTTTCAAGCGCACTAGTCGTTTAGCGTCAAATGGCACATTAAATCCACTTTGGGCGTTTTTAACGACTTTAAACCCGCCACTGCCATCTCCAAGGAGCACAAGCCCATTTAAGGCGTCTAAATGCCCAACGAATACTTCATTGCCATAGTTATTTCCAACTGCCATAATATCTAGATTTCCGTCTTGATTTAGATCTAAAACTAGAAAGTCATTAATGGGTCCTAACTGCGCTTCTAATGGCAAATCAATAGGTTCAAAATCCATATTTCCAGTGTTAAGCATGAGCACTGAACGATCAAAGTTCATAAAATATTTCAAGACCCCTTTAAGCTCTTCTTCAGTAAATAATGATTCAATATCTGTCTTACCGTATTCAGAATAAAAATTAAATTTTCCTCTAAAAAGAGGGCTTTGTTTACTCACATCGCCCCAGAATGCAACAGGATAATTAGAATATCCTCCCTCTTCATTCTTATAGTAGGCAAAGAGAACAGGATCAATTGAGCCATTAGAATCAAAGTCCTTGGCTAAAAGAGTAAGCGGACGTTCTTCAGAAACCTTATATAGATTATTGCTTCCGAAGTTCCCAGCTAAAATATCCGGATATCCGTCTTTATTAAAATCGTTGATTTCAATGGTATTGAACCAACCCAGTTTATTTTCTAGGGAGGTAGTAAGCTGTTGAAAATATTGTCCTTCATTTAAGAAGATTTCAATTGGTTTATAGTGTCCAGCAACCACAAGATCGAGATCACCATCGTTATCCATGTCGTGCCACTTAACATCAGTTACTATCCCTATATTTTCTAGATTTGGAAAAAGTGTTTCCGATACATCGACCAGTCGCTCTCCGATATTTTGTAACAACATACTATTATGCGCCTGTGGATATTGCCCTGGAACTACCCCTCCGCCTAAAAAAATATCCATTAAACCATCATCATTAAAATCTACGGCCTCCGCTGTGCTTGCATTAAAAGTGAGAGAAGGAATGAGGCTAGTAGAATGAGCGAAGTTTCCGCTGCCATCATTTATGAGAAGAACTTGATTAAAGACACTCTTAGGAGACTTATAATCTCCCCCTCCTGAAGCCATAAAAAGATCTTCATCGCCATCATTATCTATATCAAAAACTACTATAGCAGCCTCTTCATGCTCCCAAAGACGTTCATCACTATAAAGCTGATATTGTTCAAAATC
>JALRDO010000015.1:45022-45287 GCA_023262185.1 Flavobacteriaceae bacterium
AAACTTGAGGACTATAGCCCGATGAGCTTCCTATAATAAGGTCTTCATGGCCGTTTCCATCAAAATCTCCAGCAGCCAATACGGGGCCATTTTGCGAAATCTTGTACGGCAATAGATGTTGAGCGCTGAAATCTATTATGTCTTCTTCTTTGTGCACATAATTGGCAAAAACAATCGTTTTATTTCTTTCAAGAAGAGGTTTTTCAGAATTTTCTTCTAAAAAATACGCACTTAAAGGTTTTGAGTTTTGACTCGACTGATCATA
>JALRDO010000016.1 GCA_023262185.1 Flavobacteriaceae bacterium
CATTACTAGGCGAACTTCCATCATTCACCTTTTCTCGATAATTGGTTGGTAAAATACCTACCTGCTCATTATTTAAAACATAGAGGTCGAGTAGCTCGTCGTTATTATAGTCCAAAACGGCAGACCACATACTGCTATGGGCATCTGCAAGTCCATATTGATCAGCCAGATTGATAAAATTAGGAACCCCATTCTCATCTAGACCTTGATGAACCCATAATACATTGCGCCTCATCTCTGGTTGATCGTCAATACCTGCAGACACATAAATATCTGGGAACCCATCAGCATTTACATCAAGAACCAAGGTTCCAGTAAACCATCTTTGTTCAGAGGTAATCCCTGACGGCTCACTTACATCATGAAATTTCAGGTTTCCTTCATTCAAGTACAAAGCACTTGGAGCTTGATTTCCACTAAAAAATAAATCCGGTAAACCGTCTAAATTAAAATCGGCGACTGCCACTCCACCGCCATTGAATATATATTCTTCGGTTAATATGTTGAAGGAATCAGTCTCAAGAATTGTATTTGAAAACTCAATACCCGAATGCTCAGAAGAAACCTCTTTAAATAAGGTGTCCCTAGAACATGAAAAGGAAGAAAGAATACAAATTAATAAATAAATAAAACCTTGAAATTTTTGCTGAGGCATATCTAAACTTGTTTGGAGTAAAAATAAAAAAGCCATGGAAAACCATGGCTTTTCTATAACTAAATCGTTTAACTATTAATAGTTAGGATCTTGTTTAAGGGTAGCAGCACCGTCAACAAATGATCGGTTAATCGCTTCATCAGGAATTGGGTAAAATTCGTTTTTAGGCGAACTAAAACTTTTTCCTTGAAGATAGATTCTGTATTGACTCTCT
The DNA here is from genome assembly GCA_023262185.1 of Flavobacteriaceae bacterium. Classification (GTDB taxonomy): domain Bacteria; phylum Bacteroidota; class Bacteroidia; order Flavobacteriales; family Flavobacteriaceae; genus UBA3478. The sequence continues at coordinate 870 of JALRDO010000016.1, forward strand.
CTGCTTAGGTAATCATTAAGAACTGCAGCTTGTACACCCCAACGTTGAAGATCAAAGAAACGGTGACCCTCCATTGCGGTTTCTAAGCGAGTTTCATAACGAACTGCTCTTCTAGCGATAGTAGCATCTGTCCAAGCAGCTGTATAAGGCTTAACATTATAATTGGCAGCCGGAGTATCCAATTTTGTGTACTCAGTACGTGTAGCACCTTGTGTCGCACCTTTAACAAAACCATCAGGATTCGCAGCACGATTACGTAATTTATTAACCTGTACTCTAGCACCTTCTAGATCTCCAGTTTCAACTAAAGCCTCAGCATACCAAAGAATTACATGAGCTAAACGCATGATACGGTAGTTATTAGCCGTTAGGTTACCCCAACCACCTTTACCGAAACCAGAAGGCTCAGCAACGTGCTTCTTAGAGAAGTAAGGACCAGCATACGTTAGATCACGAATGTAGTCAACCTGCATGATATGGTGATCTTTATAAAGTATACCAGGACGTCCTACAGTATGGTCTAGACGTGGATCAACAGAAGGATCTCCGATTGGCTTACCAATGTCAGCACCCGTTGGATTTGTAATGTGCTTTGTTTTCCAAGACTCATCTAGAAGTGGAAGACCATTAGCATCAGTTTGGAAAAAGTCAATCAAGTCTTGTGGAGCTTGATAGAAACCACAGCATCCCCATGGAGCAATATAAGGGTGAGCAAGTCCAATTCCACGGTTGGTATTCGAATCGTCAGAACTAGAAGATGAGAATTGAATCTCAAAAATTGACTCTGAATTGTTACGAGTACCTACTAGGAAGTTATCCTCAAACTTATCGGTTAATGTAAACTTACCACTGTCAATGATAGATTTAAGGATCGGCTTAGCACCTGAATAATCTCCTTTATAAATCATTGCTTTTGCTTGGAAAGCAAGGGCAGCCCATTTGGTTGCTCTACCAACCTCAGATTGGGTTTCTGGCAAACCAGCAGCAGCTGCAGCAAAGTCTGCAATGATCTTATCCCAAATCTGACCTCCGTTAGGAATTTTAGTGCTCTCGGTATCTCCTGGATCGTATTGAGTTTCATCAATATAAGCAGGCTCTCTAAAGTGCTTTTGACCCTCAAAAGCCGCAAAACCACGAATAAATTTGGCCTCAGCAGCGATTTGAGCTGCACGGGTTGCAGAGATACCCTCAACACTCTCAAGTGAAACTAGGATATCGTTGGCACGTGCCATTCCCCAGTACACTGATCTCCACTTATCGCGAAGGTGAACGTTGAATGTAGTAAAATCATACACCTCAATGAAAGTATGCTCAGGCTGGTCACCCGCATCAGTACCTTTAAGAGCATCATCCGAAGCGATGCCTCCAAAAATCCAGTTGTGGACATCGTAGTACCAAGTACCGCCACCGTTCATTCCAGAACCTGAAAGAGAGCGATAAGCAGCAACTAATTTACCCTCTATACCATCCGGATTATTCAATGATGCAGAGGTAATCTGTCCTTTTGGTTCTTTCAACAAGAACTCATCCGAACAAGCCACTGTAAGGAGTGAAACCCCTGCAATTGCCGTTAAGTAAGTAATTAATCTTTTCATGTTTATATAGCTTTTTGTGTAAAATTAATATAGGTTCAGGTTTAATCCAAGAATAATAGACTTAGAAACAGGCATGTAACCTCCATCGTAACCTAAGGTGGTGTCAGCACCTGTCTGAATTTCAGGATTCAATCCAGAATAATCAGTAATGGTAAGCAAGTTTTGCCCTTGTAAATAAACCTGACCACCAGAAATACCTAGTGCACTTTTGATAGTGTCCCCAAAATCATAAGTCAATTGGATATTTCTTAATCTAAAATAAGAACCGTCTTCTATTTGGTAAGTTGAAGGTCTAGAACTTACCTGATCGTTAGCATCCATGATCGGTGCAGTAGCATTAGGATTTGCAGCAGTCCATTGAGCTTTAGGAGCTGAAGGATTGCTTGGCTGCCATGCATCATATAATGCTCGAGTTGAACGGTTACCTTGGAAAGTGTTAAAGTCAGCGAAGTAACGTACATAGTTGTAGATATCATTACCTACCGATCCGTTTCCAAACACATTCAAGCTAAGACTCTTATAATTTAGGTTCAAATTGATACCATAAACGAAATCTGGGTGAGGATTTCCAATTACTGTTCTATCAGCATCACTAATTTTCCCATCCCCGTTGGTATCTGCAAACTTGAATTTACCAGGAGCATTATAACCAGGATACGAAGCCCAAGCATCAGCCTCAGCTTGTGATTGGAAAATACCTTCCACTTGGAATCCATAGAACATTGAAATTGGAGAACCAACTTCTGTGATGGTTAGAGAAGGTACACGACGAGATTGACCGAAAATTGGAGTATCACCAGCATCCAGTTTTATAATTTCGTTTCTGTAGGTAGAGAAATTACCACCAATAGAATATCCGAAATCTCCTACTTGGTCTGACCAGTTTAAGTTGAGATCAATACCCTCATTGTACATTTCTCCAACGTTAATCGCAGGAGCTCCTGCATCACCTGCAGAATAAGGGATTGGAACATTCAAGAGTAGGTCAGTGGTTGTTCTGTTCCAAAGGTCAAACTCTACACTTAATCTTGAATCCAACATAAAGGCGTCGAAACCAATGTTATTTGAAGTTGTGGTTTCCCAACGAGCGTTAGGGTTTCCTAACTGAGAGGCCGCGAATCCAGGACGGTTAACTGAGTTACTACCGTCAATTGGATATCCTGCTTGGAAAGCACCAGAAGTAAACTGAGTATACGAGTTGTAGTCTCCAATTTCTTGGTTACCAGTTTGACCCCATCCGTAGCGTACCTTTAAATCATCGATAAATGATGCTCCTTGCATAAAGCTTTCGTCAGAAAGTCTCCAACCAAGAGAGAATGCAGGGAAGAAGGCACTGTTAGAAGCCGTGTTGAAACGTGATGAAGCATCATTACGAACAATAGCCTGAACTAAGTACTTATCCCCATAACCGTAGTTGAATTTGGCAAACTGAGACCATAAAGAGAAATCTCTTTGAACGTATCCATAGTTTGAAGAAGTACCTACGTTACCTGCATTTAAGTAGCTAAGAATATCGGTTGTCTCAAAAGGGAAACGCTGTCTACCAGCACCGAATTCTTGACCGAATCCTTCAATGGCTTCAACCCCAACGTAAGCGTCTATATTATGAACATCATTAAATGTTTCACTATACGACACTGTGTTTGTAAAGGTCCATTGATATCCTTCTTGGAATAACGAAGTAGATCCATTAATAAAGTTTCCTTCAACGTATTCTGGTTGAGGACGACCTAGATAGGTGCCTCTTCTTGCAAACATATCGACACCAAAACTTGACTGAACATCAAGCAGATCGAATACTTTAGCTTTCACGTAAGCATTACCAAATAAACGGATACGCTTGCTTCTGTTGTCTTGATTTCTATATAGACTTGCATAAGGGTTGTAGTTGTTACCCAAATTCAAACCACGAGAACCAGCAAAGTTTCCAGCGATATCGTAAACAGGAAGAAGTGGGTGGTGCTTGTAAGATCCAGAAACCGCATTCTGCTCACCATCATTAGAATATCCTCCTTTTCTGTTGTCTAGTGAAACAGTAAAGTTTTCTCCAATTTCTAACTTTCCACCGAAAGTTTTAGTTGAAGAGTTTAAACGTAAAGAAACACGCTCGTAACCTACGTGCTGAAGCACCGCGTCCTGAGAGAAATAGTTCAAAGTAAACGCATACTGAGAATTTTCAGTAGCACCACTCGCTTGAACTTGGTGATTAGTGATAGGAGCATCTCCGCGAGATACTTCTTCCCACCAGTTTGTATCAGCAGAACGCGTAATGGCGTAAATATTACTGGGTGTTAATGAGTATAATGACTCATCAGCCGATGAAGCCCCACTAGGGAATACATAGTTAGGAATAGAAACCGTTGGGTTTTCTGGAGTTCCACCGAATGTATACTGACCGTGCGAAGGAGTCTTACCAGCATAATAATCAGCTAAGTAAAGGTACTTACCTAATTCAGCAGCATTAAGTGCCTCAACATCTTTAGCAGCGTTTTGAACTCCATAGTAACCATTGTAAGTAATCTTAGGAGAACCAGCTTTACCTTTTTTGGTTGTAATGATGATTACTCCATTCGCAGCACGTGATCCGTAGATCGAAGCTGCAGAGGCATCTTTCAGCACCTGTAAAGACTCGATGTCATTAGGGTTCAAGTTACCTTGAGACTGTGATGGCACCCCGTCAATAACGTAAAGAGGATTGTTGTTTCCGATAGTACCGAAACCACGAATACGAACTGTTGCCTCTCCACCAGGAGTCGCATCATTAATAATAGTTACCCCTGATGCACGCCCTTGAAGTTGCTGCGAGAAAGTAGTTGCAGGAATAGCAGTAAGCTGTTCAGCATCTACCGTCGTAACCGCACCGGTGATTTCTCTTTTTGACTGAGAACCGTACCCAGTAACAACTACCTCATCTAGAGCTTGTGCATCTTCTTGAAGTGCAATGTCAATTACTGAATTACTTCCAACTGTAACTTCTTGAGAAGTAAATCCAATGTAACTAATTACGAGGATTGCTCCAGGCTGCACGTTAAGAGCATAGTTACCGTCGAAATCTGTCTGAACCCCGTTTGTGGTTCCTTTTTCTACAACGTTAGCGCCAGGAAGTGGCACTCCATTAGAATCAGTAACTGTACCTGTAACAGTCGTCTGATCCATGAAGCTCATAGCCTCTGTCGATGGGGCTATCGCAGATGCAAAAGATAGCTGCGTACCTAGACCCAACAAAAGCGTAAAGCATACCGACTGAAATGCCGAGCGCAATTGCTTTCGAGTTTTCAAATTCAAATCGTGTTTAAGATTCATAATTTTTGAGTTAATAGTTTAGTTGTTCGTTTCAATCCATGAAAAACCCCAAAAAGAGCGGTCTCTTAATGCAGAATCCACCTGAATTTAACGTAATATTAATAAAATTCCTTTACAGGCAATGGGAATAGGCCAATTTTTTTTAGGATTTCACAAAAAGAAATCAGTCTGTTTATTAATGAAACAGAATGGTTGGACAAAATATGTGTACTCAGAATAAATTAACGTTTTCGAAGGTTTGAGCTCTTCTGGGAGTTCAAAACGTTAACAAATGACAAAATATAGGAGGTTGAAACAGACGCTATAAACCCATCTTACGAATCCAAAAAGTTAAACAAAAGCTAGAAACGCAATAAAGCGTAGCCTTTCAATTGGTAGGTGGTAATGGTAGTGAGCGCAGAGGCAGCTACTTCGATACCCGGAATCAGCATCTCTTTGGGGATTTCTCGCTTTACTAAAGATTGTCCGCAAACAACGACTTTCACACCGTAATCCACCAACTCTTTAATTAAGCCTGTGTGCGGATTGGCTACTCCAAAGCGCTTTTGATGTGCCTCATCATTTAAAGATGCCCAGATAGCAGCATTGTGAATAGCCACTACAACATCTAATTTTTCTTTAGGCACTCCAGCCATCGCATGCAGATTAATCATTCGGGCTACGTTGTTCATAGAGAAGAATACCTCTGAATGATCTTCACCTCCACTCATAACGTCTACCACAATCTTATACTCCAAGGTCGGATCAGGGACCACCGTGGCATCCGGCACCGTTGATACTGTTCCTAACGATTTAATCGCAGGATTCACCGCTTCTTGTGCAAAAACAAAAGCTGAGAAAAAACCAAAAATTAGAGCAAAGTGTTTTTTCATAAAATGCTAGAGTTCAAATTACAGCTCCTTCTGAAGGTTTCCTATGGCGATTGAGGCAACCACTGTTAGTATCAGCCAAGAGTAATCTCCTTTTCCTGTGACATGCATAAGGGCAACCGCAATAATTGAGGCAGCCCATAGTAAAGATTGTGTAAGTACGATTTTCTTTTTCACTGCGCTAGACGATCAGAAGCACAATGGTAAGCAATGCACCTGCAACGGCAAAATACAACCCTTTCTTATAGATAGGGGCCCCAGAATTGAACATGAAAAATGCCGAAATCGAGAAGAACATCAAAGCCAGCCCAAAGAAGATTGCCAACCAAAACAACGGGTTCGTGGTATTCATCAAGTGAAGGCGATTCATTTTCTCTAAAAGGACAGGATATGAGGTTTCAGAGTATGACACCTTTCCTGAGGCTATCTCATATTTACCATCAGTATTAAACGAAATAACGCCATCTTCAGGGTCTTGGGGAAAAATACGCATGCGCAAAGCAGCACCTAATTCTTCTGCGTCTAGATTCGCGTCAATTACCTTTTCAACCGGCACCTTCTTTTTGAAGGTATCTGTGTTTCTGAACGTCAGAACGATACCACTTAAGGCATAGACAGCCATTATACCCGCTAGAAAAAATCCTAAATACCGGTGAAACTCTCTAAATTTTTCTTGTGATTTTCTACTCATTATGACTGGTTTAGGTTCAGCGTAGATTATGAAAAATCTTACAATATTAATCGCTGAAAGTAGCCCAAAAATTCACTAGAAGTACTTAAGTAATGTTAAAATTCTATCGATTATACTTACTTTTAGAAATGAACGCGTCGAAAAAAACATATTTCGCTCTCATCTTCGCGTTGGCTGTTACGGCCATACTTCTCGAAATTTTCGAGCTCAAAATCCCGTATTCCTTTGCAAAAGCCGCCACAACGATAGCTATCATTTTTTTTGCTTCAAGCAACCGAAGCATGTCGCGTTTAGGTGCTCAAATGGTCACAGCGCTAATCTTTTGTCTTTTGGGAGATATTGCACTCATTTGGAATCAATTTTTCCTTGTCGGGGTTGGCCTCTTCTTGGTTGCACATCTACTTTTTATCCGCGCCCTTAAAAATCGTTTTGGATTCAAGATTTTACCCTTAGCCTTCCTTTTCTCGCTCGTTGCGCTGGTGTCAATTGTTTATATACTATGGAGCGGCCTTGCAGGAATTCTAAAGGTCGCTGTCCCAACATATGCCATAGTTATCAGCATAATGGTTGCACAAGCTATAAGCATTGCCCTTAGAAAAAGATCAAAGATGCGTTCGCAACTTGCCCTAGGTGCCATTCTATTTATGGTTTCTGACACCTTATTGGGGATCAATGGGTTTTTGCATCCGTTCCCCTTTTCAGGAGTATTTATACTTTCAACTTATTGGGGTGCTTTAGTGTTTTTAGCAAATGCCGGACGTGAATTCTAGCCCACTTTAAACTCGGGCAAGAAAAGCATTGATCTCAAAATAAAGCACTTAGGTTTTTTTCTTTAACAAAAAAGTTGTTATTTCACCTTCCGCCAATTTATAAGCGCTAGTGGTTTTAACAAAAAAACGAGTCAAAATTGCCCAAATGGTAGAGCAGCAAACCCTTGCTGTTCACTCGTTATTTTATAAAGGCGAGCGCTATTCAAAAGACGATCTTCAAGAAATTTTAGAAGCCTATTACCGTCGAAAGAATAAGGCGAAACGTGGTGCTCAAGCCTAATGCAGTGGACGCTTCTTGATCATTCCGCCCTTGGTGTCACGAATCGGATACTGAATAACGAAAGCGGTCGGGTCGATCTTTTCAACCTCAAGAATCAGTTTACTCACCTCTAGTCGGGTCACCACACAAAACAATACATCACGATCTGCTAAACTTTGACCTTTGGTGCCGAATCCGCCGTCAGAGCGAAAAGCGGTAACACCCCTTCCCATTTCATGCATAATTCGATCTTTGATCTCTGCTGAATCAGGAGACACGATCATCACCCCTATGTATTCTTCAATACCGTTGATAATAAAGTCGACCGTTTTAGAGGCTACGATATAAGTCAAGATAGAGTACATGGCTACCTCTAAGCTGAGAACAAGCGCACTGACCGAGAAAAGAATCACATTGAAGATTCCGATCAAATCACCGACTGTAAAACTGGTGCGGCGACTAATCGATAATGCAAGTACTTCTGTTCCGTCAATAACGGCCCCGCCTCGAATGGCAAGTCCGATACCGCTGCCCAAGAAAAATCCGCCAAAAACAGCAATGAGTAATTTGTCTTCGGTGATTACCGGAAATTCAATAAGATGAACCAAGGCAGCCAAGGCAATTATCGCGAGGCTGCTTTTAACGGCGAAAGGCAAAGAAATCTGACGGGCTCCCATCAAAATGAATGGTGCATTTACGGCAATAATGAGCACTGATAAGTTGATGTCGGACAAAAACTGGGTGAGCAGTGAAACCCCCATTGCACCTCCGTCTAAAAAGTGATTCGGAAGCAGTAACCCCTTTAGCCCAAGGCTCGCAGAACACACTCCTAGAAACAAGAATAGAATCTCTTTGATTCGAACGCGAAGCGTTACCGATCGCATCTGTTTAGAAGTCTTCTGAAGTACCATAAAAGAAGCGTAAAACTTTTTCTAAAGGTACAGCAGGTGCGAAAGAAACGGCGCCATCTTTCTGCTATATTTGCCGAGAGCGGCGTGATTGTCTGCTCACTTAAACCCATGGAACACTTTCCTTTTGGGCCTTTGGCCGCCATTTTTACCACCACAGCCTTCTTGCCTCAAGCGGTAAAAGTGATTCGTACCCGTGACACGAGAAGCTTAAGCCTCACCATGTACATCTTCATGTTTACGGGCACTACGCTCTGGACTTTTCACGGTATATACCTTCAAGACAAAGCGATCATTTACTCCAACATCATCACCTCAGTCTTGAATGCTGTGATATTGACGATGAAGATTCAAGACACCCTTAAAGAGCGTCAGAAAAGAAAAAAAGCGTCTTAGAATTTACGACGCATCACCTTAGCGGCGATCAAGAACAATAAAGAAGTAGGATTGTTAGAAAGCTTTGCGCGTGTATCACGTGCTAAGATTGATGAACGAGTTTCGTGTAACTTTACAGTCATTTTTTGATTGATTTTCGGGGCGCAAAAGTACTACCGAAAAGATCAATTCACCAAAGAAATTTCAGACTATTTTATTTCAAATGTATCTCGGTCTTCTAGATAGGGTAGTTTTTGGCGTATCGCATTGACATTCAATCGATCAAGTGTGATCGAAATGGCCTCCTCTTTTCGAGTTATAACGAGTTGGTTTCCCAAGGCATCATAGACTGAACTGTGCCCCGAATACTCATTGTTATTCGGGTCATATCCTACCCGATTCACACCCAACGCATAGCACTGATTTTCGATAGCTCGAGCGGCAATCAGGGTGTCCCAAGCCTGAATACGTGGGGCAGGCCAATTGGCCACGCACAGCAGCAGGTCGTATGGGAGGTTCTGCCTCATCCAGACCGGAAAGCGCAAATCATAACAAACGATAGGGCGTATAACAAATCCTTTGCAACTAAAGTTGACGGTTTGACTGCCGGCCTCATAACGCTCATCTTCACCTGCGAGCTTGAAGAGATGCCGCTTGTCGTAGATCGCTTGAATGCCTTGCCGGTCAACCGCGTAGTACCGATTGTAGAACTTTCCTAAGTCTTCAATGGCTAAACTTCCGCATACCATCGCGTCTTTAGACTCGGCTAACTTATTCATGAAATTAAGTGCCTCTTCTTGAGCGAGACGGGTCTCATTCGGATCCATAATGAATCCTGTTGCAAACATCTCAGGTAACACAATCAAATCAGTGTCTTCAGTAGCTTCTAGAAGCTTTTCTATTCGAGAAAAATTGACTTCAGGCGCCTTCCAAGCGAGATCGACTTGAACTAAGGTGACGGTTAATTGACTCATTTATAAAAGGGTATCAAGCATTAGCAATGTAGCTATTATCTTTGAAGCACCGAAAAGCAACCTGCCATGTTGGCCACCCTGTTTCGACTAGAACTTAAGGGCATTTTCAGAGCCCCTACATGGAGGCAAAACCTGTGGATGCGCATTTTCATTGTTTTTGCCATTCTCTATTTTGCGCTGATCTTTTTGAGCCTTGGATTCGGCGCCTATTTTATCATAGAAAAGTTAGAACTCGGGGAACCCTTCGCCGTCATTAACCGTTATTTGCTCTACTATCTTGGATTCGATATCGTATTCAGATACATGTTGCAGCCCATGCCTGTGACCGATGTACAGCCTTTACTGTACCAACCCTTGCCGAAAAAACTAGTGGTGCATTTTTCACTACTAAAAACCTTCTACTCTTTTTTCAATTGGAGTCACCTGCTCTTTTTGATCCCTATGACCATCGTACTGATCAGTAAAGGAAATGAAACTGGAGCGACGCTGCTATGGGCCTTGGGGGTATACGTGCTCCTGCTCGCAAATAACTTCTTGAACATTATCATCAACCAAAAGACATCCGTATTTATTGGGGTAGCATCCCTCGTTGTTGGAACAGGAGTCCTACAGTATTTTGAACTCTATGATTTCACCTTAGTGACGCAGCCGCTCTTTTTGAGTTTTTACAATTCAATATGGCCGGTGGCCCTCGTTGTCCTAATTGCTGCAGCAACTTATTACTATGCATTCACTCATTTTAGAGGGTTGATGTATCTCGATACGGGCTTGGCAAAAAAGACCGAGAAGACTATTGCTATCGACCAGAAGTACTTCGAGCGTTTCGGAAAGCTTGGTCTACTGCTCAAAAACGACGTGGCCCTCATAATTCGCAATAAAAGAGCGCGGATGGCAGTATTTGCTGGATTCTTTTTCATCTTCTATGGCTTACTCTTTTTTACAGGGGCCATTGAGGCCTACGACGGAGTTTATTGGCGTGTCTTTGCCGGGATCTTTGTGACGGGCGGATTCTTATTCAGTTTCGGTCAGTACGTCCCAAGTTGGGACAGCTCGTATTACTCGCTCCTCATGACGCAAAACTTGACCTATGTCGAGTACCTCAAATCAAAATATAGTCTGATTCAGGTCTTCACGGCGGTAACCACCGTACTCTCTAGTTGGTATATTATTTTCGGATGGGACATCTTCAGCTATGTATTGATCGGCGCTATTTACAATATGAGTGTCAATGCCGCGATCGTTTTATGGGGGGGCGCCTATGTGCGAACCAAAATAGACCTTACCTCTAGCAAAAAGGCTTTCGGAGACAAGAACGCCTTCAACTACAAAAGCCTCTTACTCACCTTACCGAAAATTGCGCTACCGGTAGGACTTTTTGCCTTGGTCGACAATCTCGCAGGAACAACGGCAGCCAAATGGAGCATTGTGTTTATTTCACTCATCGGCCTTACGCTAAAGCCATGGGTTTTTAAGCGTGTCATTACGATTTATAAAAAGGAAAAATACCAAACCCTTAAAGCCTACCGCTCATGATCACCGTATCTAACCTTTCAAAAACCTATTCAGGAACCACGGTACTATCGATCGATCAAATCGACCTGCAAGCCGGCGAAATCATAGGTCTTGTCGGAAACAACGGAGCAGGAAAAACCACCTTCTTCAGTTTGCTGCTCGACCTCATAAAACCGAGCACTGGTTACATCGAAAATCAAGGAGTTCAGGTGAATCAATCTGAGGCCTGGAAGTCAGACACAGCAGCTTTCATAGACGAGAATTTTTTGATCGGATACCTCACCGCTGAGGAATATTTCACCTTTATTAGAGGGCTCCGCGGGGTTTCTGCCCCTGACATGGAAGCTTTTCTAGAAGTCTTTAAATCCTTTTTCAACGAAGAGATTCTGGGTAATAAAAAGTACATCCGCGATTACTCAAAGGGAAATCAAAAAAAGATCGGTATCGCTGCTGCCTTCATTGGTCATCCAAAGCTGGTCATTCTAGATGAACCATTCGCCAATCTCGATCCACGTGCTCAGATGCAATTACAGAAACTACTCAAGCACTTCAACAGCGAAGAAGGGGTGTCTCTTCTAGTTTCTTCACATGATTTGCTTCACGTGAGCGAAGTATGTCAGCGCATTTTGATCCTCAATAAAGGAAACTTAGTAAAAGACGCGCGAACCAGCGAAATCACACTCGATCAGCTGCGTTCTTATTTCAGCGAAGAGCCTACTGAAGAAGCATAGGACGAATCACCTCATCCCATAGCGCATAACCCTGCTCATTCATGTGCAGGCGATCTTGAATGAAGATGTCTTCACGAACCGTGTCACCATCAAGCATCACCGAATACACATCGGCATAGCTGAGGCGTTTGTCGCGCTTAGCCATTCGTTCTATAGCTGCATTTAAAGCCTCATACTGCTCGTGTTTATCCCATCTGAGAGGACTCGGTTTCGCCGCAATAAAAACGATCTCTGTTTCTGGTAATTCACTCCAAATGCGTTGAAAGATGCTATTCAAGTGCGCAATAATGGTTGCATTTGTTCTACCTGCCGCGATGTCATTATCCCCTTCGTAAATAAACACCTGCTTTGGTTTGAAGCGCAGTATTGTTTCTTCGAGATAGGTGAGCAGTCCGAACGCGGTAGATCCGCCAAAACCCGTGTTTAAAATTTCGATCTGATCAGAAAGCGCCGCAACATTCTTGTAAAGACGCACGCTTGAACTTCCTGTAAACACCACCACTGGCCCCTCGCTAACGGTTAAAGCTTCAAATTTTGCAACCTCTTCGGCAAAATTGCGCGCCACTGATTTGTAGTCTTGAGCGCTTAAACTTAAGCTCAATAGCAAGGCAAAAAGCGAGGTGAAAGTGTATCGATTCATGGGTTGGATTTTGATGAAAGTTAGTGCTTTAAATAGTACAAACTACTCATTAGAGTAATCGAGCATCATTCAATTTTTTCACTACCTTATCAAATGTTAAAATTGAAGAGAAGATGTATCATTTTATGGTAAGAAATGTCCTCCTTTTGTTCGGCCTAACGGTTTTAGTTTCTTGTGCATCAAGTACTTCTGAGACTGATGGTTTATTTATCGAAGAAGCCACTGTGGCTGAATTACAAGACATGATGCGCGACGGTTCACTCAGTGCTAAGTCGCTAGTCACCTACTACCTCGATCGCATAGAAGCCTACGATGACAAGGTGAATAGTATAATTGAACTGAATCCAGATGCTTTAGGTATCGCCAGAGCGCTCGACGAAGAGCGGGCCAAAGGCGAACTTCGCGGACCACTACACGGCATACCGGTTTTAATCAAAGACAATATAGACACGGGTGATCAAATGCTGACCACAGCAGGTTCAATGGCCTTGGCCTATGGGCCAGCAACAGACGATGCCTTTGTGGTAAAGCGCTTGCGTGAAGCGGGAGCGATAATACTCGGTAAGACCAATCTATCAGAATGGGCCAATTTCAGGTCAACCCGATCTTCAAGTGGATGGTCAGGCCGCGGAGGTCAAACCCGAAACCCCTATGTACTCGATCGCAGTCCATGCGGATCAAGTTCTGGTTCAGGAGCCGCCGTTTCGGCTAATTTTGCCACGCTAGCGGTAGGCACTGAAACGAATGGCTCGGTGGTATGTCCGTCTTCTACCAACGGAGTGGTGGGCATCAAGCCAACAGTCGGACTAGTCAGCCGAGACGGGATTATTCCGATCTCAGAGACCCAAGACACCGCCGGACCCATGGCGCGAACGGTTAGTGATGCTGCTGTTCTCTTAGGCGCAATGGCAGGGATAGACACCAATGATAAGGCCACCTCAGACGCCAAGCTTCACGCCGATTACACACAGTTTCTCGATAAAAATGCCTTAGAAGGCAAGCGGATTGGAATTCTGAAGGGCACTTTCGGCAATCATGAAAGGGTGGACGTCATACTCGAACAAGCGGTAGCCGCCCTTGAAGCTCAGGGAGCCGAAGTCATCAGAGATATTGAATTGCCAGAGCGCTCAAACATTGGCAGAGCCTCTTATACATTGATGCTTTACGAATACAAAGACGGCTTGAACAACTATTTTGCCTCTCGACCAGACAGTCCGATCAGCAGCATCGATGACCTTATTGCGTTTAACAACGAAAACGCGGCAGTTGAAATGCCTTTCTTTGGCCAAGAACACCTTGAACGCGCCGCCGAAATGGGATCTCTAGAAGACCCCGAATACAAAGAAGCCTATCAAAAGGTGACTGAAAACTCTAGAGCCGCCATCGATAACGCCCTCGAGACCCACGGGCTAGATGCCATCATGGGGGTAACCGGAGGACCTGCCTGGACCATAGACGTGATCAATGGCGATCACTTTGGTATGGGAAGCTCTAGCCCAGCAGCGCAATCGGGGTATCCGAATATCACCGTTCCCGCAGGATTTGTGGGAGAACTACCCGTAGGGGTCAGTTTTTTCTCTGGTCGCTACCAAGAACCGCTCCTTATCGGTATTGCCTATGATTTTGAGCAGGCGACTAAGGCGCGAAAGGCACCGCAATTTATTAATGCATTACCCACAGAATGAGACCCCAATTACAACAAGTAGAACACCGCTCGTATCTGATCAACGGAGAACTCGTTGAATGGAATGGCGCCACCCAAGACGTATTTTCAACCCTAAATGGAGCCGCATCCGGATACGCCAAAACAAGACTCGGATCAATTCCTGATCTAGGTGAAAAAGAGGCGCTCGAAGCCTTAGACGCTGCCTTAGAGGCCTACGATCAGGGCAAAGGAGCGTGGCCCACCATGAAGGTGAAAGACCGCATCAACTGCATGCTGGCCTTTGTTGAGCAAATGAAGACCAAACGCGAAGAGGTGGTTCAACTACTGATGTGGGAGATCATCAAAAACAAGGCCGACGCCTATAAAGAATTCGACCGGACGGTAGAATACATTTACGATACGATAGAGGCGTATAAAGACCTTGATCGAGCCTCAGGGCAGTTCGAAAAAAACTCAGGGGTGTATGCTCATATTCGTCGTGCACCCTTAGGCGTAGTGCTCTGTTTAGGGCCTTACAACTATCCGCTCAATGAGACCTTTAGCTTGCTTATTCCGGCCATCATCATGGGTAACACCACCCTGTTCAAACCCGCTAAGCACGGAGTTTTACTGATTACTCCACTACTAGACGCGTTTAAAGAATGTTTTCCGAAAGGCGTGGTCAATATCCTTTTCGGGCGCGGGCGCTCTATAGCCTCACCCATCATGAAAACCGGAAAGGTTGACGCCCTAGCCATTATCGGTCACAGTAGTTCGGCAAACGCCTTGCAGGAGCTGCACCCAAAGAGCAATCGTCTGCGCACAGTTTACGGTTTAGAGGCCAAGAATCCCGGAATCATTTTGCCCGATGCCGACCTTGATCTGACTGTCAGCGAATGTATTTCTGGAACGCTCAGTTACAATGGTCAACGTTGCACTGCCTTGAAGATTCTCTACGTTCACGAGCACATAAGAGCGCGCTTTTTAGAGGCTTTCTGCGCGGCCGTAGATGCACTCGGTTTTGGAGAACCTTGGGACGAAAACGCATGGCTTACTCCTTTACCAGAGCCCAATAAAGTCGATTACATTCAAGAATTGATAGACGATGCCCTAGCCAAAGGTGCCAAAATCATGAACGAAAAAGGAGGCCAGCGCTATGACAACTTTATATGGCCAGCAGTACTCTATCCGGTCACTCGAGAAATGCGGGTATATCAAGAGGAACAGTTTGGCCCTGTCATTCCGGTGGTTTCTTTCGAGGATTTCGACACTCCGCTAAACGACATGGCTACCTCTGACTACGGCCAACAGGTAAGTGTGTTCGGACGCGACCCCAATCAACTGGCCCATCTCATCGATGTGCTGGTCAACCTGGTATGCCGCGTGAATCTGAACTCGGCCTGTCAACGCGGACCAGACATCTACCCATTTACCGGGCGAAAAGATTCAGGACAAGCCACTCTTAGCGTACACGATGCGCTGCGTTCGTTTTCTATCCGCTCTTTCTTAGCCTTCAAAGAAAATGAGGTCAACAAAGAAACGGTCAAAGACATCTTAGACGCCGATCAAAGTAATTTTTTAAACACTGATTTTATTTTTTAACCCATGAAAAAATGGATACTGGCGCTGCTTGTAGCGGCGACGTTTAGCCTATCTGCTCAAGACCTAGCCGAAGGGCCTTTCAATCAACTCATCATCCGTGGCGCTATGCTCATCAATGGGAATGGGGCACCACCACTTGGTCCCGTTGATGTAGTCGTTGAAAACGATAAAATTGCAGAGGTTCGCGTGGTGGGATACCCCGGGGTAGCCATCAACAACAGCCGAAGACCTGCCTTGAAACCAGGCGGAAAAGAAATCGATGCAACGGGCATGTACCTGCTTCCTGGATTTGTAGACATGCACGGACACATTGGTGGCGTTGCACAAGGAGCCGATTGGGACTATGTATTTAGCCTTTGGTTGGCCCACGGAATTACCACCGTACGAGAGCCCAGCGGCCGCGGACTCGAGTGGACGCTAGACCTCAAGAAAAAAGCAGAACGCAATGAAATTATTGCTCCCCGCATCTTTGCTTATACCGGATTTGGTTCAGGAAATAAAGAAATAACGACCTCTGAAGAGGCGCGTGAATGGGTTCGCAACAATGCTAAAAAAGGAGCAGACGGTATCAAGTTTTTTGGTGCGGCCCCTGAAATCATGCAAGCGGCTCTTGAAGAAAACAAACGCCTAGGTTTGGGATCTGCCTGTCACCACGCACAAATGAGTGTGGCGCGTTGGAATGTGTTGCATTCAGCACGCGCAGGACTAACTTCAATGGAACACTGGTACGGATTGCCAGAAGCCCTATTTGAAGACCGCACGGTTCAAGACTACCCCGCCGATTACAACTATCAGAACGAACAGCACCGTTTCGAAGAGGCAGGACGCCTTTGGGAGCAAGCCGCAGCACCCTACTCAGATCATTGGAACGCCGTGATGAACGAGCTGCTCGATCTAGATTTCACTTTAGATCCGACCTTCAATATTTACGAGGCCAACCGCGATCTACATCGCGCGAGAAGAGCTGAGTGGCATGAAGAATACACCCTTCCGTCGCTTTGGCGCTTCTACCAGCCCTCTAAGATTTCTCACGGGTCTTACTGGCACGAATGGGGAACCTCACAAGAAATCAACTGGAGAAAAAATTACCAGCTTTGGATGACCTTTGTCAACGAGTACAAGAATAGAGGCGGACGCGTTACCGCCGGATCTGATTCTGGATTCATCTTTCAACTCTATGGATTCGCTTACGTTCGCGAATTAGAACTCTTGCAAGAGGCCGGATTCCATCCGCTCGAAGTGATTCGCGCTGCCACCCTCAATGGAGCTGAAGCCTTAGGTGTGGCAGATCAGATCGGAAGCATAGAAGTGGGCAAACAGGCCGACATGATTTTGGTGAGCGAAAATCCACTCAAAAACCTGAAGGTGTTATACGGTACAGGAGCTATTAAACTCACCGAAGACAACGAGGTGGTACGTGCCGGAGGAGTAACCTACACCATCAGTAATGGTGTGATTTACGACGCAAAAGGCCTACTCAATAGGGTGAAAAAAATGGTATCCGACGCCAAAGCCGAAGAAGGCTTTAGCTTGAAACAACCCGGAGTCAATTAATGCGCGTACTCATTGTTTCTGACTCATTTAAAGAGAGCTTAAGTGCCACCGAAGTGGCTGCGGCTATCGCTAACGGATTGGCTTCTTTCTCAGAGGTGAGTACATGCGTACAGCTGCCTTTTTCAGATGGCGGAGAGGGTGCGCTCGATTTACTTGAACGCCTGTTTGAAGGATCGCGCATCGAAACCCATACGGTGGATGCACTGGGGCGGCCGATCAAAGCACCCTACTTTAGATTCAAAGACCGGCCTGCGGCATGGATAGAGCTCTCTCAAGCTTCTGGACTATGGCAAATCGAACCCGAGTTACGCGATCCGCGCCTGACCTCAACCTACGGCACAGGAATACAAATCAAACATGCCTTGGATGCCGGATGCACCCAGATCTATATCGGTGTGGGTGGCAGTGCCACAAATGATGCAGGTGCAGGAATCTTATCTGCGTTGGGTGGGTTGTTTAGCGACGCAGAGGGTGAACTCTTAGAACCTGGAGGATTAGCCCTTCAACAATTAGCGCACATTGATGTAGAGACCATTCCTCAGTTCAACCTCAGCATCGCGTCTGATGTAGAAAACCCCCTATTGGGTCCGAAAGGGGCTACGCACACCTTTGCCCCTCAGAAAGGAGCCGACGCAGGGGCAGTTCAGGCGCTCGAAAGTGCCCTGTCTCAATTTGCCGATCAAGTGAAGCGCTTAACCAACATCGATTGCAGCACGGTAACCAAAGGAGGAGCTGCCGGAGGCACTTCTGCAGGACTACACGCCCTGCTGGGGGCCGAACTCGTGTCTGGCTTTGAACTACTTGCAGACCTGGCCAACCTCAACCAAAAGATAGCCGATGCCGATCTGGTCATTACAGCCGAAGGACAAATCGATAGTCAAACACTAGGCGGAAAATTACCCAGTGCGCTGAGTGAGCGCTGTACGGCTTTAGGCAAACCCCTTATCGCCTTTTGTGGAGCCTTGAATGGGTCAGCCGAGCCGCTCTTTAGGCATGGATTTTCTGGTGTTTTTAGCATTCAACCCGGCCCCATGAGTTTAGAAGAAAGCAAAGAAAATGCGGCAGAACTTCTAGAGGCTGCCGTTTCTCGAGTCTTTCATTTTCATTTTAATACCCCACAATCATGACGCAAGGCCTCATCGCTCTTCTGCTGGTTATCGGTTGGATCATCTATGGCACCACCAAACTAAAGTGGCCTGCTTTTTTTGTACTGCTCGTCTCGAGTGTCATGCTTGCCCTACTCACCGGTATTCCTTTAGGAGACTTAGGAGGACTATTAGGTGAGGGATTTGGTAAGACCTCAGCCAGTATAGGGCTGCTCATCTTATTCGGATCGATCATAGGCGTAGTGCTTGAACACACGCGAGCCACAGAACGCATTGCCCAATCGCTAATGGTTTATTTGCAGCGATTACCCCTTCCCTATGTGTTAGGCTCAATAGGATTCATCGTCTCGATTCCGGTCTTTTGTGATTCTGCCTTCGTGATATTGTCTTCGCTGAACAAAGAACTCTCTAGGCGATCAAAGGTGCCTCTACTCGCCCTCACCATTGCCTTGTCAACCGGGCTGTTCGCGGCCCACACCCTTGTACCTCCGACCCCTGGTCCGCTTGCGGCTGCTGCCAATCTCGAGCTCGAGAACCTAGGCCTACTTCTAGTGGTGGGCGCTCCCATCGCATTTGTATTGGTTTTGGTGGGCGCTACCTACGCCCATTGGGTGAGTAAACGTGTTGACCTGAGCCTAACACTCGAAGCGGACGAAGAAATCGCCGTCACTGAAGAAGCCGCTCCGCTCCCGAGTTTAGTGAAATCTTTAGCGCCTATTCTTCTGCCCATTGTTCTATTGGCCCTGAGTGCCTTCTCGTCTGCCATCACTATTGACCCAACACTCGCTTTGGGTACCGGAATGCTCGTTTCATTTTCATTGCTGCACACCCCAGGAGTCATCAGTTTTTCTGAGAGCATCAGCAAGGGTATACAAATCGCCGCACCGATTCTGATCATCACGGCTATGGGAGGAACCCTAGGCCTTATCATTAGCAAGCTTGCGCTACAGGAGTACATGAGCGCCTGGTTTGAGGGCAACCAATGGGGGCTGGTCATCGTATTTCTAATTGCGGCCTTTCTGAAAACCGCTCAAGGATCTTCGACGGTGGCGATTATCACGGCGAGTGCAATGGTCTTTCCGCTGATATCTGCCATGGGACTCGACAGTGAGATGGGTAAGGTATGGGTCATTATCGCGGTGGGTACCGGAGCCATGACCGTATCTCACGCCAACGATTCGTACTTCTGGATCGTTTCTCAATTCGGAAACCTCAGTGTAGCTCAGGCCTATAAATACCACACCTTTGCCACACTATTACAAGGTGTGACGGGCCTAATTCTGGTGGTTGTAGGGCATGCGCTGACGTCTTAGCTGATGATACCGAGCGGGGCCGTTTGCTTCCAATCTCCTCTGGTGAAGTCCGGAAAATCTTGAGGCATTCCGTCTTGTGCTACTGAGCGCTCACTTAACTCGGTGACGGCGCTCCAAAGCGCACCTTCGTATACGTTTTGATCTAGAGGCAAGCCTTGCTGCAAACATTCTACGATGCGATACATCATGATGCCATCCATCCCGCCATGACCGCTATTGGCTGCGGCTTCATTTAAGCGTTTGTATAAAGGATGGTCGTATCTTTCATAGAGTGCTTGAAGCTGTTCGCCCTGTATCCAACGGTGGTGGTCTTCAGAGATGCCTTCTAACCCACCCTCAAAAGCAGCACGTGTTGGGAATCCAGCTAAGGTTCCTAGGGTTCCCTGAACCAAATTGTGTCTGGTGTAAGGGCGCGGAGAAGTTTCATCCCACTGCACCATAATGGTCCTCCCTAAATGGGTCTTGATAAGTGAAGTATTAAGATCTCCCCCTTTAAAATCTAGGGCGTTCCACTTGTGATCTGGGGCAAAATTCATTTCGGCAAAACG
Source organism: Flavobacteriaceae bacterium (assembly GCA_023262185.1). Taxonomy (GTDB): domain Bacteria; phylum Bacteroidota; class Bacteroidia; order Flavobacteriales; family Flavobacteriaceae; genus UBA3478. The sequence goes on from JALRDO010000016.1 coordinate 21,265, forward strand.
CTTTCTGCCTCGCGCAGGGGTCGAAAAAGAAGTCAGCCGTTTAAAGGTGTCTTCAGTTCTTCCAATATTCATGTACTGGGCCACCGGACCCAATCCGTGTGTCGGATACAAATTACCGTTTCGGTGCGCATAGTGATAGGTGCGCCAAGAACCCGTTCCTCGTTCAACTTCGTTCATTTGCCAACGGAGCTCATGAATGTAGGCGGCCTCAGCGTGCAACAATTCACCGATGAGCCCTTGACGGCACATGTTGAGAAACATCAACTCATCACGCGAATAATTGACGTTCTCCATCATCATACAGTGGCGCTTGTTGCGTTCAGAGGTATTTACGATATCCCAGAGCTCTTCAATGGTGAGGGCCATAGGCACTTCGACGAAGGCATGCGCCCCAGCATTCATGCTGGCAATGGCCATCGGGGCGTGGTTGGTCCAGTTGGTTGAGATAAATACAGCATCTGGTCGTACCTCTTCAAACATGGTCTTCCAGGCCGACTCATCGCCATAATATTGTGCGGCTTCACAAGGTTTACCCGTTGCCTCAGCACATATAGCAGCACTCTTAATCACATTGTCTTCGTATAAGTCTGAGAGCGCGACCACCTTAGTGTTCGGGAGGCTTGCAAAAAATTCGAGGTGTCCCTTCCCGCGGTAACCCAACCCAATAAAGGCGGCTCTCACTTCTTTGAGGGGTTCGGCGCCGTATCCGCCCAAGTAGGTTTGATCGCTCGGACGTTCATCCAAACCTTGAGTGACCGTTGAACAGGCCATAGGCACCGTGCCTAAGGCTGTGGCCGTCAATGTGGTCGATTGAATAAATGCTCTTCGTTTCATAGGTTCTTGTACTATTGGTTTGAAGATAAAAAAGAAAGCGCAGTTTCGAGTATTTTTAAGGAATGATACGTGTGACCGCACCCGCCCGGATATGCCTTTTTGGCGACCACCAAGACTACCTAGGGCTCCCGGTCATTGCCGCTAGTATCGATCGATATCTGACCCTAGAGGCGGTTCCGCACGACGAAAAGACCTTTGTCTTTGAGCTCAAAGACCTCCATCAGACAAGACAACTTCCATTGTATATTGAGGAGGCTAATGTAAAAGTTGGTGATTTCTTAGCCTCTTCCCTAGTGGTTTTGGCTCGAAAGGGGATTCTTCCTGATCGAGGATATCATATCAGCATTCAAAGTAATATTCCGGTGAATGCCGGTATCTCGTCATCTTCAGCACTAATCATTGCCTGGATGCGTTTCTTGATTCAGACCTTCGGATCCGAAAACATCAATCCACAACAATTGGCCGATTGGGCCAATGAGGCCGAAGTGGAGTTCTTTGGAGATCCTGGCGGACTTATGGACCACTACAGTATCGCCCTTGAAGACCTGAGGGTGATCTATCCGTCGTCAAAAACTATAGCGCTGCTTTCTAGGCCAAACGACTTACCGCTCATTTTGGTCGAATCGGGTATCGCTAAAGAGACTGTCGGCGTATTAAGTCTCGCCAAAAAACATGCACTTGAAGCTCTAAAACGAGTTCAACAAGTGGCACCCGAACTCAATTACCACAATGCCCAACCCGAAGACATCAAGCGATTTGAATCGTTATTGCCCCCTGAGCTCTTCATCTATTGGGAGGCGGCTATCGCCAATTATTACATCACTCAGGCAGCCTTGAAGCTGATGCAAGGCAATGATAAGGATCAAAGTCGTGCTGAATTGGCAGCCCTAATTGCACAACACCAGTATTATTTAGAGACGGCTATTCAGAACACTCCAGATGCCATGAAAGCCCAAATGCAAGTCGCTTTGGCGGCAGGAGGCGAAGCTGTTAAGGTTATCGGCTCTGGAGGCGGCGGATGCTTCTTTGTCGTCTCAAGCAAAGAGGCTCAACCTCAAATAATAAAAGAACTTCTCGCTTCCGGGGCAGCAGCGGCTTACCCAATTCATTTCACCCCATGAACACTACCCTTATCATCATGGCCGGTGGCCGTTCGTCTCGAATGAAAAAATCAGCGCATCAATTGGGTGATCATGATCTAGCGTCAAAAGTGCAGCAGCTGCACAAATCACTTATCCCGTTAGGCACATCGCAAACACCTCTCTTGTCTCGCCTCTGCCTTGAGGCATTTAAAGCAGGGGTGACCGATGTGATTGTAGTTACAAGTCCCGAAAACGAACCCTTTAAGGAGTGGCAAAAAAGCTTTACCAAACATACCCACCAAGCAGCTAATGCTATTCATTTCGCCGTTCAGTTAACGGATGCTTCATCTGGTAAACCCATGGGTACCGCAGACGCGATCTATCAGGCCATGCTGCAATACCCGAAGTTGAAAAACCAAAGATTCATTATCACTAATGGTGATAACCTGTATAGTGCAAATGCGCTTTCAAAAGCGGTACATCATACTCGCTCACCTCATGCGCTTATCGCCTATGAGGCCAAGTCACTCGGATACTCAGAAGAAAGAATCAGCAGTTTTGCGCTCATACGTGCCGCTCATCAATACGTATCAGAGATCGTCGAAAAACCTCAGGTCGAAACCCTTGATCGCTTCAAGGATACTGAAGGAAACCTGTTGGTGAGCATGAATCTGTGGTTGGCTGACGGAGCCTCATTCTTCAATGCGCTTGAGCGTTGCCCCATTCATCCTGAGCGCAAAGAAAAAGAATTGCCAGAGGCCTTTCGTTTGGCCATCAAAGACAATCCTTCAAGTGTATTCGTGCATCTTGTGCACGAAACCTTACCAGATTTAACCTCTGCTTCAGACCTCAATTCATTTGAATAAGTAGCTCTTTTTAAAAAGAGTAAAAAAATTTATTTCTTATTAATAGTATTACTATTATATTTGCGTGGTTAATTTATCATTATGGAGAAATTACTTTCAAGCTTGCGAATAAACGTACCGAAGTCGGTGTATCTTAAAGATCCAGAGTCTTCGGACTTAGGCAAACGCATTATCGAGCAAAGCATCACGCTTATCGATGAAATGGGCTTTGAAGCCTTCACCTTTAAAAAATTAGGCGAAGCGATCGGATCAAATGAGAGTTCGATCTACCGCTATTTTGAGAATAAGCACAAGTTGCTGATTTACTTGAGTTCATGGTACTGGAGCTGGATAGAGTACCAGCTTGTGATTGCTACCTTCAGCTTAAATGAGGCCGAACTAAAACTCGAAAAAGCGATTGAAATTGTGGCAAGAGAGGTAAAGAAAGACAACACCTTTACCTATGTAGACGAGGTGGCGCTGAACCGCATCATGATCAACGAGAACTCGAAATCGTTCTTAACCAAACAAGTCGATTTTGAAAACAAAGAAGGGCATTTTGAGAGCTATAAGCGACTGGTGAATCGCCTTCAAGAGATGATAAGTGCGGTTTCTCCTGAGTATCGCTATGCCAAAAGCTTGGCCAGTACCGTTCTTGACACTGCCCTACATCAGCACTTTTTAGGAAACCATTTCAATAGCCTAACGAATTGTACAAAGGAGAGTCCCGTAATCTTTCTTACCGAACTCGTTCGAAAAACCATTTCATGAAAATAGACACTAAAGCCGTTTGGGATAGATTCTTTGGGCTTATATCACTCGAAAGAAAAGATATCTATCAAATCTTTTACTACGCCCTATTCGCAGGTGTAATATCGCTCTCTTTACCCCTAGGTATTCAGGCAATCATTAATCTGATTCAGGGTGCCCAGATTTCAAATTCTTGGGTGATTCTAGTGGTACTCGTGACCCTAGGGGTCGTATTTACAGGAGCCTTGCAAATAATGCAACTGCGCATCATTGAAACGATGCAGCAGCGTATTTTCACGCGCTCTAGTTTCGAGTTCAGCTATCGCTTTCCTAAGATTCGGATGAGTCAACTACGCAATTTATACCCCCCTGAATTGGCCAATCGCTTCTTTGACACCTTGACCCTCCAAAAGGACCTTTCTAAAATTTTAATCGATGTACCGACGGCGCTTATTCAGATCGTCTTTGCACTTATACTGTTATCGTTCTACCATCCGTTCTTTATCATTTTTGGACTCACCCTCCTGCTCTTGATGTACTTCGTATTCAGATACACGGTAAAAAAAGGGCTTGAAACCTCATTAGTAGAATCAAAGCATAAGTACCGTGTCGCTCACTGGATTCAAGAGGTTGCTCGCTCGATAGTAAGTTTTAAGCTTTCCGGAAATACCCAGTTGGCGATGAGCAAAAACGATGGATTGGTATGTGACTATCTCAAGGCTCGTGAGTCTCATTTTCAGGTGATTAAATTGCAGTATATCAAGATGATCGCGTTCAAGGTGACCGTCACGGCTGGGTTGTTAGTTATTGGAGGTGCACTCGTACTGAATCAGCAAATGAATATTGGTCAGTTCGTTGCAGCTGAGATTGTAATCCTCTTGGTAATCACCTCGGTAGAAAAGCTTATCATAAGCCTCGAGACCTTATATGATATGCTCACGGCTATTGAAAAAATAGGTCAAGTAGTCGATTTAAAGCTTGAATCTCAAGAGGGTAAAACTCCTGAAATGACCACCACTTTCAGACTAGAACTCGATGATGTGTGGTATTCAGTGGAAGGTCGTGAAGAGCCCGTTCTGAAGAATATTAGCTTTTGCGTAGATCCAAGAGAGGTGGTTTTATTGAAAGGCGTATCGGGCTCAGGAAAATCGAGCTTAATGCGCGTCTTAGCCGGGGTAAACACCCCGACTAGTGGCTCTGTGTTTGTCGATAGCACGAATTTAAAAGCACTCCAATTAAACCATTACCGTTCACACCTTGGGCTTTCGTTATCAGACGAAGTGCCGTTTGAGGGCACGTTAATTGAGAACCTCACCTTTGGAACAACAGACTACGATCATGGCTATTTAGATGAGCTTCTTCAACAAATTGGGTTAAAAAACTTCATCAAATCATTGCCGCTCGGTCTAGAGACCTTGATCAGCCCTGAAGGAAAGCACATCTCGTACACGATCACTAAGAAAATAATCCTAGTTCGTGCCCTTTTAAAGCAACCAAAGGTGTTATTGCTTGAAGATCCACTCGATCAATTCAGGCCCGAAGAAACGGCTAAGATTATCGATTACCTCTGCGACAAGAAGCATCAATGGTCGATTGTAGTGGTAAGTAATAATGCGCATTGGAATAGCAAGTGTACCAAGGCCCTAGAACTCAACGAGGGCGAATTGACCTCAATAAAGAAATAAGTATGCTGAATATTTCAAATAATCCGATAAAGAACTTCGACTTTGAAAGGTTCAGGTCTGCTGATCGCATTTTTAAAGTCAGCTATTACAAGCAGTTCAATCGCTTTTTACTCATCTTTTCTGGGGTAGTGTTCGTGGTGCTTTTCTTACCGTGGACGCAAAATATTACCGGAAAAGGCTATGTCACGACGCTAGAACCCGACAAGCGACCTCAAACCGTCCAGTCGCAAATACCAGGACGCATTGAAGAATGGTTTGTACGCGAGGGAGATTTCGTTAAAAAAGGCGACACTATCTTGCGTATCTCTGAAGTTAAAAGTGAGTACTTCGATAGCGAGCTGCTCGAGCGTACTAAAGAACAAGTTGAAGCGAAGAAAGGAGCCGTTACCGCCTATAACGATAAGGTGAACGCGCTCAGAACCCAGCTCGCTGCATTGCAGAGAGAGCAAACGCTAAAGCTTGAACAGGCTGACAATAAGCTAAGACAGACCATACTTTATGTGCAGAACGACAGCATCAAATTCGAGGCGGCTAAGACTGACCGAAGTATTGCTGAAGTACGACTGAATCGCGACCTCTCACTCTTTGATCAGGGGCTAAAAGCAATGCGCGATGTTGAAGAAAAACGCCTGAAGTTCAGAGAGACAGAGTCCAAGTATATCGCTGCTGAAAACCAGTATCAAAATTCAAAGAATGAGGTGGCTATTGCACGCCTTGAAATTGAACGTTTACAGGCCAACTTTATCGACAAGATCTCTAAGGCGCAATCTGATCTCGCGACCGCACAATCAGACGGATTTGAGGCCGCCGGAGAGGTGGCCAAACTATCTAATACTTTAGTCAATTATACCAACAGGGCCGCATTGCAATACGTGCTAGCACCTCAGTCAGGATTCATCAACAAGGCCTTAAAAGGAGGGATTGGTGAAACCTTTAAAGAGGGAGATCGCCTAGTGTCGATCATGCCTAACAATTATGCCATCGCGGTAGAAACATATGTGCGTCCGATCGATATGCCGCTCATTCATATTGGTGAAAAGGTAAGGGTAGAATTTGACGGATGGCCCGCAATAATTTTTAGCGGATGGCCCAATGTCTCATACGGAACCTATGGCGCCAAAGTTGTGGCCGTAGAAAACTTTATTAGCGACAATAATCTCTACAGGGTATTGCTCGCTCCTGATCCCGACGATCATCCTTGGCCAACCGAGGTGCGCATTGGCTCAGGTGCACGCACGATTGCGCTACTTCAGAATGTTCCAGTATGGTATGAACTATGGAGACAGCTCAACGGCTTCCCTCCCGACTATTACGTTCCGGTAGACAATGAGATTCCTAAAATCCCGATCAAAATTAAGTAGACCATGCAGCGATTGATCACAGGCTTTTTATTGGGTCTAGTTTTCGGAGCACACACCTCAGCACTCAGCGCTCAATCTGAGCCAGAGCAACTGACGTTGACCGAATTTCTAGGATACGTCAAGGCATTCCATCCGTTTGTCAAACAGGCGAATATCGCCCTAGACGAAAGTGAAGCCAAGTTAATGAAAGCGCGTGGATCATTTGATCCGAAGTTCGGGTTAGATTTTAGCGAAAAGGCTTTCAAAAATTCCACCTACTACGATCGTTTGAATGCAACCTTTGAGGTTCCGACCTACTACGGGCTTACGCTGAAAGGCGGTTATGTCGAGGCTGACGGCAACTACCTTAACCCCGAAAACGAGGTGAGTGGAGAAGGGCTGTATAGCCTTGGTGGTGAGTTAAATCTGGCCAAAGGACTTTTAGCGAATCCGCGTATGACCACCTTAAAACAGGCTAAAATCTTTACACAGCAAGCTGAAGAAGAAAATCTTTTAAGCGTCAACGAGATTTTATTCGAGGCGACTCAAGCCTACTTGGAGTGGTATAGAGCGTATCAAGAGTACCAGGTTTTTGATCAATTCGTTGAGAATGCCCGGTTTAGATTTAAAGGGGTCAAAGAACAATACGCCGTAGGCGATCTTGCCGCCATTGACACCACCGAAGCGCGAATCGCATTTAACGCTAGGGTTTTAAGTCTTGAAAAGGCTCGGCTCAAGCTAAGAGAAAAGAGCTTAAAGGCCGCAAACTACCTATGGATTAATGATACTCCCGTCACTCTGAGCCCTGAGGTGCAGCCTGCGCTAGACACTGAGGCCTTCGAAATGCGCTTTAGTGCCGTGTATTTTTCAATTGAAGAACACCCCAAACTCAGAGCGCTAGGCTATAAAGTCGACTCACAACGTCTAGAGCGCAGATTACAGCGCAGCAATTTATTGCCTGAGGTAACCCTCGGCTATCAATGGCTTTCAGAGACTGATGTGACTGAAAATATCCGACTAGGCCTCGACCCCGAAAACAGCACCACAAAACTCAAGGTGGGTGTACCCCTTTTTTTGAGAAAAGAACGTGCCGAACTTGAAATCTCATCCCTGAAGTTAAAAGACGTGAGCCTCGAGCGCGATCAGGTATTCATTGAGTTGAGTAACAAGATCAATGCGCTTCAAAGTGGGGTGAGTTCCTTCAAGCGTCAATCCGAGCTTGCAGAGATGATGGTGAGCGATTACAGAGCGCTATTTGAGGGAGAACAGCAAAAATTTGCCGCCGGCGAGAGCTCATTATTCTTAGTTAATACCCGCGAATCAAAGCTCATAGAAGGGCTTCTCAAGGCCATAGAACTATCGGTGGCTCAGAAGGCAGCGCATGCTGAGTTATATTTCAATACCTCTTTTGCACGTTAGTGAATGAGGTATTGTGCTGACACTTTTGCAAAGGCATTCAGTTGGTCTTTTACCCAATCTGACTTCTTTTTCAGATGCTTCGCCATTATTTTGGCCACCTCTGGGGCTATGTCGACACAGGCTTGAGCATTTAAAAAGAGTGCTCGACTTCTTCGGGCCAACATGTCTTCAAGGGTGATCGCCATCTCTTCTTGACAGGCCCATTGAATCATATTTGGACTCAAATAGAAGGCCGCACTCAAAGAATCGTTGCCCTTTTCGCTGAGCTCTCTGATTTTATCCGCATCGGTGCCGTAGACGTGCATAGGATCCTCCCAGTTTGACGCATAGTCAAATCCGTGTATGGGAAGCAGCTCTGTATTGCACTTGCGTTCAGGAAGCCCGCCGACTGCAATGGCAGTATTTATCGTGTCTTCGGCAATCTTTCGATAGGTGGTCCATTTACCCCCTAAAATACTTACCAAGCCCGAGGTGCTTACGATGACTTTGTGATGGCGAGAGACCTCTTTTGTAGATTCTGAATTGTCTTCTGAAGCCGCCAATGGACGCAAACCAGAGAATACACTGAGTACGTCTTTGCGCTTCGGCTTTTTGGTCATGTAGGCACTCGCATTTTCTAATATGAAGTCAATTTCTTCTTTGAGCGGTTTGGGTTCAAAATCGGCATTTTCTACAGCTGTATCGGTGGTTCCCACAACTACATAATTATTCCAAGGCACTGCAAACAATACCCTGCCGTCGGTGGTGTGAGGCACCATAATGGCATGCTTACTCTTTAAAAATGAAGCGTCTAAAACCAAGTGGATGCCCTGACTTGGGCGGATGCGTGCCTTCGCATCGGGCTGATCGAGCTGCATAATGTGATCTGAGAACACGCCTGTAGCATTAATGACCACCTTGGCTTCAAGCTCAAATACTGCTCCGCTTAGAGTATCGGTAACTTTTACACCTTGGACCATTTCATCTGTCTTAAGCAGACCATCAACCGAACAATAATTAACTAGAATGGCTCCGTGGTTCTCAGCCGTTTGAGCCATTGAAATAGCCATACGCGCATCGTCAAACTGTCCGTCGTGATAGATAACGCCACCTCTTAGCCCCTCTTCTTTAACATTAGGGATGAGCGCTAAGGTCTCTTCGCGATCGAGCAAGGTACTAGGGCCTAATCCGAGTTTACCAGCCATCATATCGTAGACCTTGAGCCCGATGCCGTAAAAAGGACTGTTCCACCAATCGTAAGAAGGAATCACAAAACTGAGATCCTGCACCAAATGAGGAGCGTTCTTACGCATAATCCCTCGCTCTCTAAGCGCTTCAATCACCAACGAAATGTCTCCGTTCTGTAGGTAACGAACCCCACCATGAACCAGTTTCGTGCTTCTCGAAGAAGTTCCTTTGGCAAAATCATACTTCTCAAGCAATAAGGTTTTGTATCCTCTTGATGCAGCATCAATAGCCGCACCAATGCCAGATGCACCTCCTCCAATAATGAGTACATCCCAGGGCTTATTGCGCTTTTTTAACTTCGAAAGGTTAGTGGCTCTATTCATATTCGATGCCTCTAAAAGTTGTGATTTGGTATGGGTGTGCCATGTGGATCGTGGCTATGATCGCCCAACATTTCACTCATGCGCTTAAAAAATTCAGGTTGCCTAACATGTTCGAGCTCCTCGGCAATTTCGTGCACATGATCAGCCTCAAAGCCCATCACATCGACCAAAAACGATTCGATTAAACGGTGTTTCGCCACCACCTCTGTAGCGATGATTCTTCCTTTAGCAGTAAGGTGAATGGGCTTGTATGCCTGTGTCTGTACGAGACCCAATTGCACCATTTCTTTAAGCATGTTCGACACCGTTGACTTACTCACCCCAAAAAGCTTACTCAAGGCAGTCACCGTAACACCTTCTCCCCTCTCATCAAACTTGTAAAGAGTCTTTAGGTAGTTTTCTTTTTCAGTAGTGGGCATGCTTCTTTGATTTAATGGCTAACTCAACCAGCGATTCAGGGTCAGTAATCTTTTCAGTGCCCCTAATTTATTTTTAAATGGGGCGTAACGCAAGGGAACATCAAGCCATGTAGCTCTGTACAAAACAGGCTTTTCTCTACTGAAGGTGTCAAAACCGTACTTGGCATGGTAAACCCCATGACCGCTTTCACCAACCCCCCCGAAAGGCAGGTTCGACTCGGCGATCATCATGATAGTATCATTAACAGCAGCCTGACCAAAGCGGTGTTTGACCAAGAGGTGCTCGGCCCATTTTTTATTTTTTGAAAAGACATAAAACGCCAGCGGATTGGGTAGGTGCGCTAACCACTGATCTATCTCGGCCTCAGTTTCATAGGGAATAATGGGCAACAAAGGGCCAAAGATCTCGTCTTGCATTACGCTTTGTTCTTTGGTTACATCCGTTAGTAAAGTCGGTTGAACATAACGGCTTTTCTTATCGATAGACCCGCCATAGTAAACCGTAGCTTCATCGAGATAAGCCTGCATGCGCTCTACGTGCTTTTCATGAATCAATCGTCCGTAATCTTCACTTTGATCAGCCGCAACTGAGTAAGCGTTTTCAATGGCCTTTTTGAGCTCCTCTAAGAACGCAGTATATACCCCCTTTTGAACCAATACATAATCGGGAGCGATACAGGTTTGGCCCGCATTCAAAAACTTACCCCATACCACACGTCGAGCACTTAAAGCTAATGGGGCTGATGCATCGACAATGCAGGGAGATTTACCGCCCAGTTCAAGAGTTGTAGGCGTCAAATGCTTGGCTGCAGCTGCTGCAACCACCTTTCCAACCGCAACGCTCCCGGTGAAAAAGATATAATCCCAGCTGTGACTTAGTAGTGCTTGACTGACCGAGGCGTCACCTTGAATGACTGTAACGTGATCTCTATCAAAAACTGCAGCTACGATGCTTTCGAGTAAGGCGCTAGTTTGGGCGCTGTATTCACTGGGTTTAAGCACCACCGTGTTTCCCGCCGCGACGGCTGAAACAAGAGGCGTAAGGCTCAATTGAAACGGATAATTCCAAGGAGCAATATGCAGGGTAACGCCGTACGGATCCTTAAACACCTTAGAATGTGCCGGAAAAGAAGCAAGGCTAGCCGAACGACGCTCTGGTCTAGACCAGTGTTCGAAGTGTTTAAGGGTGTGTTTTAACTCGGCCTGAAGGTAACTGATTTCTGTTGCCACCGATTCAAAAGGAGCCTTGTTCAGGTCGGCTTTTAGCGCCTGTATGATTTCATCTTCTCGACGGTTAACCTCTTCGAGAAGTCTGCGCAGCGCCTGTTTTCGGTAGGCTATAGAACGGGTAGCGCCGGTCCCAAAGAACCGGCGCTGACCCTGTATGATTTCAAGAATTGCATTCACACCTTTAAAGGTACAAAAGCAATTAACAACATCTATTTAGTATACGAGGCTTACCTCAACCTTTATGTCGTCTAAAATAAGTTTGTCTCCTAAGTCAGAGAAAAATGCTCCTGAGCGAAATTTCACGTCATATTTAGAGCGATCAAAAGTCATCTCAGCAGTCATTTTATTAGATCCTGCGGCTGTGAAAGTAACGTCTACCGGATTAGTAATTCCTCTAATCGTAAGATCTCCGGTTGCTGCGAAAGATCCGTTAGCAGACTCTTTTACAGAGGTTAAAACTAAATAAGCTGATGCGAAATTGTCTACACCGAAGAAATCATCTGCTTTCAAATGCCCTTCAAGCTTCTCAGCCCATTCGCCTTCTAAGTCTTGAACGTCGATAGAGGACATATCGATTTCGAATGCTCCTCCGGTTAATTTTCCGTTAGAGGTATTGATAGACCCTGATTTAAAGGTCAGAGCTCCGTAGTGTTCTTTACCAGTGACATCACCTCCGTACCACTTCAAAGAACTCTCTGAAGTATTAATGTCTTGAGCGTTGATTCCAAGGCTTAGGCCTAAAGCGGTGATTAGTGTTAAATAGATCGTTTTCATAGTTTTTAAGTTTTGTTCAAAGATAGACTGCTAACACTCGAGTAAGTGTTAAAACATGCTGAAAACTTAATCTAGATTAAGGGGTTCTTAGGCTATCTCTTTTTCAAGAGCTAAGAAATGTGTGAGCTCTTTAGCAGCGTTGTAGAGAGGAACGATCTTTACCTCACAAACATAGGCTTCACCGTTTTTACGGTGGTTGGTGATTTTTGCTGAGAAACTCTTACCTGTCTTCAATTGTTTTCTGAACACATCACGATCAGCTTGTATAGTTTGTGGGCCATGCAATAATGCATTTGGCTTTTTACCGATGATCTCATGACCTTCATATCCAGTCATTTTAGTAAAGCCTGAATCGACCCAAACCACATTGTAAGCGCTATCCGAAATAATAAAGGCATGATACGCAGCATAATCCTCTGTCGCTTCATCAATAGGAGTGGTCCACTCATAATTTTGGGCCATACGCTGATAAACCTCTTTAAGATAGGTTCCGTTGAGCTCTCCGCAAAGCTTATGGTAAGTCTCTAGAAAAAAATCGCCGGCGATCAATGGCACCGAGTTCGCATTCAAACTCATAATAAGTATTTGGTGTAAATTTAATATATATGCCCTAATAAGCAAACTAACTGCTTGATTTTTAGAGAGAAACTCAATTTTTAGCTGTTTTGTTTAAACTTTAGATTTACAGTTAGATCGATGTTTTCATCGATAGGTTTGAGTAAAAAACGTGGAAGTTTAAGATCGAATTCCAAGAGATTGACCTTGAATTCGCCTGAAATCTCGTACAAATCACCGTATTCTTCTGCATTTAGAATTACGCGGTATTCTTTGCGCAATCCATTGAGTTCAAAGAATCCAGAAAGTTCAACAGTTTCAGCATCGATTTCGCGGATATTTTCACTGTAAAAGCGCACTTCAGGAAATTTTAGCGCATTTAACACCCTCAAAGCGTTAGAATCTCTATTTGAACTATTCGAATCAAAACTGTTCAAAGGGACGCTAATTGCAATGCGATGGGGTACACCCTCTTCTCGAATTAGGATCCCTTTTGCGGTAGTTGAAACTCCAGACCAATCATGAGCCACGTGGTATCCGTTGTATCGAATGCTAGAGCTTTCGAGAGTAAAAGAAAATTGGGCGTAGCTCCCAGTCGTCACGCTCAGTAAGAGAAATAGAAAGAGGTATAGGCTTTTCATTATTGTTTAAATCGTATAACGACGGTTGCAGCAGCATAGGCTCCAAAGGCCGTGTAGGCAGAGGCCTTGTGTAAGGCTTTGTCGCGTTCTTTGTAGTATTGGGTTGCAATCATGGCCGATAAATGCACGCTGGCTAGCCACTTATGCGCTCGAGCACCACTCAAGCCAATCTCTTTAGAGCTGATCAGCGGGGGTGGAGCGAACAAAGAGAGTGCTGCGCCTGTGAAATAGGTCGCCGTCACTACACCTCCTAAAGTTTCGTGAGTATCGTAGAGCGAATAGTCTCCCTTGTACAGCTGTCCTCCAATGATTCCTTGTGCTACCATTCCGGCCAAGGTGGCATAGCCGATAACTTGATGCACATTGAGCATGGCCTTTCTTAGCTTCAGCTCTTTCATACGATGCTCCTCGTCTAAATCTGAAATACCCGTGAGACGCATTACGCCTTTTTCACCCCAAAGTATACGCTGGGTAAATAGCATCCGCTCAGGCAATAGGTCAAAAGGGGTCTCTTCAGCTGTGTCGAGCTGAGCAAAGAGATCCTCTTGTCCGTAGACTACCGAAGAGGTGATCGACAAAAGAAATAAAAAGAGAATCCCCCTAAATCTCATAGGTTATTTGGTTATCGTAAGTTGGTTATTATTGATGGTGGTTGTGTAACGCGCCAGGTTTCCTGAGGTCTGGCCCGAAGAGCAATTCGCGGTTCCTCCTTGTGAGGTTCCGTATGAATTTCCGTGATTCCCGCAGGTAAACCTGCTACTTGAGGCACTAAAACTCCACGAGCTACTTGTACCCGCATGCGGACAACAGTTGTTAAAAGCTAAAATCTGAGTGGCAGAAGTGCGCAATAATAGTACCCCTGCATCAGTAAAATTCATCCATCCGCCAACATTCTTTAGATTGTCAAAGAAGGGATTCTCTAGATCTGCGGTAATGGTATCTCCATCGATAATATAGGCTGGAGTATCATTTGAAGAATCGTTAGAAGAGTCATCAGAGGCGTCGTTTGAATCAGTAACTCCCGCCGTCTCAATCTCTGAGACGCTCTCAGATGAACAAGCCTCTATAAAGGATACCCCGAATAGGGCAAAGGCTACCGTTGGACACACTTTGGTCAAGAAATCTCTGCGCTCGTTTTGTTGATTTTCAGTTCGTTTCATTTCTTTTTTACCTTTTTTGTTTAAAGATACGGGGGGATCTCTAAACAAACTAACAAAACCTTACCAGATTCGAGAAACTTGGTTGAATTCTTCGAGTCGAATGCCTCCTTGTCTTGAGGTGGCCATGAGCTGAGTAAAGGGAGCTTCCGAAAAAAATAAAACAGTCGTCACAGCTGCTCCATCATCTACAAAAACTTCAATAGAAGATCGATCGATCCACAGGTCTAACAGCGTTTGGTCACTAGCCGGATCGAATTCAACCACAATGGGCTGATTAAATGTTTCATTAAAGTCTGTCTTGCCCGCCTTAGAACGGTCGATAAGAATCCGCCCTAAATCGCGGTCGACCTCAATCGATAAGGCCGCTAAGCGCTCATTTTCGAATACAAGCTTAGAGCTCTGAGCTGATACAGCTAGTTTGAGATGGGCTTGATCCGATACAAGATCAAGTGTACCCGAGGCTTCAAAAATCTCTGCATCAAAAGAATGAGGCGATTTTAATTTTTTCAGCGCTTCAATCGGACTACTTTTTAAATAGAGCTGGTCTTCGCGCGATTCAAGGCTTAAGGTTCTGGGTAATGTAGAAGCGCTTCTCCAAGGCGAAGTCGGGACCTCTTGTGCGTACTGCCAATTGCTCATCCAACCCATAAAAAGGCGGCTGTTGTCTGGGGTGTTATTGTAAGTGACTCCGGCATAATTATCTGGCCCAAAGTCTACCCAACGAATTTCTGTTTGGTCGCTCGTGAAGCTGTTCCCGTCAAAATCACCGATGAAGTATTGGGTAGCGCTGCCGCCATTCGGACCTCCAGGGTTGATACTTATCAGCAACACCCAGTGCGTTTCTCCATTGATTTCTAAAGGAAAGAGATCTGGGCACTCCCAAACCCCTCCATGAGCTCCAACGTCTTGGCCAAAGGTCGAACTGAGCTCCCAATCAATAAGATTGTCTGAGCGGTAGAGCTGCATGTGATCTCCAGCCACCAAAGCTAAGATCCACGAAGAGGAAGCTTCATGCCAAAACACCTTAGGATCTCTGAAGTCGGGTTCTCCCGGATTGTCAATCACAGGATTATTAGCATACTTGGTCCAAGTCTTTCCCTTGTCTAGACTATAGGCTATTCCTTGGGTTTGGTTGGTTTCTTTCGGTCCGTCGGCATCAAAATAGGAGAATATGGCTACCATAGGAGGCTGATCTGCCGTTCCCAAACCCGAGGTATTTGAAAAATCCATCACAGCGCTTCCCGAAAAGATGGTTCCGTTCTGGTCAGGGTAAAGTGCGATCGGCTGATGTTCCCAAAACACGAGGTCTTCGCTGGTAGCGTGCCCCCAATGCATGGGTCCCCAAACTTTGTCAAACGGATGGTATTGGTAAAAGAGATGGTACCGTTCGCCGTCATGAACCAATCCATTGGGGTCATTCATCCACATTGAATCTGGACTAAAATGGTACTGAGGACGATAAGGTTCGTAATAGACCTGAGGGCGGTCGGCAGGCTGCGAACACGCTGCAAGCAATGCGAAAACTCCTCCTAAAAGTGCGGGGTGATAACTTCTCATGTTGGAATTTAATAAGAATCTCGATACGGCTTACTTTTGAGGGAATGAATTCACCCCTTCAGCATAAGGCACTCGCTATCTTTTTAAAGAACAACGTTTCAGGACAGGTGAAAACGCGCCTAGCAAAAAAGGTGGGTCATGAAAAAGCAATGGAAGTCTACAGTCGCCTTTGCACGCATACGCTACGTGTTGCTGAGAAAGTAAATGCCTCTGTTTTTGGATTTTACACGAGCGAAAAAGAAGCACATCCGGTCTTTGACGAAGTGCACCTTCAGCAAGGGTCTGGTTTGGGGGAGCGTATGAAAAACGCTTTTGAATTCCTATTGAATCGCTATGAGCAGGTGGTACTCATCGGCAGTGACCTGCCAGATCTCAGCGCCCAACTGCTTCAGAAGGCCTTTGAGCTCCTAGAAGAAAACGACCTGGTACTCGGACCGGCCCTAGATGGCGGCTATTACCTCATCGCCCTTCGTGCCCCTCAGCCTCAACTTTTTGAGGATATTACCTATTCGAACGCTCAAGTTTTAGAGCGGACGCTAGCCATTGCGAAAGCATCCCGTTTATCGGTTGGACTCCTCGAACCTTTACGTGATCTTGACACCTTCGAAGACCTCAAGCACTTTGATTATTTGATCGATTCAGATCAAAGGACTCCATAGAAATGGCGTAATTTAGTGGAGTATGTTGAAGAATGAATTGTTAGCCGAAACGCTTGAACACCTTCGAGCCAAAGGCTTTGAAACTCCAGAAATCGGAATTGTATTAGGCACTGGACTAGGCCAACTGGTCGACCAGCTTGAAATCATAGCCGTTGCGCACTACCATCACATTCCACACTTTCCTGTATCTACCGTTGAGTACCATAGCGGAAAGCTACTTTACGGTACACTAGGCGACAAAAAAGTGGTGGTTATGCAAGGTAGATTTCACCTCTATGAAGGATACGACTTTGTATCTCTCACCTATCCCATTCGTGTGATGCACACCCTCGGAATTAAAAAATTACTGATCTCAAATGCTGCAGGCGCTATCAATACAGGGTTCAAAAAAGGTGAATTGATGCTCATTGATGATCACATCAATTTACAAGGCGGATCTCCTCTAGCCTTCTCAAACGTTTCAGAATACGGGCCTCGATTTGTCGATATGATCTGCCCTTACGACAGCACCCTATCTTCTCTTGCTCTCAAAATCGCAAAGGAGCTCGAGATCACTTTGAGAAAAGGGGTTTACGCGGCCGTTGTCGGCCCTCAGCTAGAAACCCGAGCTGAATATCGAATGCTCAAAATTATTGGAGCAGATGCGGTGGGTATGAGCACCGTTCCTGAGGTAATCGTTGCCAACCAACTCGAATTACCCGTCGTAGCAATTTCTGTACTCACAGACGAATGCGATCCAGACCATTTAGAACCCATCAATGTAGAAGAAATACTTGCCATTGCTAAAGAAGCCGAGCCCCGACTAATTACCTTGTTTAAAGAATTGATCATCCGTTCGTGAAAGAAGTCTATATCATCGGAAACGGGGTTGCAGGAAGCACGCTTGCGCTAAATCTTAGCAGCAGCGATAACTATCGGGTACACCTGATTTCTGACGAATCTGACTTTTTCTACTCTCGAACGGCTCTCATGTATCTCTATATGGGGCATCTGACACCAGAGCAGACTGAACCTTATGAGCGCGACCGTTGGGAGAAAAGCAGCATACAGCGTATTCGCGGTCGGGTTATTGCCCTTAAGCGTGAAGAGAAGACCTTATCCTATACCGATCAAGATGGAAAGGCGCATAATGCCTCTTACGATATTCTCGTGATAGCGACCGGCTCTCTTCCTCGGTTTTTAGACTGGCCAAATCGCTCGGTCAAGGGTATTTCTGGATTGTATCACCTCAACGATTTAAAACACATCGAATCTTACACCGATGCCTCTATCTGCAAAGAGGCCGTAATTGTAGGCGGAGGTTTGATTGGAGTAGAATTAGCCGAAATGGTACACAGTCGAGGAATAAACACCACTATTGTCATAAGAGAACCGTACTTCTGGTCTTCTGTGCTTCCCGATAGCGATGCGCAGCTGGTTCAGCGGCACATCGAATCTCGTGGGGTTCACCTTCGCACAGAGGCTGAAGTTTCAGCTTTTCTGAGTGATGACGGAACAAAACTGAGCGGTGTACAATTACAGTCTGGAGAACAGCTAAAAGCACAATTCGCTGGGGTGTGCATCGGCGTATCTCCTAATACTGGGTTTCTCGCCAACAGCGGACTCACCCTTAATGAAGGAATAGTAGTGAATGAATATCTGCAAACTAATGACCCCTCAATCTATGCGATTGGAGACTGTGCCGAACTGTCACAGTATCAAAGCGATCGCAGGGCTGTAGAAGCCGTTTGGTATGTAGCTAGAGAGATGGCAGAAACTCTTTCAAAACACCTACTTGAAGGCAGCACCGCCTACAAGCAAAGGCATTGGTTCAATTCGGCCAAATTCTTTGACTTAGAATATCAAACCTACGGTCAGGTAAGCAGCAGTGCGAAGCGCAAAAACTCAGAGCAACAATTTCATTGGCACACTCAAAAACAACACAAGGGTATCACCCTTTCGTATAGTGCGCACGACCGCAAATTTTTGGGGGTGAATACCTTTGGCATCAGGCTCAAACAAGAGGTTTTTGAGCAGTGGCTCAATGCATCTGAGTGCATTGAAACAGTAGTTGCACAGCTTGACCTCGCACACTTTGATCCCGAATTCAGTAAAACCTATTACAACGATTTTCGCTATGCTTTCGTATCGAACCACAGCTAGTCAAAAGGGCTTCATGTATACAGGCTTGTTCGGGATAGCCGTGCTTGTCTCGGCAGGGATTTCAAATACATTAGGAACCTCTCCTCAAGTTTTGGCAACCATAGCACTCGGCCTGGTGAGCATTGGCGTTCTAGGATACACCTACAGCAGTTATGCCTCATTCGGACCTGGAATCAAAAACAACGGCGTGGTCTTCAGATCACTGACACAGCGGGGTGTATGGGCCTATGCCAGTGCAGTGGGCCTTACTGCTTTTTACGTGCTATTGTATTTTTTTGAGGGTCAGCTTGAGGGCATTATTCGTGGATTTGATCCGCTGAGCGTTGCACTCTCTGGGAAGTCTGCAAGTCAGTGGTTCGTTTATGGAGTGTTATATACCCTCGCGATCTTACTTTTTGGAATCAAGTTCATCGCTAAATACCGGCACAGCAGGTACCAAGTGATTCGCACGATCAGCGTGATGTTTTTTCAGATGATTTTCGCATTTCTGCTTCCAGAACTGATGGCACGTTTAAATGGCGATTTACCTTATTACGACTTAAAAAACATGTGGCCTCTGAATTATTATCTATTCGACCAATACGCGGTAGACGGATTCATTAGCGCCAAATCTCTCGGAATCGGTTTGCTCATTTTTGGGATCGTTTCTATACTGGTTATCAGTCCTATTTTAACCTATAAGTTCGGAAAACGTTGGTATTGCTCTTGGGTCTGCGGATGCGGAGGATTGGCCGAAACAGCCGGAGACGCCTTTCGTCATTTGAGCGACAACAGTGTTCGAGCTTGGAGGTTAGAACGCTGGATGATCCACAGTATTTTGGTTTTAATCACCCTAAGTACTGTTGGGGTGGTGCACAGCTATTTAAGAGAGGGCGCAGGTCAGTACTGGCTTTCAGCAGACCTCTTATTGGGGCTCTTTAGTTTGCTCGTTCTATTGTTGGTGACGCTTCTCTATTTTAAAAGAAGAGAATGGCTCGCCAAAGACGCTAAGCGCAGTGTTTTAATTATAGGCGCATTTATCGTCGGATTATCTGGTATTCATTTTCTGAGCGACACTTACCACGTTTTTCTCATTCCTACCTACACGCTGAGATCTGCATACGGATTTTTCATTGGAAGTATCTTCTCAGGAGTCATCGGAACCGGATTCTATCCACTTCTCGGAAACAGGGTCTGGTGCCGTTTTGGATGTCCTATGGCGGCCATTCTTGGGATACAACAAAAGCTCTTCTCAAAATTTCAGATCAGCACCAATTCAGGTCAATGCATTTCTTGCGGTAATTGCTCGGCCTATTGTGAAATGGGTATTGATGTACGCTCTTATGCCCAAAAACAACAACCTATTAACCGCGCCTCTTGCGTCGGTTGTGGGATATGCTC
>JALRDO010000017.1:0-12924 GCA_023262185.1 Flavobacteriaceae bacterium
GATTGAACCGTTACCTAGAAGAGCACCTCTTAGGCATAAATCCGAAGCTTGTGCCGTAATAGTTTTACCTTTGTACTCATCAATCCATTTCCAATGAATAAGAAGGTTCTACTCATGATTTTAGACGGATGGGGAATGTCTCCTGATCCAAATGTTTCTGCCATTGCTCAAGCCAATACCGAATTCATAGATGGCTTATATAACAGTTATACCAACGCCACGCTACTCACCCACGGCATGCATGTGGGCCTACCCGACGGACAAATGGGAAATAGCGAGGTTGGTCACATGAATCTAGGTGCGGGACGTATCGTGTATCAAGACCTGGCACGCATTAACAAGGCCGTTCAAGAAAAGACATTGGGTCAAGAAAAGGTGATCACAGATGCCCTCGCCTACGCAGCAGAAAAGCAAGTGAATGTCCACCTGCTTGGATTGTGCAGTAATGGTGGGGTACACTCGCACATCGACCACCTGAAAGCCCTAATCGATGTCTGTGAGACCAGTGGTCATCCGGCTACCTTTATTCACGCCTTCACCGACGGAAGAGATGTCGATCCTAAAAGTGGCGCACAATTTATATCGGATATTGAAGCGTACACTCAAGAAAAACAAACTAAGATTGCCTCTGTAACGGGCCGTTACTACGCCATGGATCGCGACAAGCGTTGGGAACGTGTCAAGGTTGCTTATGATGCCCTTGTTCGGGGCGAAGGAAACCAAGCCACTAATCTTGTCCAAGAGATTGAGGCCTCGTATGAGAATGGAGTGACCGATGAGTTTATTCATCCGATCATTCAGGTCGACCAACAACAGCAACCTATTGGCACCATTAAACCCAATGATGTAGTGCTATTTTTCAACTTTAGAACAGATCGTGGACGTGAACTCACAGAGGTGTTGACTCAACAGGCATTTGAGAAATATCAGATGCAACCTTTAGACTTGTATTACGTCACGCTTACCAACTACGACAATTCATTTAAAAATATCAAGGTGGTTTTTGATAAAGAAAACATCAAAGACACCCTGGGTGAAACGCTAGCGAAGGCAGGAAAAAAACAGTTGCGCATTGCAGAAACTGAAAAGTATCCGCACGTGACCTTCTTTTTTAATGGTGGACGTGAAGAGCCCTTTGACCAAGAAGAACGCATTCTGTGTCCCTCACCGAAAGTGGCTACCTACGATTTGCAACCAGAGATGAGCGCCTATGACATCAAGGATGCCCTAATGCCGCACCTTAAAGACTCCACCTTTGATTTTATTTGCCTCAACTTTGCCAATCCAGACATGGTGGGTCATACCGGAAGTATGGAGGCGGCCATCAAGGCCTGCGAAACCGTTGATAAGTGCACCGAAGAACTCGTGACTGCCGCACTTGATAGTGGCTATACTACCCTTATTATTGCCGATCACGGAAACTGTGACACCATGGTAAACCCTGATCAAAGCCCAAATACAGCGCACACCACAAATCCAGTTCCACTCATCGTGGTAGATCCTCAGATCAAGGCCGTCAAAAATGGAGTTTTAGGAGACGTAGCACCAACCGTATTAAAGCTAATGGGAATCGCCCAACCTGAGGCGATGACACAACAACCTTTAGTTTAATGAGTGCTGTAGTATTAAAGTCACCTGAAGAAATCGCTCTTATTGCTGAAAGCGCCCAACTGGTTTCAAAGACCTTAGGGATGTTAGCCAAAGAGGTGGTTCCTGGTGCCGACCCTCTCGCATTAGACAAGCTTGCCGAGACCTTTATCAGAGACCACAAAGGAGAACCTGGATTTCTTGGTATGTACGACTTCCCGAACACCTTGAATTGGAGCCCAAATGATCAAGTAGTTCATGGTATTCCAGATCATACACCGCTAAAAGAAGGAGATGTTATATCTATTGACTGCGGGGTCTACATGAACGGTTACTACGGAGATCATGCCTATACTTTCGAGGTAGGAGAAGTAGATCCGGACACCAAAAAATTACTTAAAACAGCCAAGGAATCCCTTTATGTAGGAATCTCGGAGTTTAAGGCAGGCAACCGTGTTGGAGACGTGGGGTATGCCATACAACAGTACAATGAAGCTCAAGGCTATGGAGTAGTCCGTGAACTTGTTGGACATGGACTCGGAACAAGCCTACACGAAGGACCTGAAATGCCCAATTACGGAAGAAGGTCTCAAGGGAAAGTCTTCAAAGAAGGACTTGTAGTAGCTATTGAACCGATGATCAATCGAGGAACACACCGTATTGTTCAAGGTAAAGACGGATGGACCATTACAACCGCTGACAAAAAACCAAGTGCTCATTTTGAACACAATGTGGCAATCGTAGATGGGAAGCCAAAATTGCTCTCGACCTTTCAATACATCTACGAGGCTTTAGGAATTAGCTCAGACGAAGAGCAACCTTTTAAGTAAGTTGCGGTGATGCTGAAGAACGTTTTTGGGATCGTATTGGGGATTTTTCCTAGACCCGTTCTGATTCGTTTCAGCATGTACCTTCTGCCCCTTTTTCGACTGCTCTTTAAAGGAAGTCGCTTTACAGACCCGATCGATAAAAGCAGTTTTCGTACTCTACTGCCCTATGGATACCAAAAACAAAGGGCTAACGTACTATCACCATCCACCCTTTCTTTAGAGCGCCATCGCCTTTTATGGCTCTTTCTTGAGCGCTCCTCTACCTTTTTTAATCCCGACCAAAAGCTAAGCGTCTTACACGTAGCTCCAGAGCAATGCTTTTATCCGCGCTTTAAACGATTAGCCCATTTAGACTATACGACCTTCGATCAGAACTCACCTTTGGCCAAAGTCAAAGGTGATCTGCGGGCACTCCCTTTTGAGGATGGGTCATTTGACGTTCTCTTTTGCAACCACGTGCTCGAGCATATCATCGAAGACGATAAGGCTATGCGCGAGTTGTATCGTGTACTTCAACCAGGTGGATGGGGTATTGTGCAAGTTCCTATGAAGCCCGATCAGGAGGAGACCTATGAAGACCACTCTATTCAAACTAAGAAGGAGCGTGAAGTTCATTTTGGTCAATACGATCATGTCAGATGGTACGGAAGAAAAGACTTCTTTACACGACTTCAAAAGGCGGGGTTTTCAACCGAGGCCATCTATGTATCACAAGCGTTTTCAAAGACTGAAATTGAGCGATACGCCTTAGACCCCAATGAAATCCTTCCCATTATTCGCCGGTAGTATCCGCGAACAAGCCTTGCTGTAAAACAGCAGTGGAGTTGTCTTTATCAACGTAGATCAAGTGAATCGAGAATTCAGGTCGCTCCGCCAAGAATTTTAGGCTTTGGTCTAATGGCATAGCCATAAACGCAGTGGCATAGGCGTCGGCTTCAGCACAAGTCGGAGCGATGACACTAGCAGACAATACATTTGTGGTTTCTGCCCTTCCGTTTAAAGGATTGATGGTATGGCCGTATCGTCTTCCACTAACAGCATCCACCCGAAATTTTCTGTAGTTTCCAGAAGTAGCCATGGCCGCATCTCGCAGCGGGATGACACGACTTAAGGATTGTGTATTTTGAGGATCATCTATGCCGATGGTCCATAAGGCTTGCTTCGTCAGATTCATTCCGCTCGCTACAATCTCACCCCCTAATTCAATAAGGTAGTTTCGACCTCCATTACGCCTGATGAGCACAGCGATGCGATCTAGGGTATATCCTTTAGCAATGGCGTTAAAATCAAGTTGAATACCAGGCACCTCTTTAATCAAAACCCCTTCACTTATGTCCACTTTATCTAGTCCTACTTTGGGGAGCAGTTTCTCAAGTTGAGGCACTTCATTTTGTGGACCTTCAGGACCAAATCCCCAGGCGTTTACCAAAAGACCAACGGTAGGGTCGAAATATCCGCTTGACTCTTGATGTATGCGTTTTGAAAGCAAAAAAACTTCTTCGAACATCGCATCTATGACTACAGTGCTATCTTCTGCATTGAGCCTAGAAATAATAGAGTTTGAGCGATAGGTTGACATAGAAGCGTTCACAGCCTCTAGCAATGAATCGAGTGACAGGCGGAGTTGCTCGGGCTTCACCTTAAGCTCGTTCTCAAAGACCGCAATCCCATAGGTGGTACCTAGAGCGTTTCCCTGAAGCACCACTTGTTGTGGGCGCTCAGCACAGCCCATAAAGAGCATGGTCATAGCCAAAAGCAGCAGAAAGGGAAGTGTACGGATCATAATAATTCGTCTACGTGATATAATCCTTTAAAGTCGATGGTGCACTCCTGATTTTTCTCTAGTGGCAATTTGCGATCCAAAGCATGATACACTCCTACTCCTGCAAAATAGGTAGCCGCTTCAAAAGCTTCAGCATGATTCTTGACTTTTTCAAGTAAAGCCCGATCTACCGACATAGGATCTTCAGGAAATCTAGAGGCACGCACTATGATGAAATGGAGCTTTTTTTCTTTGAGACACACGAACTGTGGATCTCGTTTTAGCTCTGAATTGACACCAAGAAATTCGTAGCCGGCAGACTCTAGTTGCTTACCCACCACATTCATGGCAATCTTGTGTATCTCGTGTGCTGATAGCATATCGAAAGCTACAAATTAAAAAAACCGCTACTGAGAGTAGCGGTTTTTGAATTATCCTCCGAAGTCATCGAAGCGAATGTTCTCATCAGGAATACCGAAGTCCTCTCCCATTTTCTGAACCGCCTTGTTCATCAGTGGTGGTCCGCAGAAGTACAACTCTATATCCTCAGGAGTATCGTGTTTGCTTAAATACTGATCAATCACACAATTGTGGATAAAGCCGACAAAACCGTCTCCTTCAGTGTCATCAACATCTTTCTTGACCTTCCAGTTGTCTTCTTCCATTGGTTCAGAAAGTGCCATATAAAATTTAAAGTTTGGAAATTCAGCTTCTAACTTCTTAAAATGGTTGATGTAGAACAATTCGCGCTTAGAACGTCCACCGTACCAGTAAGTCACTTTTCTGTTGGTCTTAAGTGTTTTAAAGAGGTGATAAAGGTGTGAGCGCATAGGAGCCATACCAGCACCACCCCCTACGTACAACATCTCAGCATCTGACTCGTTGATGAAAAACTCTCCGAATGGACCAGAAATAGTCACTGGATCACCCGCTTTCAAGCTGAAAATGTATGAAGAAGCTACTCCTGGATTCACATCTGCCCATCCATTTTTATTGCGATCGAATGGTGGAGTCGCAATACGCACATTCAACATGATCTCACGCCCTTCTGCTGGGAAAGAGGCCATTGAGTAAGCACGCTCAACTTTTTCAGGGTTTTTCATCACTAGCGGCCACAACTGAAACTTGTCCCACTCGTTTTGAAATTTCTTTGGATCATCGTGCTCCTCAGGGTGAGCAGTGATGTCGATATCTGAATATTTAACTTCACAAGGAGGAATTTCGATCTGAATATACCCCCCTGCCTTGTAATTCATATCCTCTGGAATCTCAACCACAAATTCCTTGATAAAAGAAGCGACGTTATAATTACTTACAACCTTACCCTCCCATTTCTTGATACCAAACACCTCTTCTGGGATTTCAATTTCCATGTCTTGCTTCACCTTAACCTGACAAGCAAGGCGTGCACCAGAAATTAATTCTTTCTTAGAAAAGTGTGGGGTCTCCGTAGGCAAGGCCTCGCCTCCACCAGATAGTACGTGGCACTCGCACTGAATGCAAGTTCCTCCACCTCCACAAGCCGATGGCAAAAAGACCTTTTGGTTACCGAGGGTTGACAACAAAGAACTTCCAGAAGGCACCTCTATCTTGCGTTCTCCATTTATAGTGATGGTCACCGGTCCAGAAGGAGAAAGTTTTTCTTTGGTGAACAAAAGCAATCCTACGAGCAGCAATGTGAGCACTAAAAACGCAGCAATGGTGATCAGGATTGTACCTCCGATAGCAGCTAAAACCATAATTTTTTCCTCTTAAAGCAATTATTAATCTATACCAGCAATAACCTCAATTGACTCTTCAGTCTCTATAGGGTCTTCTGAATCCTCTTTGATTTGTTCTGTCTCAATAACCTCAACAACTTCTTCTGTAGCTGCAGGTGGCTCGTTATCTCCTGTGAGCATTCCTCCAAAACTTTGAAAGCCAATACCCATTAAGCCGGTGATGATAAAGGTTATTCCTAAGCCACGAAGTGGAACAGGAACTGCAGAATAGCGAATCTTCTCACGTATGGCAGCGATCGCAAGAATGGCCAAGAACCAACCGATTCCTGAACTCAAGCCATAGTTAAAAGCCAATCCGAGAGACGGTATCTCACGTGCCTGCATAAAGAGTGATCCTCCTAAAATAGCACAGTTTACAGCGATCAAAGGCAAGAAGATCCCAAGTGAGTTGTACAGTGAAGGAGAGAACTTTTCCACTACAATCTCAACGAGCTGCACCATAGTGGCGATAGTGGCGATAAATAGGATAAACGACAAAAAGCTCAAGTCGTAAGAGGCGTATTCTTCACCCAACCAGCTCAAGGCTCCGGGTTGTAAAAGGTATTGGTCTAACAACCAGTTTAAAGGAACGGTTACCGCCAAAACAAAAATTACGGCAGCTCCTAAACCAACAGCAGTGGCCACTTTCTTAGACACGGCTAGGTAAGAACACATTCCTAAGAATACCGCGAATACCATATTATCAATGAATATGGATTTGAAAAACAATTCTAAATGCTCTAACATTTCTATACGATTAAGCTTCTTCTACAAGTGAAGGATTCTTTGCGCGTTGAATCCAAATTAAAATACCTACTACGATCAATGCCGCTGGAGGGATAATCATAAATCCATTATTCTCATAGCCGTAGGCATAGAGTCCTGTTTTTGCGATAGGATCACCTAATACAGGAATGCCGAACAAGGTTCCTGAACCAAGCAATTCTCTAAAGAACCCTACAATAATTAGGATCACCCCGTATCCTAAAGCATTTCCAATTCCATCCAGAAAAGATCGCCAAGGACCATTACCCAAAGCAAAAGCCTCAAAACGACCCATGATAATACAGTTGGTAATGATAAGCCCGACGAAAACAGATAGGGTTTTACTCAATTCGTAGGCGAAAGCCTTAAGCGTCTGGTCCACAACGATTACGAGTGTAGCCACTACGACGAGTTGAACAATGATTCTAATTTTCGATGGGATGATATTTCTCATCAGTGAGATCACCACATTCCCCATCGCTAAAACGAAAAGCACAGAAATCGCCATAACCACAGAAGCTTTTAATTCTGCAGTAATTGCCAAGGCCGAACAAATACCGAGAACCTGAATGGTAATCGGGTTGTTATCCGCTAGCGGATCGAGGATTAACTTTGATTCTTTTTTTGAGAGTAAGGGCATAGCTTACGACTTAGTTTAATGAACGAACCATATCGAAATACGGTTCGTATAGACGAATACTTTCTTTAATCATTGCACTCACACCGTTGCCGGTAATGGTCGCTCCGGCAAGTGCATCCACCTGAGCGTCACTTTTATCACTATTTAATGGATCGTTATTTCCCTTGACCACTTCAATAGGGGTATATCCCGTTTCTGAAACGATAGATTCTCCGATAAAGTCATCCATGAAAAAGCGCATTTTGATGTTTGCTCCAAGCCCTGGAGTTTCTCCTTTGTGATCGAAGTAAACACCGGTTATAGTCAGGGTTTCATCTACAGACATATAACCCCAGATGGCATCCCAAAGTCCTTTTCCGTACATCGGGAAAATATAGTAGGTCTTACCGTCTTGCTCCCCTATAAATAGTGGTAGCTTTCCGTCCCTGCCTGATTTGATCAAGTCCAATTCCTTTTTCAAGTCAATCATAAAAGCATCTTCTTGAGGAGTTGCTTCTCCGTCTTGAATCACATACTGTCCTTTAATCAATTCGCTGAAGCGCTGATCTACTTCTGTAGTCGGAATAAAATTCACGCTAGACTCATCAGTGTTATTGTGTACACCCATTGCGTAGAGAATATTCTGCTGTTTCTCAAAGCGCTGATTCTCGGTGATTTTGTCTTTTAATCCAGTGGCCAAATAGGCTAAGATTGCTCCAACTACAGAAACCATGATTACTGAGAACAGAACAGTGTAAGAGTTTTTATCGGTGTTTAGTGCCATTGGGTTTCGCCGGTTTAATTATGCAGTTTGAGTTTCAACAGAGGCCGGAGTTGACGCCGGATAGATTTTTGCCTGCTTCGCACGCTTCAATCTTCGCTTCACGTTTCCTTGTACCACATAGTGATCAATAGTAGGTGCAAATACGTTCATCAGCAGGATCGCAAGGAATACTCCTTCTGGATACCCTGGATTAAATACACGAATCATCACTGAAATAAATCCTACTAAAAATCCATAAATCCATTTACCCTTGTTCGTTTGTGAACTGGTTACCGGATCTGTAGCCATGTAAACAATACCAAAAGCTAGACCTCCGACAATTAAGTGTTTCCAGAAATCAAAAGCCATAAGGCTGTAAAACTTAGAGTATGACTGAATCCAACCAAAATCAACCACTGCGTTAAAGAGCAATCCCATAGCGAGTGCCCCTATCGTTGCACTTAACATAATCCTCCAGCTAGCAATTTTGGTGAATACGAGGTACAATCCG
Source organism: Flavobacteriaceae bacterium (assembly GCA_023262185.1). Taxonomy (GTDB): domain Bacteria; phylum Bacteroidota; class Bacteroidia; order Flavobacteriales; family Flavobacteriaceae; genus UBA3478. Next base: position 8,598 of record JALRDO010000017.1, read on the forward strand.
CCTAAGAGAATGAGCAGCGTTGAAGTCTCTCCAACTGAACCAGGAATGAATCCGAAGAACATATCGCTCAATGAGAATCCCATTTCTGCTGTTTTGTTTTGGGCCAAAAATCCAAGGATGGTTTCTCCTGAAATCGCATCGGCAGTTCCGGCTTTAGAAATACCATCCACTGCACCGTGCACCCATACTTTATCACCACTCATCCAAGTCGGATAAGCAAAGAACAAAAAGGCGCGAATTGTTAGGGCAGGATTCAAAATATTCATTCCGGTTCCCCCAAATACTTCTTTACCGATCACTACACCAAATGCAACGGCAATCGCCAACATCCATAGCGGAGTGTCTACCGGAACAATTAGAGGTACTAGCATACCAGTAACCAAGTATCCTTCTTCTACCTCGTGACCTTTGATCACCGCAAAGACAAACTCAATGGCTAACCCTACTCCATAAGAAACAATCAGCAAAGGTAAAACTGTGGTAAGCCCTACTAGAAAGTTTCTCCACGTGATAAAGTGTTCGACCACCGAAAAATCCTGAGGAAAGCCTTCAATCGCCGAATAGTGCTGATAGCCCGCATTAAAGATCCCAAAAAGCAAACACGGAATAAGGGCCACAATAACCGTATTCATTGTGCGCTTCAAGTCATCGACGGCCTTAACATGTGTTCCTCCTTTGTGAGTAACTTCGTTAGGGGTATACAAAAAGGTATGGATTGCGTTGAACGCAGGGGCCCATTTTTTGTCTTTAACCCGTTCTTTGATTTGGTGTAATTTCTGTTTCATAGTAAGGAATTATCCTAATTCTTGTTTCAATAAGTCTAAGCCCTTGCGGATGATCGCCTGATGGGGCTGTTTTGATATACAAATGAATTCGGTAAGCGAGAAATCTTCTGGAGCGACCTCGTAGAGTCCGAGCTGCTCCATTTCATCTAGGTCTTTAATCATACATGCCTTCAATAGCTGCATTGGATAAATATCTAGCGGAAACACCTCTTCATAACTTCCGGTGACCACAAAAGCACGGTGTTCTCCATTTGTATTCGTGTCAAGATCGTAGGCCTTCTTCTTGTTCAACCAAGAGAAAGTCAAAGCTCTAGTAGGTGACACCTTGTCGAAGACCGGTTTGTTCCATCCAAAAAATTCGTAATCGTTACCCTCTGCAATAGCGGTAAGCTGAGTTGCATAAAAACGAAGGTGTGCGTCGGCATTAACCTGCCCCCCCGTCAAAACATCTCCGGCAATCACTCGGGTATTAGAAAGATCAGCCCCGCTTACCTCAAGAATAGGTGCTACTTCGGCTCCAATTTTTGTCTTAATGTATTTCGGATCTGAAATTTTTGAACCAGCGACCGCAATAGAGCGCGAAGCATGGTATTGTCCGGTAAGTAAAAGCTCCCCGATAATCACCAAGTCTTGAGCACTGACCACCCAAACCACTTCACCCTTATTAATCGGATCGATTTGAGCAATTTGCGAACCCACTAGTCCCGCAGGGTGTGGCCCAGACACCTCGTGTAATACGATATCATCCAATGTAGAGAACACTGAGTTTTTCTTAGAAGAAACAGAAACGTGCACCGCTCCTGGAGTGAGTAGTTGAAGCGCAGACAAAGCCGCTTGTAACTTTTCTTCACTGCCCTTTAGCACAAAATCCAGATCAACGTTAAGTGGACCTGTGTTAAGCCCTGAAATAAAAATTGCTTTCGGCGTCTGGCGCGGATCTGCAATGATGTCAAATGGACGCTGCTTGATAAATGGCCAAAGCCCAGACTTCAAAAAATGAGCAATCATTCCGTCTCGATCCGTGTCTGAAGAAAGGAATTTGCCGTGCTTGAAGAACTCTTGTTCTTTATCGGCTAAAATCTTAATGCTGAGAATGCGCCTTCTTTCACCGCGTTCAACGGCAACAATCTCACCACTCACTGGTGAAACAAATTGAATTTGCGGATTATTCTTATCGTAGAAAATAGGCTCGCCCGCCTTTACCTCTGCTCCTTCTTTAAGGATCAATTTTGGGGTAAGACCGTGAAAATCATCTAGATAAATTCCGTAAGTTGAAGACTGTACTTCTTTGTGAAAGGCGTGTTCGGCTGCACCAACCAAATTCAGGTTCAGGCCTTTCTTAATTCGAATGTCTTGAGACATGAGCAAAGATGCTTAGAATGATGTGTGCAAAAATACATCTAAAAGGTAACCCATAGCAAGCCGTGGATTAAGAAATTGAATGTTAAAAAAAGAGGCTTAAAAGTATTCTTACCTTTGCCTGAAATGAACTCTTCTTCAAACAAAAAAATCTATGAGTAACGCGCATTTTAGAGTACCAAAAGCGATCAATGAGGCCGTTTTGAGTTATGCTCCTGGCACCCCTGAGCGTGAAGCAGTTCTCGCTTCATACCGCAAACAATACAATGAAGTTGCAGATATTAAAATGAAAATCGGTGGGCAGCGCCTAGATTCGAATTCGAAAAAACCCCTAAGCCCCCCGCATCAACACCAGCACGTAATAGGTCACTACTATGAAGCGACTGAAGAGCAGGCTAAACTTGCGATTGAAGAGGCACTGAAGGCAAAGCCACAATGGGCGTCCCTACCATGGGAGCAGCGAGCTGCGATCTTTCTAAAGGCGGCAGACCTGATTTCTGGTCCTTACAGAGCACGTATTAACGCGGCTACTATGCTGGCGCAATCCAAAACCATTCACCAAGCCGAAATTGACGCAGCGTGTGAATTCGCAGATTTTTTGCGCTTTAATGTTGAATTTGCTTCTAACATATACAGCGAACAACCCGTTTCTTCAGAAGGAATTTGGAATCGCATTGAGTACCGTCCATTAGAAGGGTTTGTATACGCTATCACCCCTTTTAACTTTACCGCAATTGCAGGTAACCTGCCGGCAGCTCCAGCCCTTATGGGAAACACTGTGGTATGGAAGCCGAGTGACGCCCAGGTGTATTCTTCTCGTGTTATTGTCGAGATCTTCGAAGAAGCCGGATTACCAGATGGCGTGATTAATTTTATCACAGGTGATCCACAAATGATCACCAAAACAATGCTTGATTCACCTCACTTTGCAGGTCTGCACTTTACCGGATCTACCTTTGTTTTTCAATCGTTGTGGAAACAAATTGGAGAGCGTGTGGCACACTACAAAACCTATCCACGTATTGTTGGAGAAACAGGCGGAAAAGATTTTATCGTGGCACACCCATCGTCTCATCCGAAAGAAGTTGCAACTGCCATTGTTCGTGGAGCCTTTGAATTTCAGGGACAAAAGTGTAGCGCCGCTTCTCGGGTTTACCTTCCTGAATCAATCGCGCAAGGGGTATTGAACTTTGTCAAAGAAGACCTCAACCACATCGGGCAACCAGGGTCTCCTGAAGACATGAGTCGTTTTGTTACGGCCGTGATTCACGAGGGAGCCTTTGACAAATTGGCTGCAGTAATTGAAAAGGTCAAGCAAGACCAAGAAGCAGAGATCTTCGCAGGAGGTACCTATGATAAATCTGAGGGATATTTCATTTCTCCTACCGTAGTGGTAACCACCGATCCTAAATATTATACCATGGAAACGGAACTCTTCGGCCCCATTGTTACGGTTTACGTATATCCGGATAGCCAATGGGAACAAACGCTAGAACTAGTCGATCAAACCTCTATGTATGCCCTTACCGGAGCTGTTTTCTCGAAAGATCGATATGCGGCAAGTCAGGCAATAGAAGCACTTCAAAATGCTGCCGGTAATTTCTATATCAACGACAAGCCTACAGGTGCTGTTGTAGGTCAACAGCCTTTCGGCGGAGCAAGAGCCTCAGGAACGAATGACAAGGCGGGATCAGCCATGAATCTCATGCGTTGGGTATCTCCACGATTGATCAAAGAAACCTTTATAAGTCCTAAAGATTACCGTTATCCGTTTTTAGGTTAGAGCGGCAAGTACACTAGCTTTTTAGTTTCAAAAAAAGGTGTTGGGATGCGTTCGTGAAGATCGTAGATCAGCACCTTTTCTTGATATGGGGCGAGCTCTTCAGTCAGGTCTCCACCTTTGAGGTACCAAATTCCATTAGCCACCTCATTTTTATTCTCTTTTTTAATGCTGTGTTGAACCCAATGCACAAAGGTGGGCATGGCTGCGACTGCACGGCTCACTACAAAGTCAAACTTCTCAGTGACATTCTCTATACGATCGTGAACCGTGGTTACATTCTGAAGACCTAAGCCCTCTACCACCTCGTTCACCACCTTCAGTTTTTGATTACTGGAGCAGCCGCAACCTGCGGAGCAAGTGCGTCCTCGCTGCCCGTCCCTCCGTGCAGATCCTCCTGGAC
>JALRDO010000017.1:12934-28476 GCA_023262185.1 Flavobacteriaceae bacterium
TCACCACCTTCAGTTTTTTACCGATTGAATCGACTAAGGTAAACTGGACCTCTGGGAATAGTATTGCCAAAGGTATACCCGGAAATCCACCTCCTGTACCCACATCAACCACATTAGAACCCGCAGCAAACGAAGCAAAAAGGGCAATGCTCATCGCGTGCAATACATGGCGCTCGTAGAGCTCTTCTACATCTTTGCGCGAGACGACATTAATCTTGTTATTCCAGTCTTTGTAGAGTGCACCTAGTCCTTCTATTTGACGTTGTTGCAAATCTGACAAATTTGGAAAATATGAGTAGATCTCGGTGGCTTTCATAAGGGATGAAAACACAAAATTATCACTAACATTGCACTTCGTAAGCGCAAATAGCAAAAATCATGTCTTCACACGTTTCTTCTCGCATTCAAAACATGGAAACTTCGGCCACTCTTGCCATGGCGGCAAAGGCCAGAGAGTTAAAGTCTCAAGGCTTAGACATCATAGGCCTTAGTTTAGGTGAACCAGACTTTAATATTCCTGATTTTATCAAAGAAGCAGCGAAAAAGGCCATTGACGAAAACTACAGCAGCTACACCGCGGTTGACGGTTACCAAGAGCTCAAAGAAGCCATCGTCCACAAATTCAAGCGCGACAACAACCTCTCATACACCCCACAACAAATTGTGGTGTCGACAGGGGCAAAACAATCCCTTTACAATGTAGCCATGGCGGTGCTTAATCCAGGAGACGAAGTGATACTCCCGGCACCGTATTGGGTATCTTACAGAGACATTGTAAAATTAGCTGAAGGTGTTCCTGTAGAAGTACGCACCAGTATTGAGGCTGACTTTAAGATCACTGCGGCGCAACTTAAACAAACGCTGACTCCTAAAACAAAAATGATTTGGTTCAGTTCTCCTTGTAATCCGAGCGGATCATTCTATCATAAAAGCGAACTCGAGGCTATCGCTGAAGTATTAAAAGACCGTCCAGAAATTATTGTGGTTTCGGACGAAATTTACGAGCACATTAACTTTTCAAGCAACGGACACTGCAGTATCGCTTCTATAGAAGGTATGTACGACAGAACGGTCACTGTAAATGGAGTTTCAAAAGCTTTTGCCATGACGGGTTGGCGTATTGGATATATCGGAGGGCCAGAATGGTTAGCTAAAGCCTGTACCAAGCTACAAGGTCAGGTTACAAGTGGGGCAAATTCGATTGCTCAACGCGCCGTGATAGAGGCGCTTATGGCACCTGTCAGCAGTATTCAGTACATGGTGGACGCCTTTAAAAACAGAAGAGACCTTGTGCTAGAGCTTCTTGGCAATATCGAAGGGTTCAAGGTGAATATTCCTGAAGGAGCATTTTACGTATTCCCAGACATCTCTTATTATTTCGGCAAAACACTAAAAGGGCAGCTGATCAATAACGCTTCTGACTTCGCACTCTTCTTACTCGAACACGCTCAGGTAGCTACGGTAACTGGTGAGGCTTTTGGCGACGAAAACTGTATTCGTATTTCTTATGCAGCCTCAGAAGAAACCTTAACAGAAGCCATTAGCAGAATAGCGAAGGCCTTGGCCTAAAGCAACGCCTATTCAATTTGGGGTCGTATCTTTGGCTACTCATGAAAGTAGTTCCGTATAAAGACTCTGACAAGTCAAAAAAGGTACAAGTATCTGAGATGTTCGATGGCATCTCAAAGGAATACGATCGCATGAATCGCCTCATTACATTTGGGGTCGATTTAAGATGGAAAAAGCGACTCATAGAGGCGGTTTTAGCGCTTAAACCTCAACATATTTTAGATGTAGCCACCGGAACAGGCGACCTTGCCATTGCCATTGCGCAACAGAGCAATACCCGTGTCACAGGGCTTGATTTGTCGCCCGGAATGCTCGGCGTAGGAAAGGAAAAAGTCAAGCATTACAACCTTCAGGATCGCGTAGAAATGGTGCTAGGTGACAGCGAATCGCTGCCGTTCGATAACAATCACTTCGATGCGGTTACGGTGGCGTTTGGGGTGCGGAATTTTGAAAATCTGAGTACGGGAATTGGAGAACTCTACAGAGTACTTAAACCAGGGGGCACTTTAGCCGTTTTAGAAACATCCAAACCCACCAACCCTCTTTTTAATTTGGGTTACCAGTTCCATACTTCAGTACTAATGCCCTTCTTGAGTAAGTTGTTAGCCTCTGATCCGAAGGCCTACACCTATCTCGTGGATTCTGCTTCAAGTTTTCCTTACAATGAAGCCTTTACCACAATTCTGCTCAAAGCCGGATTTTCTAAAGCCTCTTTTCACAAACAGACCCTAGGTGCAGCCTGTATTTATTATGCTCAGAAGTAAGACACTTATTGTTGGAGCACTCATGCTTCTAACCTCTTTTTCAATCAGCGCTCAGAAAAGATTTAGACCCTCTTTAAACCTCAGTGGAGCAGACCAAGAAACATGGAATTTTGGGGTATTGTTTGGAAATTACCCCAATTCAACCGCCGACTTTTTAGAAAATTATACGGTGAGATTTTCACTAGAGCGTACTCTGATTCCGCGTTTTGATCTTAGACTAGAGCCAGGAATTATACTCAAAAAGATAAACCTCTCAGCTCCAGCCATGCCAAATACCGAAATTCAACTTCCGGTTTTATTGAAGTATAGCGCAAATCGCATAGAAAACATCAATCCATTTATCATTGCAGGATATCAAATGGGGTATCTTATGCAAACTGTAAGCGCGCCTCTCACGCATTATATTGAAACCGGCTTGGGATTTGATTTTTACCTCAAAAAAAGTAAAGCCGGGCTACACCTTCGTGTGCAACACGACCTCTCTGGTGGAAGGCAGAGTAGTGCTATTTTTATTGGCATTAGCGTCGAAACCCGAGACGGCTGGAAATTGTATAGGCAATAATTGCCCCCGAAACAGCAGCATTTAAGCTCTCTACTTGGGAATCATCTGCACTCGGTATCGTGATAAAATGATCAATACGCTGTTTAACCAGGTCAGAAAGGCCATGACCTTCGTTTCCTAACACTAGTATGCCTTTAGGTTCAAAGTTCATTTCGGTTAGGGCTTGACCCTTCAAATCGGCCCCGTAAAGAGGAAGTTTCAAACGCTCAAAGGCTTTTGGCAAGTCTTCGTACAAACAAGATACCCGAGTATACGAGCCCATGCTAGCTTGAACGGTTTTAGGGTTGAAACAGTCTACGGTATTCAGGGAACAGAGCAGGTGCCTAAAGCCAAACCAATCTAGCGTACGCATTAACGTACCCAGGTTTCCGGGGTCTTGAATCTCATCTAAAGCAACGATCCATTGATCGTGAGGTAACGGCACAACAGTTGGCTTTTTAAATACAACTAACACCTCGGAGGGCGTTGAAAAATGCGTGCATTTTTTCATTACCTGAGCCTCTACTACCCTTAAATGCATCTTATATTTTTGCTCAAATTCAGCTTGCAATTGGGCTGAAGTGGTCACAGAGAGTACAGGCTCAAAATCAGCCCTTAAACCCTCGATTACAGATTTAACACCCTCTACACAGAACATCCCTAATTCGTCTCGGGTTCTTTTGTGCTTTAACTGTTGTATTTGCCTGACTTCTGAGCGACTGAGCATGATTTTTTCGATTAATTTAGCCCCATGCGTGAAAGGCCCCTTCCTTTTCTTAATGGAGTTCTAAAGGTAGTTTTATTTATTTCTTTGAGCGGGATTCTTTCATGCAGCTCAGTGCGAAAACTTCCTGAAGGAGCAGCCCTTCTCGCCGACAATGAAATTCAGACTACCGATGCCTCAAAGGTTGATCCTGCCCTTCAAGATGTACTAAGACAAAAAGCAAACAAAAAGATACTAGGGATTCCCCTGAAACTTTGGATTTTTAATACCAGTGGTTCTAAGAACACAGCTTTTGGTAGGTGGTTTAGGGCAAAAGGTGAAGCTCCCGTTATTTTAGACTCTATTGAATCGGCATTAAGTGTCGCTCGACTGAATAGGGCGTACAGAAAGATGGGGTATTTCAATGTGCATACGCGCTTTGAGCTAGCGTATACAAAGACTAAGCAAAAGGTGAAACAGCGCTTTGTCATTACTCCAGGAGACCAATTTATCATAGACAGCATTGGATATAAGCTTCCCAATCGCAGCGTATTCGACAGCCTGAACGCCCATGAAAATGAGCGGCTAATTAAACCTGAAGAACCGTTAAACATAGACCTACTCGAGAAAGAGAGACAGCGGATCTTGGCCATACTTAGAAACAAAGGGGCATTTGGCCTTCAAAAGAGTGACATTTATTTTGAGATAGACGGTGATACCACACAAACCAATACCTCGAAAAAAGTCAAGGTCAAAACGGTGATCGACTCTAATGCCACCACACAAGCTTATCGGCTAGGAAGGGTCAATGTGCTTTTTGATCAGCTCAACGGATCGGCAACAATCCCGACGGATACCATCAATCAGATCTTCATGTATACCGCTGATGACGAAGTTGATCTGAATGCGCTTGAAGAGCGAATCGCCTTTAAACCCGGAAAATTGTACAGCGATGCATTGAGAACAACCACCCTAAACCGTATAGGGCAGCTCAATTACTTTAGCTATCCATCAGTCAATTACAGTATTCAAAACGATTCCATTGTTGATCTCAACCTCTACCTTAGGTCACGCAAGCGCTATTCGCTTACAGCTGATTTTGACCTTACCCACTCTGCCATACAGCAAATCGGTACGTCTCTACGTTCTTCTGTGCTTGCAAGAAACGTCTTCGGTTCTTTTGAGAACCTCAGCCTTTCGATGAGCGGAACCATCGGCAACTCAATAATTCCGGGCGCCAACATCACTTCAGAACTTGGTGTTGACCTCAACCTAAGTTTTCCGCGATGGTGGTACGGCTTTTCACTCGATCGTTTAATCTCAATGGAAAAAAATCCGATTAGCACTTTGCAAATCGGAACGGTATTTCAGCAAAATTTAGGCCTTGATCGACAAACCTTTAATGCGATTTATCGCTTCAACTTCTCAAGTAGATCGAGCCAACATACCTTCGAATTCCCTAAAATTTCTTATGTAAACAACCTCAATCCTGACAATTTCTTTTCCATTTACCGCAACACTTTTGAGACGCTTGATGAACTATCAACACCACTAAAGACGAATCCTCAGTATGCCGACTTATTTGAGTCTTCTGAATTAGATGGAAGTCTACAACTTAAAATCCCTGACGGAACGACCGCATTCATTTCAGGAGTTCAAGACCAAAGTATACCACTGAACGCATCAGACGCCTTGCTTCTGAGTCGAATAGAAGAAAGAAGGGCACGATTGACTGAAAACAACCTTATTCTTTCTTCAAGCTATGCCTTACTCAATGAAAACACCACGAATCGCAACGCATCAACCTATCGTCAATACTACGCAAAGTTTGAACTCTCAGGATTTATACTCGATGCATTAGAACCTTTTAGCACGCCTGGGGAGCTCTTCAATGTCGCCTATGCGCATTACCTCAAAACAGAGCTTCAGTATATCAAACACTGGACCTTGGGTCAGCGCTCAAGTGCCGCCTTTCGCGCTTATGGCGGGTTTGCGCTTCCGCTTGGGCGTTCAGTCACCGTGCCTTTTGTAAGAAGCTTCTTCGCCGGAGGAACTAATGACATTAGAGGTTGGAATGCGTATACGCTCGGACCAGGGACCACCAATCAACTCAATGAGTTCAACGATGCCAATCTTAAACTCACCTTGAGCGCAGAACTCAGATTTCCGCTTTCGCGAAGCCTCTACGGAGCTCTTTTTACCGACATAGGAAATATTTGGAACGCGCTTGACGGCACTGAAAATGAAGCGGCCGTATTTCACGGATGGAGATCGCTGAAAGATAGTGCCATTGCCTCTGGCATTGGCTTGCGCTACGATTTCGATTATTTCATATTCAGACTAGACCTCGCATATAAAATGCTCAATCCGGCACTTAGCGGTACTGAAAGATGGATTTTTAATCGCTCGAATAATCGGCCTTTATTCAACATCGGAATCAACTATCCTTTTTAAAAGCATTTAGTACATTTGCCCTCTGACATCAATATAAAACGAACACAATGGCTTCACATTCTATAGTACCAGGCGTAGCGACCGGAGATGCAGTTCAGGCGATATTTGCCTTGGCAAAACAAAAATCATTTGCCCTTCCGGCAGTCAACGTTACTGGTTCTAATACTATTAATTCTGTCTTAGAAACGGCGGCAACTTTGAATGCCCCAGTTATTATTCAATTTTCAAACGGGGGCGCGCAATTCAACGCCGGAAAAGGACTTTCTAACGACGGTCAAAAAGCCGCAATCGCAGGATCAATAGCAGGTGCCAAACACGTTCATCAACTCGCTGAGGCATACGGTGCTACCGTTATCCTTCATACCGACCACTGTGCGAAAAACCTATTGCCTTGGATCGACGGATTGCTCGATGCAAGCGAAGAGCACTTTAAAGCCCACGGAAAGCCTTTATTTTCTTCACATATGATCGACCTCTCAGAAGAGCCTCTAGAAGAAAACATTCAGCTTTGTAAAAAGTATTTAGAGCGTATGGCTCCAATGGGGATGACGCTAGAGATCGAACTTGGTGTTACGGGTGGTGAAGAAGACGGAGTAGACAATACCGATATTGACTCTTCAAAACTGTATACCCAGCCTGAAGAAGTGGCCTACGCCTACGAAGAACTGTCTTCAGTAAGTCACAGGTTCACGGTTGCCGCTGCATTCGGAAACGTACACGGGGTGTATAAGCCAGGTAATGTCAAATTAACTCCGGTAATTCTGAAAAACTCTCAGTCTTATATTATTAAAAAATACAGTATCGACCGTCCAAACCCGATTGACTTTGTCTTTCACGGCGGATCAGGTTCTAGTCTTGAGGAGATCAGAGAATCTATAGGATACGGAGTAGTTAAAATGAACATTGATACCGATCTTCAATACGCCTTTACCGAAGGTATCAGAGATTATATGTCTGATAAAAAAGACTATCTCGCCGCTCAGATCGGTAATCCTGAGGGAGACGATGTTCCGAACAAAAAGCACTACGACCCTCGCGTTTGGTTGCGCAAAGGAGAACAGACCTTCTCTACGCGTTTAAAACAAGCATTTGAAGACCTCAATAACGTTAACACACTTTAATTCTTCTATATGTCATCTTTGTGGTTTAAGAGAAAAGAGAAAGGGATTCAGACCGCCACCGAGGAAAAAAAAGACACCCCGGTCGGCCTTTGGTACAAATCGCCCACAGGAAAAATCGTCGAGTCTGAAGAGTTGGCGAAAAATGCTTACGTATCGCCCGAAGACGATTACCATGTCCGCATAGGAAGCAAAGAATACTTTGAGTTACTCTTTGATAACAACACCTTCACTGAATTCAATGCTGACCTTTCATCAAAGGATCCCCTGCGCTTCGAAGATACCAAAAAGTACAAAGACCGTCTTTTAGACGCTAAGAAGAAGACTAACCTTTCCGATGCCGTTCGTACCGCTTACGGTCTATCAATGGGCAGAGAGTTAGTCGTCGCCTGTATGGATTTTTCATTCATCGGGGGTTCTATGGGAAGTGTTGTAGGAGAAAAAATTGCACGTGCTATAGACGTAGCGAAAAAGCGTAAATCTCCATTACTCATCATCTCTAAGTCAGGAGGTGCACGAATGATGGAGGCCGCGTTATCGCTCATGCAAATGGCAAAAACTGCTGCAAAACTCGCCCAGCTAGCCGAGGCCAAGATTCCTTATATCTCGTTATGTACCGACCCCACTACAGGCGGAACAACAGCATCTTATGCGATGCTCGGAGACATCAATATTGCTGAACCGGGAGCACTCATCGGATTTGCAGGGCCTCGTGTGGTGAAAGACACCACAGGAAAAGACTTACCTGAAGACTTTCAAACTTCTGAATTCTTGCAAGAACACGGGTTTCTAGATTTCATTTCACATCGAAATGAGCTCAAGAAGAAGGTCAACCTGTACATAGATTTGATTTTAAATCTTCCGCTTCGAAAAGAAAAACAAAAAGAAGACCTAGAATAACTGAGAATAAAATGTATCTTTGCGCCCTCATTGATAGTCAATGAGATACATAAAAATCATTAACACAATATTGGAATGTATTTAAGCAAAGAAAAGAAGGCTGAAATCTTCAAACAGTACGGTGGAGCCGAAAAGAACACCGGTTCAACAGAAGGGCAGATTGCTCTTTTCACCTACCGCATTAATTACTTAACAGAGCACTTAAAGAAAAATCACAAGGATTTTAACACAGAGCGTTCGTTAGTAAAACTAGTAGGTAAGCGCAGAAGTTTACTCGATTACCTCAAGAATAACGATATTGAAAAATACCGTTCTTTGATTAAAGAATTAGGTATTCGTAAATAAGCATAAGGCACCGCTTCAAGCGGTGCTTTTATTTAAAGCCCAACCGCTTTTTTTAAGTTTTTCATTGGTCACGCTTCTTAGCAACAACACAACAACATCGGCCATTCGGCCAAAGACCAAATGTTTAACTTGAGGCTAAGGCCTCTAAATTTAGGGGATGATCCCCCATCAATTATGATTCCTAAAACCTACCAAGAGGTCATAGACCTCGGAGATGGTCGTAACATTACGATCGAAACCGGAAAACTTGCCAAGCAGGCTCATGGTTCTGTTGTGGTTCGCTCTGGAAATTGTATGCTTTTGTGTACAGTAGTCTCTAACTATCAAGCCGCAGACGTTGACTTTTTACCCTTAACGGTAGATTACCGTGAGAAATTTGCGGCAGCAGGTCGCTATCCTGGCGGATTTTTTAAGCGTGAGGCGCGTCCAAGTGACGGTGAAGTGCTCACCATGCGTATTGTAGACCGTGTATTGCGTCCACTTTTCCCTAAAGACTATCACTCAGAAACACAAGTAATGCTACAAGTAATGTCACTTGACGACAGTATTACTCCAGATGCTCTGGTGGGATTAGCCGCTTCAACAGCACTTCAACTTTCAGACATTCCTTTTGAAACTCCAATTTCAGAGGTACGTGTTGGACGCGTCAATGGAGAATTCGTCTTGAACCCATCGTTAGCGCAACTGAAAGATTCTGATATAGACATGATTATTGGAGCCTCAGCCGATTCTGTAATGATGGTTGAAGGTGAGATGAAAGAAATCAGTGAAGAAGAGATGGTTGAAGCCATCAAATTCGCTCATGAGGCTATTAAGACACAGTGTGAGTCTCAGCTGAAACTTGTCGCTCAAGTAGGAAAGAAAGAGGTGCGAGAATTCGAGGCAGCAACAGAAGACGCTGCGCTTGAAGCACGTGTAAGAGAATTAGCCTACGATAAAGTGTACGAGGTAGCTAAAAAAGGTTCTTCTAAAAAAGAGCGCAGCCAAGCATTTTCTGAGATTAAAGAAAGTGTCAAAGAAGCCTTTACTGAAGAAGAGCACGAAACTTACGGAGGTCTTATCTCGAAATATTTCTACAAGATCGAAAAAGAAGCCGTTCGTAATCTTACCCTTGACGAGGGTCTTCGATTAGATGGTAGAAAAACAGATGAGATTCGTCCGATTTGGTGTGAGGTAGATTATTTGCCTTCAACACACGGATCAGGGATCTTTACTCGCGGAGAAACTCAGGTGCTTTCAACGGTTACCTTAGGAACTTCTCGCGAGGCGAACATCATCGACATGCCCTCTTTAGAAGGTGAAGAAACCTTCTACTTGCACTATAACTTCCCTCCTTTCTCTACAGGAGAAGCACGCCCAATTCGCGGTACTTCAAGAAGAGAGATCGGACACGGAAATCTAGCGCAACGTGCCCTGAAAAACATGATTCCGGCTTCATGCCCATATACCGTTCGTGTAGTGGCTGAAGTACTAGAATCAAACGGTTCATCTTCTATGGCTACCGTTTGTTCAGGAACTCTTGCTCTCATGGATGCGGGTATTCAAATTGAAAAACCTGTATCAGGTATTGCCATGGGATTGATCACTGATGTTGAATCGGGCAAGTACGCTGTACTTTCTGATATTCTCGGTGACGAAGACCACCTCGGAGACATGGACTTCAAGGTAACAGGTACTGCCGATGGTATCACCGCTTGTCAAATGGATATCAAGGTAAAGGGGCTTTCTTATGAGATCCTTACCAAAGCACTATACCAAGCCAAAGAAGGAAGACTTCACATTCTTGGAAAACTTATTGAGACCTTGGATACGCCGCGTCAAGAGGTGAAGGCTCACGCTCCGAAAATTGTGACGACTCGTATTCCTGGTGATTTGATTGGTGCCTTTATCGGAAGTGGAGGTAAAAACATCCAAGAGCTTCAGAAAACCACTCAGTGTACCATTGTGATCAACGAAACAGAAGAAGGTGAAGGTCTAGTAGAAATACTCGGTACCAGCCAAGATGGTATTGATGCCGTAATCGCTTCTATTGAATCACTACTATTTAAACCGGAAGTCGGAAACACGTATACGGTTAAAGTGATCAAAATGTTAGACTTTGGAGCTGTGGTCGAATATGTTGAGGCTCCTGGTAACGAAATCTTGTTACACGTATCAGAACTCGCTTGGGAACGTACAGAAAACGTCTCAGACGTGATAAATTTAGGAGATGAATTTGAGGTAAAATACTTCGGATTCGATCCGCGCACCAAGAAAGAGAAGGTGTCGAGAAGAGCGCTACTCCCTAAACCAGAAGGGTACCAAGAGCGTCCACCTCGCCAAGATCGCGATCAGCGTCGCGGAAACGACCGCAACAACCGTCGTGACTCACGAGGACCTAGAGATTCTAAAAGAGACGAGGGCAGCAACGAATAAGCCGCCCAAAGCTCCTCTCTATAGAAAGCCGCTCTCCCTTAAGAGCGGCTTTTTTTATTTAAACTGTAACCTTTTTGCTTTTTGAGCGTATAACAAGGCGTACCTAAAATTTTTACGTGCAATGAGACAGCTTAAGATTACAAAACAGGTTACCAACAGAGAAACTGCTTCTCTAGACAAGTACCTTCAAGAAATTGGAAAGGTAGACTTGATTACTGCTGAAGAAGAAGTAGAACTCGCTCAAAAGATAAAGGCCGGAGACCAACGTGCCCTAGAGAAACTGACTAAGGCTAACCTTCGCTTTGTAGTTTCTGTGGCCAAGCAATATCAAAACCAAGGGTTAACGTTACCCGATCTTATTAACGAAGGAAACTTAGGACTTATCAAAGCCGCCCAGCGTTTTGATGAAACCCGTGGATTTAAGTTTATCTCTTATGCCGTTTGGTGGATTCGTCAATCGATTCTTCAAGCCCTTGCAGAACAGTCGCGTATTGTGCGTCTTCCGCTAAACAAGATCGGATCGATCAATAAAATCAACAAGACGTTTGCGCACCTTGAGCAAACTCATGAGCGTATGCCGTCAGCTGAAGAAATTGCTAAAGAGCTTGACATGACCGTTGAAGATGTTAAGCAATCGCTTAAAAATTCTGGCCGTCACGTTTCGATGGATGCCCCTCTTATTGACGGAGAAGACTCAAATCTATATGACGTATTGCGTTCTGGAGAGTCTCCAAACCCTGACAAAGAACTCTTGCACGAATCATTGCGTACAGAGATCGAACGTGCCCTTGAGACTCTTACGCCTAGAGAGGCCGACGTTGTTCGCCTCTATTTCGGGCTTGCAGGTCAGCATTCAATGACACTCGAAGAGATTGGAGAAACTTTTGATCTTACTAGAGAGCGCGTACGCCAGATCAAAGAAAAGGCTATCAGACGTCTAAAACACACTTCAAGAAGTAAAATTCTTAAAACGTATTTAGGATAATATTTGTACCTTTCGAGAACTTACAGTTTTCGTGGCTGTTCGTTTTTTGATTGATGATTATGGAAACGCCGGCAAGTTGCCGGCGTTTCTATTTTTAGCCCCTAAAATCGTTAACTTTGCCCCATGTCAATCGAAATCGCACCCTCTCTTTTAGCCGCCAATTTTGGGGCCTTAAATCAAGAAATTGAGACACTAAACGCCAGCAAGGCTAGCTTACTTCACCTCGATGTGATGGACGGTAGTTTTGTGCCGAATATCTCTTTTGGCCCAGTGGTTATAGAGGCGGTTGCAAAAAACTGCAAACTCGATCTAGACATTCACTTAATGATCGAAGATCCTGATCGCTATATTGCCGATTATGCTTCATTTAAACCGAAGTATATCAGTGTTCACGAAGAGGCGTGTAGGCATCTCGATCGCAGCATTGATTACATCAAATCTTTTGGTATCGGTGCAGGGGTAGCCATCAACCCACATACCCCAGTAGCCAACCTTTTTACTGTGCTGCATAAAATCGATTTGGTGTGCATTATGAGTGTCAATCCAGGATTCGGCGGACAAAAGTTCATCCCTTACACCTTGAAAAAAATCGAAGCATTACGCGCTGAGATAAAGGCTCAATGCCTGCATACCAAAATTGAGGTAGACGGAGGCGTTACTGAAGGCAATGCGGCCGCTGTAAAAGCGGCAGGTGCTGATATTTTGGTTGCCGGAAGCTCTGTATTCAAAGCCGAGAATCCCTTAATAGCCATAGAAAATCTTCATGGGGCATGAGACTTCGCAATACGACGCCATTATTGTAGGCGGCGGTCCTATCGGAATCGCCTGCGCGTTAGAATGCAAAGAACTTGAGCTTAGTTATCTAGTACTCGAAAAAGGTACCCTAGTCAATTCGCTTTATCATTACCCGAAAGGAATGCAGTTCTTTTCGTCCTCAGACAAGCTTTCGCTCAAGAGCACCCCATTTATTAGTAAAGAACCCAAGCCCTTCAGAGACGAGGCCCTCGCCTATTACCGCACCATCGCCCAAAGCGAACAACTCAATATCCAGTTGTTTGAGCGCGTAACAGACATCAGCAAATCTAATGGAGCGTTCGCTATAAAAACCTCTAAAGGCGCTTACCGCTCTAGCGCAGTCATCATCGCCACAGGATTCTTTGACATCCCAAACACCTTAAACATTCCTGGTGAGAACCTAGAGAAAGTCACCCACTATTTTAACGACCCGCATTACTATGCCAATCAAAAGGTGGTAGTGGTCGGAGCCAACAACTCGGCCGTAGACGCCGCACTGTCTTGCTACCGAGCAGGTGCTGAGGTCACCATGATTGTTCGTGGAAAAGAAATTGGGGAGCGCGTAAAATATTGGGTAAGACCTGAAATTATCAACCGCATTGAAGACGGATCAATCACCGCATACTTTGAGAGTAGCCTTACGCAAATCGAACCGAACGCGGTAACGCTTTCAACCCCTTCAGGATTGCAATCAATCTCCAACGATTTTGTGTTACTCATGACAGGCTATCAGCCAGATTACGCATTTCTGTCACGCATTGGAATTGAAATCGATCAAGATGAAAACAAAACACCAATTGTCAATGAAGAAACCCTAGAAAGCTCTGTTGAAGGCTTATACCTAGCAGGGGTTGTATTGGGAGGGATGAAAACCAATCTATGGTTTATCGAAAATTCTAGAGAACACGCCGAACGCATTGGTATGCACATCAAAGACAAACTATCAAAAAAAACCGTTAATTCTTAATGCCTTATGAGTTTACAAGACAACGTAATGACGGCCATGAAAACGGCCATGAAAGCAAAAGACAGTGTAGCCTTAGAGGCGCTAAGAGCTATTAAATCTGCCCTACTTCTGCAGCAAACCGAAGCCGGTTCTTCGCCCCTCACTGAGCAAGACGAAATCAAAATCTTACAAAAACTCGTGAAACAGCGTAAAGACAGCGCAGCCATCTACACCGAACAGGGTCGACAAGACCTAGCAGAACCAGAACTCGCACAGGTAGCCGTCATCGAAACCTTCTTACCAGAACCCTTATCTGAAGAAGAACTTCAGGTGCTGATCACCGAAGCCATTAGCAGCCTCAACGCTTCTGGAATGAAAGACATGGGCAAGGTCATCGCTCAGGTCAATGAAAAAGCAGAAGGACGCGCTGAAGGAAAGATCATTGCCCAAATGGTGAAAAGCGCTCTATCGTAGCACAGCATTGAATGTAATAACGATTCTATAGTGTACTTTTACAGTCGTTTCCTAACTAAATATTGAAACTGGCCGCGTAGTTCAACTGGATAGAATATCAGATTTCGACTCTGAGGGTTGGGGGTTATTATCACTATTTTACTAGCCTCGCATAAGCTTTCCTTAATTAAATTTAATCAATTTTGGCAGCTATTTGACAGTCCTTTTACGTGAATTGAAAGTAACGCCATATAAGAACGTCAAGGCTATAAATTCAAATTGTTTTTTGAGAACCTAAAACTCACTCTCTAACTTGATGGCTTTTTGCTTTTTAGGCAATGGTATATTGTACTTTTTGTAAAACTTATTCCTTTTGGAAACAAAAATTAAATGACGTACTAAATGATATGGTGTGGTGAACATTCCTGCAATTGCAGCACCTAGACCCATTACTGTCACATTTTCTTCGGTAGAAACAGAAACAACACCAAGAGTAAAAACGCTTGCAGAGACCAATAGGTAGGATCTACTTGTTTTAACTTTTGTATCTAGAATGATTTTTTGTTGCGCTTGCTCCGATGTAATTGAATCAACCTCCTGTTTCACTTGTGCTGTTGCACTTAAAGCAAAAAGAGTTACTACAGCAAGCATTAAATACTTCATAAGAATAAGTTTATAGTAAGTGAAGGTAGAAAACGTTTTGGCTTCTTAATTAAGAATAGCCTAATCCTAATAAAAAATCTTCTTTAAAGGTTAATGTTTATCTTAATTTCTATTTCTAAATAGGTAAACAAAAAGTGGAGGGATAAATAAAAAGAAAATGATCTTAAAGCGGACATAAAGAAATAATCCTAAGGCAACCGCAAATACAAATGCTACTAAGTATACGTTTTTCATAAGCTTGAATTTTACTTATTTAGTAACAACTTAAAAAGTTGTAATTTCTTGAAACAAAATAAACTCATTATGAAATCATTTTTAGCTTGGCGTAGAAATTTCATAATTAATAATCCCAATATTTCTGCAACATTAGCCTTTGTTAAAGGGGTTGTATTTACGATTATTTTTTACGAATTCTTTAAATAGACTTTTTTATCTAGACTATACTACTGCTATGATTTCAACATTCTCTATTGAAAAGTTCTAGTCAAAATAGCCTCTGAAACTAAAACAGAAAAGACACATCTCAGTTATCCTTATAAAGCTGAGAATCTTTTCAAGTCTCTACACTTCTGTCACAACAGTTAGGCAGTTGGTTCAGGTACTCTAAGTCTGCCTAGTCATTGCCTTATGACTCTTTTACAGCTTTTGTGTGGCACCCCATAAGATTCAAGCTAGCCAGCATATACCAATCTGTTTAAAGCTGTTAAGGGGGTGCCTCTCTATCTGGAAGATTTGCTAGGCTGTGTTGTTAGTGGTTTAATAAGGCACCCCTAAAGGGTGCCATTAGATAGCCCACAGACTAGGCAAAGCTTACAGACTACAATGTGTTAGTAAGCAGTACATCTTTATAGAGAAAGTACCAGCCCCTTAAAGGGCTGGATAAATATTCTA
>JALRDO010000018.1 GCA_023262185.1 Flavobacteriaceae bacterium
GGTTCGTGATAAGCAAGGACGAAAGATGTCAAAGTCTTCAGGAAATTCTCCAGATGCTCTAGGGCTTATTGACACCTATGGTGCCGATGCGGTAAGAGTAGGGTTGTTGTTAAGCTCAGCTGCCGGGAACGATTTGCTTTTTGATGAAGCACTTTGTCAACAAGGAAGAAATTTTGCCAACAAAATCTGGAACGCATTTCGCCTGATCACTAGTTGGGAAGTGGCAGAACTTCCACAGCCTGAAGCCAACAGTATAGGAATTGATTGGTTCGAATCACAGTTTAGTCAAACGATTGAATTTATTGAAGATCAATATGCCAAGTACCGTATTTCAGACGCCTTAATGGCCCTGTATAAACTGATATGGGACGATTATTGCTCATGGCTACTCGAATTGATCAAACCCGAGTATCAACACCCGATTGATCGTAAAACCAAAGAACAGGCCTTTGACTTGATGGAGCGCTTGCTCGTAGTACTTCATCCGTTTATGCCTTTCTTGACAGAGGAGCTATGGCACGAACTCAAAGAGCGAGAGAAGACCGCTTCTATTTGTGTTGCACAATGGCCTAAATCTAGAGCAATTGACACCTCATTGATGAATCGTTTTGAGCACACTCAAGAGGTGATTTCTGCTTTAAGAACGCTTCGTAAAGAAAAAAACATCAAACCTAAAGAGTTACTCGAGGTATTTACACTTCAATCTGATTCACTAGAATTACTCCCTGAGGTATTAGCTAAGCTTGGATTCACTGAGTCGCTTGCTGAGGTCGAAACAGCTCCTGAAAATGCAGTGAGTTTTAGAGTAGGTACTACGGAGTATTATGTGCCACTTGGAAATCAAATTGATGTCGAAGAAGAGCGCGAAAAGCTTCAGAAAGAATTAGAGTACCAAAAAGGCTTCCTGGCTAAGGTCAATCAGAAGCTTAAAAACGAGCGTTTTGTGTCAAATGCACCAGAGGCTGTTGTTGCTGTGGAGCGCAAGAAAGCGGAAGATGCTCAAGAGAAAATCCAAGCCATAGAATCGGCTTTAGAAAAGCTAGGATAATTCTGCCAACACCGTTCTTCCTCCTTGAACCTTCTGGCCAACTTCTACTTTTACTGAAGCATCTAAGGGGAGGTATATATCAATACGAGATCCGAACTTTATGAATCCGGCATCTTCTCCTTGCACTGCACTATCTCCTTTTTTGGCGTAATTAACGATACGTCGCGCTAATGCACCTGCAATTTGTCTATAAAGAATTTGCTGGTTGCTTTTATGGCGAATGGCTACGGTGGTGCGTTCGTTTAGCGTACTTGATTTTGGATGCCAGGCTACTAAATACTTTCCGGGGTGGTATTGAGAATAAACCACCTCTCCATCGCAAGGATACCGAGTGACATGTACGTTTAGTGGAGACATAAAAACTGAAATGAGCAGGCGATGGTCGCCTAAAAATTCATCCTCAGAAACCTTGATTATTTGAACCACTTTACCGTCTGCTGGAGAGGCAATAGCTTTTTCTCCGTGTTGGGCGCTCCTGCTTGGGTTTCTGAAAAATTGCAGCACTAAAACTATAAGTACTGCTCCAATAGTTACTGGAATATAGCCTAGCCAAGTTGATTCAATGGCTCCTCCGATCCAGAATAATCCTGCAAACAGTAGGGAAGCAATAAGTATGCTAGGATAACCTTCTTTGTGAAACATTAGAACGAATTAAAGATGTAATACATACAGAAAAAGGTAAATAAATGGCATTGCGAATATAAGACTGTCTATACGATCCATGATACCTCCGTGACCTGGAATGAGTCGACCACTGTCTTTGAAGTCGTACAAACGCTTCAATTTTGAAATGAGTAAGTCTCCAAGATTAGCTGTGATGCTGATTACCGCTCCTAGAGTAAGGGATTGAATCGAAGTTAGACCTATTTCTAGGGTGTGATTTAGTACGAATGAAGCGATGAGACTGAAAATCAATCCTCCAATATAACCCTCTAAGCTTTTCTTAGGAGAGATAGAGGTGACTTTAGTTTTTCCGATTAAAGAGCCTACTGCGTAAGCCATGGTGTCGTTCGTCCATAATACGACTAGCGTTGCAAAACAGAGCCATTGGCCAGAAGCGTAAACTCCGTAAAAACTGCTAATCCCCATGGCCATATACACCAGCGAATAGATCCACATATAGCCAGGAATTTGGAACGACGATTTGAAGCACCACAAGGCAGAGAGCGCGAGAAGTGCCCCAACAACAGCTGTTAGAATACTAGGTAGTAGAAGGGTGCCGGCGGCTAATGTGATGAGTGCTATTAGTATAGGCCAGTGTATTGCCTTGGATTGCATACGAGCAAGTTCATAGGCTGAGAGTACGGTTAAGACTCCAATGAAAAATTGAAAGAGAATAAAATAAGGTGAAAGCACTGTCCCTATAAAAAGAAGAACGTATAGCGCTCCACTTGCAAATCGAAGAATGATAGTATTCATAGACTAATAGTCTTCCAATAACAGCAAATATAAGTTCTTCGTTTTTGAGCCGTAATGCATGAAGTCGTCTTGGTTTTCTTCTGTGATATGATTGTTCTTAAATGAGGTGATTTTCGTTGGTAGAGGTTGACCTGAATAGCGTTGCTTTATAGATTTCAAGGCGCTTGAAATCGACCTTACGATCTGAGAGGTTTTCGCCAGAATAATCAAATGCTCTGGGAGCTCTTCTTGCTTGATGCTCTTTAACTGACGCGAACACACTAGGACAGATCCTTGATTGGCAATGAGGTGTTCACATTCGGTAAAAAAGATCTTTGAGGCAGTAGGATTGGTTGTCAAAATCAGATCATTACCGTATGCTTTAGTTAGATATTCACTAAAGCAAAGAACCTGGTCTGCTCTCCAACTATTTTCTTCAAGGATTGCATCTAGATTAGTCTGAATTTCGTCCTCTGATGCACAATAGATGAACTTTCCTTTATTTTTTTTGAACTCTTGGAGAAAGAGCATGTCGATAGCTAATTCATCAGTAGATTCTTGTTGAGACTCTAGCGCGCCTTGAGTACTATCTTTTGTGGTAGCTCCAAAAAGGCGTTTAAAAAAGTTCATCCGAGCCTATCTCTCTGTTATACGGTTTCTTCGCTGGTCTCTTCGCTGTTTTCAATGTTTTGAGGTGATACTGCTTCTTCAACTACCTCAAATGGTCTCTTTCCGAAGATATGTTCTAAATCGTCTTTAAAGATAACTTCTTTCTCAAGCAATCTATTTGCTAGAGTAGTGAGCTTGTCTTTATGCTCTTTCAAGATTTGAATGGCTCTCTGGTATTGCTCTTCAATAATTTTAGAGATTTCATCATCGATCAACTTGGCCGTCACCTCACTGTAGGGTTTAGTGAATCCGTAATCGTTTTGCCCTGATGAATCGTAAAATGTTACATTCCCTAACTTCTCATTCAGTCCGTAAATGGTCACCATGGCACGCGCCTGCTTGGTAACCTTCTCTAAATCACTTAGCGCTCCTGTTGAAATGGTGTCAAAAATGACCTTTTCAGCTGCCCTTCCACCCATAGTAGCACACATTTCATCCATTAGTTGTTCGGGTCTCACAATTTGTCGCTCTTCAGGTAGGTACCAGGCAGCACCTAAAGACTGACCGCGAGGAACAATTGAAACCTTTACTAGTGGTGCCGCGTAACGGAGCATCCAGCTTACCGTAGCGTGACCAGCTTCGTGAAAGGCGATGGTTTTCTTTTCTTCTGCAGTAATTATTTTGTTTTTCTTTTCAAGCCCACCTACGATGCGGTCTACAGCATCTAAGAAGTCTTGTTTGGTTACCGCTTTATGCTCATTTCTGGCCGCGATAAGAGCGGCCTCGTTGCATACGTTAGCGATGTCGGCACCAGAGAATCCTGGTGTTTGACGTGCAAGAAAATCTACATCTAATGTTTCAGCAGTTTTAATGGGACGCAGGTGAACCTCAAAAATTTCTTTACGCTCATTGAGGTCGGGAAGGTCTACATAGATTTGACGGTCAAATCTTCCGGCGCGCATGAGCGCCTTGTCAAGAACATCCGCCCGGTTGGTAGCCGCGAGTACAATGACGTTTGTATTGGTTCCGAAACCGTCCATCTCAGTAAGCAACTGGTTTAAGGTGTTTTCGCGTTCGTCATTTGACCCCGTGAAATTATTCTTTCCTCTGGCTCTACCAATAGCATCGATCTCGTCTATAAAAATGATGGCCGGAGACTTGTCCTTTGCCTGTTTAAAAAGATCCCTTACCCGTGAAGCTCCCACACCCACAAACATCTCTACAAAGTCGGATCCGGATAGCGAGAAAAAAGGAACACGCGCTTCTCCGGCGACAGCTTTTGCGAGCAATGTTTTACCTGTGCCCGGAGGGCCAACTAGTAGGGCTCCTTTTGGGATTTTGCCTCCTAAGGCAGTGTATTTATCAGGGTTTTTCAGAAACTCTACAATCTCTTGAACCTCTTCTTTGGCACCTTCAAGTCCGGCGACATCTTTAAAAGAGGTGCGCGTATCTTTCTTTTCGTCAAAAAGCTTTGCTTTAGACTTTCCTATACTAAAGATTTGTCCTCCTGCGCCTCCACCTCCTGAACCAGACATTCGTCGCATGAGAAAAATCCAAACTCCGATAATGAGGATAAAAGGCAATACAGAAATTAAGAGCTCGAGTAGATAGTTGTTTTCTTTGTCGTAATCTAAAACAGTGTCTAGGGTGTATTCTCTTTTGAGCTCGTTGATTTTATTTTCAAAATTTTGAAGGTCTCCAAAATCTAACACGTATTGTGGCGCCAATGTTGCCGAAGGTAGCAACGGACTCTCAGACACTTTGCGATGTTCTTCTTTAGATAAGGCTTCTTGGGTGAGAAATACATTCGCTTGTCTTGTATTGGTGATGATGACTACTTTGGCCACGTCACCTTGCTTCATAAAATCTTCTAGCTCTGAGGTGGTGGTTTTCTCTGTGCTATTAAAGGCTAGACCTCCAAAGAGGTTCACAGCGATAAAAACCAAAATAGCGGCATAAAATATCCAGCCGTATTTTGAGGGTTTCTTGGTATTATCCTTGCTCATAATTCAATTTTTTAGAGGGCTCAACTTTAAGAGAATGATCTCTCAATGGCAGTGAGCTTTGCGTCTCCCCATAAACCTTCAATGTCATAACGCTCGCGGATGGGACGCTGAAAAACATGAACGACTACGTTAACGTAATCCATTAAAACCCATTCCGAGTTGTCTGTTCCTTCAACATGCCAAGGCTTAGTTTTAATCGCCTTACTCACCTTCTTTTGAACAGATGAAACAATGGCATTCACATGGGTGTTAGAGGTACCGTTGCAGATAATGAAGAAATCGCAAACTGTATTGTCAATATCACGAAGATCTAAGAGGTTGATCTCTACTCCTTTAACATCTTCTATACCATCAATAATGAGGGCTATAAGTTCGTCTGACGACTGTTTGTTTTCTTGCATTAAAACGGTTTAGATTCGCTTGACAAAATTAGCGTATTTTGCACTGCTTCGTTACTGATTCTTGTAAATACTCCTTTAAAGTTATTGTTAAATGACCATAATCAAACTAGATGCCACACCTTCGACGAATACCTATTTGTCAGCATTGTGGCGTCAGGGTATTTTTCAGCCACCGGTTGCGGTATATACCGTTGATCAAACGGCTGGCCGCGGACGAAGAGGAGAGGTTTGGCAAAGTGAATCTGGTAAAAACTTGACAATCAGTTTCTTAATACCTAATCCAACCACTCAATTTTCACATTCATTTGCGGTTATTGTTCAGGTGTCCTTGCTTATTCATCAATGGCTAGAGCAACTTCAGGTTCCCAATTTGAAAATTAAATGGCCAAACGACATAATGGCAGGTTCTAAAAAAATTTGTGGAATCTTGGTAGAGCGTGCTTTACTAGGAGCCTCAGCGAGCCCATTTGTTGTGGGTGTTGGTATCAATCTCAATCAACAGCATTTTAAGGCACTTGATCATGTCACCTCTGTAGTGAATGAGACGGGTAAACACTTAGATATTGATGAAATGGCACGCAGTCTTTCTGCGCTTGTAGAGAACGGATTTTCTGATGCCCTAGAGTTAGATACTAAAGAGTATTCAAGGCTTATTCAACGATTCGAATCGCGATTGTATCAAATGGGTGAGCGCTGTTGTGTAGCCATCCAGGACAATTCTTTTCAAAATGTCACCATTCTTGGAGTGAATGAAGACGGAAGGTTGCGTGTAAGAGACCCTCAGGGAGAGCTGTTGTTCTTAGACAGTGCTGAAACGCACTTTGACTATGCTGCAAAATGTTGAACGGTCTTCTGAGCTAAGGTCTCGATAAAGTTGGTCAATGGAGTCTTGATCATCATGCTGATCATAGGGTTGAACGATCCACTAAATCTAAGACTAAGGGTTGATTCATCTTCTGTACCCCCAATAATGCCTTCTAGTTTAAACGGAAACTGATCGTTGGTAGAGCCCAAAACAATTTTATTTACGGGCTGACGCTCACTGAATTTTAATACAATTTCAGGCATTCCTTTCAGCGCAAACTTGAACGCGTCATCGTCAATAATCTTAAAGACGCTAATGTTTTCAGGCATTATGGCTTCAAAGTTTTCAACTTTTGAAAGGAAGTCAAACAAGGTCGATTTAGAGGTCGAGATGGTGAGTTGATTCGTTGAAATTTCCATAGCTATTTAATATAAGGCCTTAAGAAGAGAGCCATTCTTTAGGATTTGACCTCCATTTTGCCAATAATTCTAATTGATCAGACGTGATGAGTTCATGAGACTCTGCATACGTTATGAGATGCTGATAGTCGCTAAGTGTGATTACACTGAGATCATTTGTTTCGAAAAGCGATTGAGCATTTTCAAAGTTGTAGGTGAATATGGCCGCCATTCCTTTTATGACCGCGCCTCCTTCTTCTAACGCTTGAACCGCCTTAAAGCTGCTTCCTCCTGTTGAGATTAAATCCTCTACTACCACAACCTTCTGTCCTTTCTCAAGTCGACCTTCAATTTGATTCATCCGCCCATGACCTTTTGGTTCTGGTCGAACATAGATAAAAGGTAGACCCATAGCTTCAGCCACCAAAATACCCATGCCAATGGCTCCTGTGGCTACCCCGGCAATCACTTCTGGGGTGCCAAATTGTTGTTCAATTTTTCGCACGAATTCTTGACGCAGGTAATTTCTTACAGCCGGATAAGAAAGCGCTAAACGATTGTCGCAGTAGATCGGAGACTTTATTCCTGAGGCCCATGTAAACGGAGTTTCAGGATTCAGTTGAATTGCCTTTATTTGTAAGAGAAGTTCTGCTGTTTTAAAGGCTGTTTCTTTGTCCAAAATCATAAGCGCGAATGTACGAAGTTTTCGTAAATGAGAATCGAATCGTTCTTCTTTCACACAGCTGTGAGCAGCACGAAAAAACGAAGCAAATCGATTCAAAAAAGGCCTTGCGTGAACTGGTGAATTCCCTGCTCGTAAGGCAGAAAAAGAAACCCGTTTACCTTCGGTTTTCTGAGGCTAAAGATCCACTAGTGCTATTCAAAAAATCTTTTAAAGAAGTGATTGCCGCTGGTGGCCTCGTGCGAAACAAGAAACATGAGGTGTTATTTATTTATCGAAACAATAAGTGGGACCTTCCTAAGGGTAAGGTTGAAAAGAATGAAGGACTTGAAGAGGCAGCGGTAAGAGAGGTGTGTGAAGAGACGGGTCTGCCTGACGTGATCCTTGGACCTCAGAGGGCAATCACCTATCATATTTTTAGGCGCCGAGGAGAGCTGCGCTTGAAAACGACTTTTTGGTATGAAATGCGATCAGATTTTAAGGGTAAACTTGAGCCTCAGTTAGACGAGGGAATTACTGAGGTGGTCTGGCTAGGTGATGCAGAGCAGCACGTTGCCTTACGCCATTCTTACAAGAATATTGTAGGGCTCTTTAGTGGCCAAGATTAGCAATGGCTTCACTCACTTCGGTGGGGACCAGCGCACTAATGTCTCCTTTATGCTTTAATACATCTCGTACAATAGAAGAGCTGATAAAAGCTTTGTCAGAGGCAGTCAATAGAAAAACCGTCTCAATTTTCGAAAGCGTTCTGTTGGTGTGTGCAATAGCCTTTTCGAATTCAAAATCAGCAGGATTTCTAAGACCTCTTAAAATGAATTGTGCATCAATCGATTTGCAGTAATCTACAGTTAATCCTGAATAGGTAGTGATTTCAATGCGCGGCTGATTTTTAAATGTTTGTTGCAAAAATTGTAGACGCTCCGCAATACTAAAACGATACGATTTATCACTGTTGTCACCGATGGCCACCACTAAATGGTCGAACAACTGCAATCCGCGTTGTATAATGTCGTAATGCCCTAGGGTTATAGGATCAAAAGAACCCGGAAAAATCGCCTTATTCATGGCTGAAAGGTACAAATTAATGTCCGAGTGCCTCGTAAATCATTGCCTCGCAAAGCGCTGCGAGAGTACTTCCGTGTGCTTCTATCTGCTGAGGAATAAGACTTTTTTTGGTCAGACCAGGCGTGGTGTTGATCTCCAAAAGGTGTGGAACTCCATCTACCAAAATAAATTCTGAACGCGAGACACCTTGAAGTCCCAAATGATGATGAAGTTTAATGGCCATATCATTGGCGGTTTCGATCATGGGTTGAGGTAGAGGGGCAGGGGTAATCTCTCTTGAGGCCCCTTGGTATTTTGCTTCATAATCAAAGAATACATTGTCCGTTTCAATAAGTGTCGCTGGTAACGCTTCGAGTTTGTCATTGAGTCGCACCACTCCAATGGTGATCTCTGGACCCACTAAGGCTTCTTCAATTAAAATGTCTTTATCAACTGCTGCTACGCGTTTTATAGCCTCGTGCAGGGCTTCAGCCACTTCTATCTTTTCAATCCCAAAGCTGCTTCCAGAGCGATTGGCCTTTACGAAGACGGGTAATTTTAGGTTTTCGGCGACCTTCGAATAATCTCCTAAGTTTTGATAATGAATCGCTTGAGATTTTGCCGTAGGTATACCCAGATCTCGAGCGATACACAATAAGTCGCGTTTATTGAAACTAAGGGCCGAAGAATAATGGTCGCTTGCGGTCTGCTTAACACCCATTAACTCAAAGTATGCCGCTAATAGACCATCTTCTCCAGGAGATCCGTGGATGGCGTTAAACACCACATCAAAGTGAATTACAGTTTCATTTAATGGCAGGCTAAAATCACGTTTGTCAATGGGATAGCGTTTATTGTCAATAATACATTCCCATGAGGTTTCAGTGATGTCGATCGGAAAGATTTCAAAGAGTTTTGGATTGAGATGCTCACAGACATTTGCCCCACTTAAAAGAGAGATCTCTCGTTCTTCAGAGAAACCGCCCATTACTACGGCAACTTTTAAGCGCTTTTGTGGTACATCCATTCGAATTGATCTTGTAGGCTGAAAAGTAATAAAAATCGCCCCTTTTTCTATCTTTGGTCCTTGAAAGTTAAGCTATGAAGAGGTTCTTCTCTTTTTTTATTTCCAAGATTTTTTTCGTTCAGTTGGTTATCGCTGCAGGTTTACTATTTGTGTTGATTACTGTAACGGGATGGGGCTTGGCTTTTTTTACCGAGCACAATACCGAGGTTAAGGTTCCTGATTTGACGGGCAAGAGCGTAGTAGAAGCCTCTGATGTTTTGAACAGGTTAGGGTTGAGGGTAGAGATTTACGACACCATAGCCTATAGTGATGCTTTCGCACCCTTCGCCGTTCGAGAGCAGAATCCGGCTGTGGGTAAGGCAGTTAAGCCTAATCGCAAGGTGTATATTGTGCTCAATCGAGGTGAATACGATAAAATAGCGCTACCAGAAGTGATCCAATTCACCGAGCGAAATGCGCGGATAAAACTGACTTCAGCAGGCTTAAAGGTAAGAGACTCATCAACCTATATAGATGCCATCGGAAAGAACATGGTCTATGGGGTTCAACTCAGAAACTCTTTAGTCCCAGCAGGGACTTTAATTGATCAGAAAGAGCTTTTAGTGCTGGTGCTTGGTAACGGAAAGGACAGTATCCAATGAGTGGGCTAAACGATGATTTGGTAGAGGATCAGTTGGACGCTGAAACGCTTCACGAACATTACGTCTTTTCAGCGGCCAAGGGGCAAGAGCCTTTGCGCGTCGATCTTTTCTTAATGAACTTCATTGAAAATGCGACTCGTTCTAAGATTCAGGCGGCCGCTAAAAATGGTAATATTTGGGTAAATGATGCTCCCGTTAAACAAAATTATAAAGTCAAGCCAGACGATGTGGTGCGCGTGCTTTTTGAGCATCCACCCTATGAAAATCTGTTGGTAGCCGAAGATATCCCTCTGGAAATCGTTTATGAGGATGAGGATGTGGTGGTGGTGAATAAGCCCGCTGGTATGGTTGTACATCCGGGGCATGGTAATTACTCAGGAACCTTACTCAATGCCTTGTTATATCACTTTAAAGATTTACCGCTTAACAGTGACGATCGCCCTGGTCTGGTGCATCGCATCGATAAAGACACCTCGGGTTTGTTGGTGATTGCCAAGACGGCAAACGCCTTGGTTCACCTTACGCGACAATTTGCTGAGAAGACCTCTAAGCGTGAATATGTGGCGCTAGTTTGGGGTTCCTTTGAAGAAGAGCGCGGTACCATTGAGGGGCATATTGGACGAAGTTTTAAGAACCGTCTTCAGATGGATGTTTTTGAGGATGGAGCTCACGGAAAACCTGCGGTAACCCACTACGAGGTAATGGAATCTTTTCGCTATGTCAGTCTAGTCAAGTGCGTGCTTGAAACCGGTCGCACTCATCAGATTAGAGCACATATGAAGCACATAGGGCATCCGCTATTTAATGACGAACGTTACGGTGGAAATGCCATTTTGAAGGGCACTACTTTTACCAAATACAAGCAGTTCGTCGACAATTGCTTTAAGCTCTTACCTCGGCAAGCATTGCACGCTAACACGCTTGGTTTTGAGCATCCGACTTTTGGAAAATTCTTAACTTTTGAGACCGAAATTCCTAATGATATGAGCGCCTGTATCGAAAAATGGCGGGCCTACTCAACTCTTTAAAAAGTGCTATGAAAATTTTACTCTCACCGGCAAAAACTCTAGACTTCGAGTCTGAGATTCCTAACTTGACTTTTACCGAACCTCAGTTTTTAGAACATACGGTTAAGGTTCAAAGAGAACTCAAAAAGCTTAAAGCTCCTCAACTTCAAAAGTTGATGCATATTTCTCTAGACTTGGCCACGTTGAACGTTCAGAGAAACCAGTCTTTTTCATTGACGACCACTGCTGAAAATTCCCGTCCTGCAGCCTATGCTTTTGATGGAGATGTCTATAAGGGGCTTGACGTTCATAGCTTGAATTTATCTAAATCTCGAGATTTGCAGGATAGAGTGAGAATACTTTCAGGATTGTACGGTATGCTTCGACCGCTAGATAAGATTCAACCTTATCGCTTAGAAATGGGAACCTCACTAGCTATCGGAAAAGCTTCCTCTCTCTATGAATTTTGGAAGAAGTCTCTCACCGACGCCTTTAGAAATGAATTAAATCCCGATGAGTTGGTGGTGAACTTGGCCAGTAAAGAATACAGCAAAGTTATCGATTTTAAGACGCTTAATCAAGCTGTTATACATCCTGAATTCAAAGATTTTAAAAATGGATCTTTTAAGATCATATCATTTTATGCCAAGCGCATGCGCGGTGTTATGGCCCGATATTTAGTCGAAGAACAGCAGCCAGACTTTAAAAGCATCAAGAACTTTGAGGCAGAGGGGTACCGTTTCGATGCGACTCAGACTAAGGATGACTTAAAGCCGGTATTTACGCGTTAGTCGAAAGATTTTCTCTAAGCATTTTAATCAAAACAAAGGCGAGATACACAAAAGGTGATCCGTGCAACACCAGATCGAAGTAATCCATGGGTTGCATTCCAACGGCTCCACCCATGACCCAGCGAACTTTCCCCACAATATGAGGCTCAGCCGAGAAGGGCAATAAACCCGGAACTACACAGAACAGAAGTGCATTTAGAAGTTGACTTTTGTATTTTTTAAACATGCGATGGTTTTAAAGAATGAATAAAGTGCGCTATCTGATCTACCCCCTGTTGTTTAAGGTGGCGGATGAAGGCCGACCCGATAATGGCTCCCTTGCTGAAAGCGGTAGCTTGCTGAAAAGTTTCTGCATCTGCAATCCCGAATCCAACCACGGTTGGAACCTTGAGGTTCATATCAGCAATGCGTTTAAAATAAGCTCTGTTCTCATCGCTAAAACCGTTGACCTTTCCGGTGGTACTTGCCGAGCTCACCATGTAGATAAAGGTACTGCTAGCAGCTTCTATGGCACTTATGCGCTCGTCAGAGGTTTGCGGGGTGATTAAGAAAATCATAGACAATCCATAGCGTTCGAAAATCACTTGATATTCTCGTTGATATATTTCTAAGGGGAGGTCGGGTAAAATGACACCGTCGATTCCGACTGCTTGGCATTTTTGACAAAAGGCCTCTACTCCGTACTGCAGCACAGGATTAAAATAGCCCATTACAATCAGTGGAATATGTATGTGCTCACGAATACCTTCTAGTTGCTTAAATAGCACCTCAGTTGACATGCCATTTTCAAGAGCAGTAGTTGAACTCTCTTGTATGGTGGGGCCGTCAGCGAGAGGATCGCTGAAGGGTAATCCCACTTCAATCATGTCTACACCGGATGCTTGAAGGCATTTTAAGACTTCAACTGTATCGTTAAGCTGCGGATAGCCCGCAGTGGCATAAATCGATAATATAGCCTCTTTGTGCTTTAGCGTATTTTGAATCCGCGTCATAGTTCGAAATAGTCAATATAGGTTTGTAAGTCTTTGTCTCCTCTTCCAGATAGGTTGACCACTACAACTTCATCTGCTTTACACTTTAAGGTTTCAAATACGGCTAGGGCATGAGAAGTCTCAATAGCCGGGATGATACCTTCGAGTGCTGCCAGTTCGCGTCCGGCCTCCATAGCCTTTTCATCGGTTATAGAGATGAATTGAGCTCTTTTTGAAGTAAATAAATGGGCATGCATTGGGCCAACTCCTGGATAATCTAATCCCGCAGAAATAGAATAAGGCTCAGTGATCTGACCGTCTTGTGTTTGCATGAGTAGTGTCTTGCTTCCATGAATAATACCGACCTTACCTAAGGCTGAAGTGGCCGCGCTGTGTCCTGAATTAACACCTTTACCTGCTGCCTCGACGGCTATGAGTTTGACTTCAGGACGGTCGAGGTAATGGTAGTATATGCCTGCCGCATTGCTCCCGCCGCCGACACAAGCAATCACATAATCGGGGAGCTCTCTACCTTCTTTCTCCATCATTTGACCGCCAATTTCTTCTGAGATTACAGATTGAAACCGTGCAACCATATCGGGGTACGGATGTGGACCTACCACCGATCCGATGATGTAGTGTGTATCCACAGGATTGTTAATCCAATCTCGTATGGCCTCGTTTGTGGCGTCTTTTAAGGTCTTGCTTCCAGACTCAGCCGCTCGAACCGTGGCTCCAAGCAATTTCATTCGTGCGACGTTCGGAGCTTGTCTTTTAATGTCTAGTGCTCCCATATATACCACGCATTCGATACCCATGAGGGCGCATACTGTGGCGGTGGCCACACCGTGTTGTCCGGCACCGGTTTCGGCAATGATCCGCTTTTTCCCAAGCGCTTTGGCAAGTAAGATTTGCCCTATAGTGTTATTCACTTTGTGGGCACCTGTGTGGCAGAGGTCTTCTCGTTTGAGATAAATCTTTGTTTGATATTTTTCTGAGAGCCGTGAGGCATAAAACAGGGGAGTAGGACGCCCCACATAATCTTTAAGCAAGGCTTTGAACTCCTTCTGAAATTCAGGTCTAGAGGTTATTTCTAAATAACTCTTTCGCAGTTCTTCGGTATTCGGATACAACATTTCGGGTATAAATGCTCCTCCGAATTCACCATAAAATCCTTGTTCATCTGCGTGATAACTCCGTTGTTTCATAGCGCCTTTATTTGAGTGATGAAGTTAGCTAGTTTTACCAAGTCCTTTTCCCCTGGACGAATTTCGAATTTACTGTTGAGGTCAATCCCGACACATTTTTTGGCATAGGAAGTCTGCATGAATGCCTTAATATCAGCTATAGAGTCAGGACCAATACCCCCTGAGAGTAAATAGTTTGTTGATCCTTTATAGGCCTCAAGAAGGCTCCAATTAAAGGTAGTACCATTGCCTCCTGGCAATTTTCCGCGTGTGTCAAATACGCAGCAATCAATGACCGAATCAAAAAGTTGGGTGCTTTCAAAATCAAAATTTTCATCTATTGCAAAGGCCTTCCAAACGGCGCCATCAAATCTTGATCGAAGAGTGGCACAAAAGTCGGGAGTTTCAGCTCCGTGTAGCTGAACAACATCTAATGCATACTTCTCGCAGCGAGTTTGTATTTCATTAATCGTCTGATCGACAAAGACTCCTACTCGTTTGGCATTGAGCTGTTGCTCCTTGAAAAGTTGAGCTGTTTCTTCAGTGAGGTAGCGGCTTGAGCCTTCCCAAATAATATGACCGATGTAATCCACTCCGAGCTCATCTAATTCACAGGCTTGGTCTTGAATACCACAGACTTTGATTTTGAGATCGACGCTCATGAAAAAAGGGTGTTTAACTGTTGAAGCGTAGCAGACGGATCGACCTCTTTCATCAAATATTCTCCTATTAAAAAGCCTTTGAATCCGAGATGGTGTAGTTTTTGGATGTCATCAAATGATTGCAATCCGCTCTCCGCCACCGGTATTTGATCGTTGGGTATAAGTGGTAATAATGATGCGCCAAGATTGAGATCTACCTTGAATGTTTTAAGATCGCGATGATTCACTCCAAGTAGGTCTACATTATTTATTCCTTTTTCTTCGAGCTCTATCTTACTATGAACCTCTAATAGCACTTCAAGACCTAGCTGATGTGCTAAGTCGGTCAATCCTTCAATTTGCTGACGTGAAAGCACTGCGGCAATGAGAAGAATGAGATCAGCTCCATAGGCTTTGGCTTCATACACTTGATAGGGGTCATAAATGAAGTCTTTTCTCAATAGAGGCCTCTTTGTTGCAGTTCTTGCGATGAGCAGATCGTCTAGACTACCACCGAAATAAACGGTGTCTGTCAAAATAGACATCACTGCCGCGCCACCATTATCGTAGAGTTGCACCACCTCTTGTACCTTCGATTGAGGTTGAATGCTGGGCTTTGACGGTGATTTACGCTTGTGCTCTGCTATAATACCACCTTGCGCTAAGGCTTCTCTTGCAGAGACCGTTGCGCGCTTAAAAAAATGAAGTTCTTTCAGTACCTCAACAGGCACTGCCTCTTTTTTTGCGCTTACCTCTACGGCCTTTTGTTGCATAATTTGTTCGAGTATGTTCATGAGGCCGATACAGTTTTAAGCGTGTTAAAGGCTTGGAGCCCTTTTTGGTTGAACAACGAATCCTTGGCCCTTTCAAGTGCTGATTCTAGTGTTGAGGATTGAGCTACGGCTATAGCCAAGGCGGCATTCGCTAGCACCACTTGGTGCTGCTCATCGGTTCCCTTTCCTTCAAGCACCTTCATGAATATTTTGGCTGATTCCCCCACATCACTTCCTCCTTTGATAGAGTCTGGATGGAGTTGTTCGAAGCCAAAATGCCCGGCATCTAGGAGTCGCTCACCTTGAGGAGTGATGAGCTTTGCTTTGCCTGTAAGAGAGACTTCGTCGTATCCGTCTAGAGCATGCACGATGCCATACTGAATTTGTGTTTGCTGAAAGCGGTAGGCGTATAGGCGGGCGAGTTCTAGATTGAACACTCCGACCATTTGCTTTTTAACCATGCCCGGATTCACCAGAGGCCCTAACATGTTAAAGAATGTTTTGACTCCTAAAGCACGTCTAATGGGAGCAACTGCCTTCATGGCCGGATGAAAAAGAGGTGCATGAAAAATGCATATTCCAGCTTTTTCTAAACATCTCTGGTGGACATTAGTGTCGTTGGTAAAGGTGATCCCTAAGTGTTCCATCACGTTGCTGCTTCCGCAACTAGAGCTCACTCCGTAGTTACCGTGCTTCGCTACAGGAATCCCCGCTCCTGCAGTTACAAAAGAAGCTAATGTCGATATGTTAAAGGTGTCCTTTTGATCTCCTCCTGTTCCGCACAAATCAATGGGATCAAAATCACTAACATCTATAGCAATACAAAGTGATTGAAGTGCTTCTTGGAATCCGGCAAGCTCGTCTACGGTAATGCTGCGCATCATGAATATGGTCATGAAGGCGGCCACTTGATGAGAGTCGTATTTGCCTTCAGAAATTTCTATAAGTATTTGCTTGGCTTCCTCCTTGTTGAGGCTCTCGTGTGCAATAAGTCGATTCAGAAGTGCTTTCATGAGCTTAACCAGTTCTTAATGAGTTCTATTCCCTTTGGTGTAAGCACAGATTCAGGATGGTACTGAACACCGGTAAAGGGTAAGTGTTGATGTTCAAATGACATAATGGTGCCGTTCTCGTCTGTTGCAGTCACTTCAAGCGGCAGGTTTTCAAGGCCTGAAACCACCCAAGAATGGTATCTGCCGACAGTGAGTTGTGGTTCTAGGCCTTTATACATAGGGCTATCAGTTTCTACTGAAATTGCTGAGCTAAGGCCGTGATACACCTTATCGAGATTAATGAGTTGTGCACCGAACGACTGGGCGATAGCTTGGTGACCTAGACAAACTCCCAGAGTAGGAAGGGGCTTTTCAAGTCGCTGAATAAAGTCTATGGCCTCGAGTAGCTTTCCGGCTTCTTCCGGAATCCCAGGGCCAGGCGATAGTACCACACGATCAAATGAGCTGATCAAATTGAGCTCGAATTGATCATTGCGAACCACTGTAGTTTCACAGCCCAATATGTTCAGGTAATGAACAATGTTGTAGACAAAACTGTCGTAATTGTCGATGATTAAGATGCGTTGGCGAGGCGTCATAGGGTTTCTGCTAATTCAAGTGCTTTCTGTAGCGCCCCGAGTTTGTTATAGGTTTCCTGAAGCTCGCTTTCTTCTGATGAAGAAGCCACGATTCCTGCGCCGGCCTGATAATATAAGGTGCTTTGATGGCTTAAGAACGAACGGATTAGTATAGCGTGGTTGTAATTATCATTGAAGTCGAATATTCCGATGGCACCTCCGTAATACCCTCTTTTAGTGGGTTCATATCGCTCTATAAGTTTTAAGGCCATAGGTTTTGGAGCCCCACTGAGTGTTCCTGCCGGAAAGGTGTCTGCCATTAGTTGTAATGAAGAAACGTTCGGTTGCTTCTTGGCGATAACTTTAGAAACCAAATGGATCACATGCGAGAAATATTGTACCTCTCTATAGGTTTTGACCTCTATTTCTGTACCATTGCGACTGAGATCGTTGCGCGCCAAGTCTACGAGCATAACGTGTTCTGCATTTTCTTTCTCGTCTTCAGAGAGTCTCTTTGCTAATGCAGCATCTTGCTCATCATTACCTGTGCGCCTGTAGGTTCCGGCGATGGGATGAATTTCGGCTCTTCCGTTCTGTACAATCAATTGGGCCTCAGGTGAAGATCCGAATAGTTTAAAATCGGTGTAATCAAAATAGAACAGATAGGGGCTAGGGTTAATTGAACGCAAGGCCCGATACACATTGAATTCGTCTCCTTTGAATCGCTGCTCGGTTCTTCTAGAGAGCACCAGTTGAAAAACATCTCCACGCTGGCAGTGTTCTTTGGCTTTGGTTACAAGCGACTTGAATCCGTCGTCTGTCATGTTGTAGGTGGTTGCCCCTTCATTAGTGTAACTGAAGATGCTGAACTGTGCCTCTCGAAGTAGCTTTTCTAAACGATCGAGGTTGTTGTTTTTGTCGAAACTGTGACAGAAGAGATAGGCTTCGTTTTTAAAGTGATCTATTGCGATGATATTTTGAAATAGCGTGTAATGCATTTCTGGGATCTCGATTCCTGGTTTATTGTGATCGAGCTCGACCGATTCAAAATACTGGACCGCGTCGTAACTGGTATACCCGAAAAGACCATTACTCACAAATTTAAAATCAAGGGTATCGGTCTCAAATTGCGCGCTAAAACCTTGAATGGCGCTGATCAATTCTTTGGTGGTGCTAAGAGTGAGCTGCTCAATGCGATCGTTAGGATAAAAGGCGGTAAAATTGCCTTTTTCAATTTTAAACGAGGCGAGTGGGTTACAACAGATGTAAGAGAAACTGTTCTCACTAGTGTGATAGTCGCTACTTTCTAACAGAAAGCTTCCTTCGAATTGATCGCGTAGTTTGAGATAAATACTGACAGGGGTCAGTGTGTCTGCTACAATTTTTTTGTACTGGGTATGAAGTTTGTATTGCATGGCTTTAAAATAAAAAGAGCCCGTCGTGATGACAGGCTCTCCAATTTTTATAAATACCGTTTCATCACCTATTGCTGAGCAAGGGCGACCACCATAGTTGAGAAACGTTTTTTCTTTTCATCGTGGTCAAAGATACAATATGCACTTAAAGATTTAAAAAAGATTTTGACAAAACTCTAAAGGCGAACAAAAAGGTCTTCATGCGCCACCCTTACCTTCGGAAGATGCTGTGTTTTATCCTCAGTTGAGCGGTATCCTAAGGCTAAAAACGCAGTAACCTTTAATCCCACAGGTAATTGAAGTAGTGCATTTGCTTTTTCGATATCAAACCCTTCTAAGGCACAGCTATCAACCTTTAATTCGGCTGCTGCTTGAAGTGCGTTCCCAAGGGCTATATACATCTGCTTGTCGGCCCAACGTGATTTTTCGTCATTCGTCCAGCTTCCGAATAACGTCTTTAGAAAAGAAGCGTAACCTTCAATTTTCTCGGGTTCTGGATTACGGATTTCACGCACGAGTCGGGCGAAGCGATCTATGAGCTCTTCTGAAAAGGTCTCTAGATGAGCGAAGGCTAAGAGGTGAGAGGCATCTGTGAATTGAGACTGACCGAATCCAGCTTCTCTGAGCGCTTCTCTCAATTTGGTGTTTTCAATGGCTAGAACTTTAAAGGGTTGTAAGCCATAAGAAGTAGGTGTGAGCCTTATGGCTTCTATAATCAAGTCTAAATCCTCTGGGCTTACCCTTTTGTCGGGGTCAAATTTTTTTGTCGCATAGCGCCAGTGACGCGAGGATAGAAATTCTTCTTTTTTCATTGCGTAATTTTGAATCAAAGGTATTCATTAAAAACGCGTTAATTTTCAATCTCATGAAGGGGGCTTTAAACTCTTATTCTAGCTTAAGAAAGGCTGGATTTCTTTTTGTTGTTTTTGTTCTCTCTAATTGCGGTTTAAGCGAGAAGACTGCAGATCGATTTGTCACCATGGATACGGATGCCCTAATTGAAAAGGTTTCGCAAGAACCTGACTCTTTAGTAAAGGTGTTTAATTTTTGGGCCAGCTGGTGTACCCCCTGTCTGAAAGAGATTCCTGAGTTCGAAGCCTTCGCAAAAGCGCACGCCTCTGAGGTAGAGCTTGTATTTGTTAGCCTTGATCGACAAAAGGTATGGGAAACCGCTGTACCTAATGCGGTAGAAGAACTCGAAATGACACAGCCTATCTGGTTGATTGATCAAGGATTGGATTTTGAATGGAGGTATCAGGTGGATGAAGGGTGGGTGTTACCTGCCATTCCGGTTACCCTAATGATCTATAAATCACATCGCAAATTCTTTATGAAGCCTTTGGATCGAAAAGAACTTGAAGAAGCGTTACTTGAGTTACAAACTTTATAGAACGCACCGTACTATATTTGACAAAAATTATTCAAAAATGGATTTGACTCAGGAACAATGGAAAGAAAAATTAGCTGCAACTTCAAATGCAGTTATACTTGATGTGCGCACCGCTCAAGAGGTGGCAGACGGTAAGATAGAAGGAGCGATTAATCACGATATTTTCAATCCACAGGGATTTATGCAGGCAATAGATTCATTTGACCCTGAAGCGTCATATTTTGTGTATTGCCGTTCTGGTAACAGGTCTGGTCAAGCATGTGCTATCCTCCGCTCTAAAGGCATCGAAAAGGCCTATAACCTCATGGGTGGCGTAATGAGCTGGGACGGTCCACTAGTGTAAGTTGATTTATGCGCTCTTTGATTCAGCTTTTACTTCATTTTCTTCAGTTTTGGGGATTTCGGGTCTGCCAACGCATCGGAGACTCGTGGGGAATCCGCCCAAGAGTGGTTAGGTTGAGTTTTGTATATCTAACCTTTATCACCCTGGGATTTGGTTTTGCGCTCTATCTTTTTCTCGCCTTTTGGATGCGAATTAAGGATTTGATCTACACCAAAAGATCCTCTGTTTTTGACCTCTAGTTAGAAGGCTGTTACTCAATTGCATTAGGGGTAGTTTTCTTTGTTAAGTGACGCATTCGTTGCTAAAATGTAAAATTTTTAGCATCTTCAGCGCTTCTTACATTGATATAAACCTATTCCAGCACTCATGAAGTACGCTTTAACTCTACTCGCTTTAATCAGTACAAGTCTAACCTCGCTTAGCGCTCAGGAAAAGGGGCTTGATCAGCGAATAGATGAGGCGTTTAAGCCTTTTTCGGATGCCGTAACAAAAGCGGTGTTTTTCGAGATTAATGGGACCCCATTTGTGCTAATTCTTCTTGTAGGTAGCGCACTTTTCTTCACTCTCTATTTTAAATTCCCGAACATTCGTTATTTCGGAACGGCTATTAATGTGGTTCGTGGTAAATACGACGAGCTTGAGGCGCACAAGGCAGAAATGGCTGAATTGAATATTGTTGATGGCGACGTGATTGGAACCATTAAAGACGAGTCAAAAGAAGGTGAGGTCAGTCATTTTCAGGCACTTGCTACCGCGGTTTCAGGAACGGTAGGTAATGGAAATATTGCGGGGGTTGCCCTGGCTATAGCACTCGGAGGCCCGGGAGCGACATTTTGGATGGTTGTCTGCGGATTGCTCGGTATGTCAACAAAATTTGTCGAATGTACGCTTGGAGTTCAATATAGAGATGTAGATGAAAATGGAGTGGTATATGGTGGCCCCATGTACTTTTTGCGTAAGGGGTTGGCTTCTAAAGGATTTGCCAATTTGGGTAAAGTGGTAGCGGTGCTATTTGCCATCTTCTGTATAGGTGGCTCGTTTGGAGGAGGAAACGCTGCGCAGTCGAATCAAGCAACGATTGTTATCAAAGATCTACTAGGTCTCGAAAGTACGATGGCAGGTACCTTAATCGGAGTTACCATTGCTGTATTAGTAGGAATCATAATAATAGGTGGAATCAAGCGAATTGCTTCTGTTACCGAAAAAGTGGTTCCCCTAATGGCCGTGCTTTATGTACTTGCATGTGTGTATATCATTGGCTCGAACTTCTCTTTTGTTGATGATGCTTTTGGTCAAATTTTCGCTGAGGCTTTTGAGCCAAAAGCGGTTGGCGTAGGCGGAGTGATTGGAGTATTACTCATTGGGTTTAGAAGAGCAGCCTTCTCTAATGAGGCAGGAGCAGGATCAGCTTCGATTGCTCACTCGGCTGTAAAAACGAAATACTCAGCTTCAGAAGGGTTAGTGGCTTTATTAGAGCCTTTTATTGATACTGTTGTAATTTGCACAATGACCGCTCTAGTGATTGTTATTTTCAACATGGGAGGTGTATTTGACTATGGAGGTGATGGTAGCGGTGTGGTTTACATTGATGGCTTGCCATACGAAGGAGCTGGTATAACCTCTCAGGCGTTTGCCAACTACATTCCTTTTTCAGACATCTTTTTAACGGTTGCGGTAGTACTGTTTGCCGTATCTACGATGATCTCTTGGTCTTACTACGGACTACAAGCATGGAAGTTTTTGTTTGGAAGAGGAAGAGCTATGGATCTCACCTATAAGGTCTTATTCCTTGTTTTCATAGTGGTTGGGGCAGCGGCGAGCATGGACTCGATTTGGGCCTTCTCAGATGCGATGATCTTTGCCATGGTATTCCCTAATATGGTCGGACTTTACCTCTTATTCCCAGAAGTTCAAAAGCAATTAAAACGCTACTTAAAAGCAATTAAGGTAACGCAATAACATGTCAAACAAACCTCCGTTTTTCGTTTCAAGTAGAGAACGAACGGGGGTCTTGATTACACTGTTTGCTTTATGCATGATTAAAATTATGGAGCCAAGCGTGTATCGTTTTACCCAAGCTAAATACCAACGACCGGTACAATGGATCCAAACCGCTTCTAATGAACCTTTTTTAAAAGGCCAGCGTACCATTCAAAATCGATCCTTTTCAGCTACAGAGGCCTCAAAAAAGAAATCCTCGCCAATTACCTTAACTTCTATAACCCCACTAGGCGATATTAATCGTGCAGATACGAATGCGCTAAAACGCATCGGTGGCATTGGAAGTGTGTTGGCAAACCGTATTGTTAGATTCAGGTCATACCTTGGGTATTATGTTCATATGGACCAATTAAAAGAGGTGTACCGCTTGCCCGATTCTGTTTACCTCAAACTCACAAAACAGTTTACCTTAGACCTTTCGAAAGTGAGACGTATCTCAATTAATACCTCAACTAAGGATGAATTGATGCGTCTGCCTTATCTCAATGCTGAAGAATGGGATGTAGTTCTAGAAGAGCGCTCGATGAAGGGAGGCTTCAGACATCAAGACGAATTGACTAACTTATTTGTAAAATCTTTAAACAAAAAGTCTTTTATTCTCTTATATTTGAAATTGTAATTAAGAGACTATGTTTACCGAAACCATCCCAAGCATGAATTTTGATTTAAGTGAAACCTGTCAGATGGTAGCTGCTTCGGCAGCGTCTTTTGCACAGCAGCATATCGCTCCTCATGTTCGTGAATGGGATGAACACCAGCATCTACCGATTGAATTGTTTAGAAAAGCAGGCGAATTAGGGTTTATGGGTATTTTGGTTCCTGAGGTCTATGGTGGCTCAGGACTAGGATATCACGAATACATCGCTATTATCGATGAACTTTCTAAGGTAGATCCGTCTATAGGTCTTTCAGTTGCTGCTCACAATTCATTGTGCACCAATCATATCTTAGAATTTGGTTCAGAAGAGCAAAAGCAGCGCTACTTACCCGCTCTTGCCTCAGGAGAGCATCTTGGAGCATGGGGCCTTACAGAACACAATACAGGTTCCGATGCTGGAGGGATGAATACCACCGCTGTTTTTGATGGAAAGAATTGGACGTTAAACGGTACCAAGAACTTCATTACCCACGGAAAGAGTGGAGACATTGCAGTGGTAATCGCCAGAACAGGAGTAAAGGGAGATTCTAGGGGAATGACAGCTTTTATTGTAGAGCGTGATACCCCTGGTTTCAATGCAGGAAAAAAAGAAGATAAACTCGGAATGCGCGCTAGCGAAACAGCCGAGATGATATTTGATAATTGTGTGATTTCTGATGACCAGCGAATCGGTCTAGAGGGAGAGGGATTCATTCAATCCATGAAGATTCTAGATGGAGGGCGCATCTCAATTGGAGCGCTTTCTATCGGCATTGCTAAGGCTGCCTTTGAAGCTTCATTAAAATACAGTCAAGAACGCATTCAGTTTGGTAAGCCGATTAGTGCCTTTCAGGGTATTTCGTTTAAACTAGCCGATATGGCGACTGAAATAGAAGCTGCAGAATTACTCCTTCATAAGGCAGCATTTCTCAAAAACGAAAACCGCCAAATGACACTAAACAGTGCCATGTGTAAATTGTTTGCTTCTGAGTTGTGCGTTCGCGCAGCGAATGAAGCCGTTCAAATTCATGGAGGCTACGGATACAGCAAAGATTTTCCAGTCGAAAAACTTTATCGAGACGCTAAGTTGTGTACTATAGGAGAGGGTACTAGTGAGATACAACGCGTAGTCATCTCTAAAAATATACTTAAGGGCTTGTAGTCTTATGTTTTAATTCTATATTTGCACCCACCAAAAGAGAGGAGGTGCATAACTATGTTAATTGTTCCAGTTAAAGAAGGCGAAAACATTGACAGAGCGCTAAAGCGTTTCAAGCGTAAGTTTGATAAGACAGGAGCTATGCGTCAACTCAGAACACGTCAGCAGTATACCAAACCTTCTGTTGCAAGACGTCAAGAAATTCAAAAAGCACAGTACGTTCAAGGACTTAGAGATCAAGAAGCTCAATAATTCCTGAACGTGCAAATAAGATAAAGCCCGTTACTCCATCGAGTATCGGGCTTTTTTTAGTTAAAGTCGTACATTAGAATGCATGAAGCAGTACGACCCGTATCTGCGGTACTTAACCGATGAGAAGAAGTATTCGATGCACACCGTAAAGGCTTAT
This sequence comes from Flavobacteriaceae bacterium, assembly GCA_023262185.1. Classification (GTDB taxonomy): domain Bacteria; phylum Bacteroidota; class Bacteroidia; order Flavobacteriales; family Flavobacteriaceae; genus UBA3478. The sequence goes on from JALRDO010000018.1 coordinate 24,354, forward strand.
GCATCGGATCTTCATGCCCTGTTGTCTTACTTTCAGTTTACTATTGACTCCTCTTTTCAGCTTAATGAATTAAGCTATCCGCTCATACGAAACTATATCGCCTATCTAGGTGTTCATGGACTAAGTGCAAGAAGCATCAATCGGAAAATGAGCGTGCTTAATCGCTATTTTCTTTTCGAACAGCGTTTGGGTCGTTTGACTCGAAACCCCATGGAAAAGCATAAGGCCTTAAAGACACCTCAACGTTTAAGTGTTCCGTTTTCTGAGGAGGAAATGCTTTTTTTAGAGCAAAAACTGCTAGATCAAGAAGTCAACTTTTCTTCTATCCGCAATCGACTAATTGTACTTCTTCTATACAGTACAGGTATGCGCAGGGCGGAGCTCATTCAACTCAAAGACGCTGATGTAGATTTAGGGAGTGGAACTCTTCGGATTTTAGGTAAGGGTAATAAAGAGCGGCTTGTACCACTGTTGGATTCATTGAAGAGCTTGATTGAAGATTATATCAAGCTACGCAATACGCATTTTAAGATCACCCCCACAATCTTTTTTATATCCGACAAGGGAAAGCCTTTATACCCGGAGTTTGTTTACCGTCTAATAAATTCGTACCTTAAAGAGGTGTCGGTGAAACAGAAGAAGAGTCCTCATATGCTCAGACACACGTTTGCGACGCACTTGCTCAATCGAGGAGCTGACCTGAATACCGTTAAAGAATTACTTGGCCATTCTAGCTTGGCATCAACACAGGTATATACTCATAGCAGTATTGAGGAGCTCAAATCGGTTTACAAGGCCGCGCATCCGAGAGGTAGTCATTCTTCTTAAGTGTAACGGGTCTAGTGCCCTTCAAAAATGCAACATTATGGTAGTACAAATGCACGCTGTTAACTTCAAGGCTGATGTTAAACTCAAAAACTTTATCGAGAAGCGTTTGCAAAAGCTTGAGCGCTTCTACGGAAGAATTCTAGAAGCTGAGGTTTTCTTAAAGGTCGAAAACACCAAAGAAAAAAGCAATAAGGTTGCTGAAATAAAGCTAGTAGTTCCAAAGGGAAAATTACTAGTTAAAAAGCTGTCTAATAGTTTCGAAGAGGCTACCGATAAAGGGGTGATCGCTCTAACTCGAATGGTAAAGAAAAGAAAGGCCGCGAGAGGGTATTAAGCGCACATAAATTTGTTTCTAATTGTTTTGATAAAAAAAATAATTAGCTACATTTGCAGTCCGTTAGAAATAGCGGACTTTTTTTATTGCCAAAAAGGCGTTCGCCGGTGTAGCTCAGCTGGCTAGAGCAGCTGATTTGTAATCAGCAGGTCGTGGGTTCGAGTGCCTCCACCGGCTCCATAAAAAAAGTGGGGAGTTTATCCCAGAAGATGAAATGCCGGGGAGATACTCAAGCGGCCAACGAGGACAGACTGTAAATCTGTTGGTTTTTACCTTCGCAGGTTCGAATCCTGCTCTCCCCACAATAATTCTTTTTTGCCGGCGTAGCTCAGGGGTAGAGTGCTTCCTTGGTAAGGAAGAGGTCACGGGTTCAAATCCCGTCGTTGGCTCAAAGGTGATTAAAGTTGAACACTAATTATAT
>JALRDO010000019.1 GCA_023262185.1 Flavobacteriaceae bacterium
CGTTTCTTCTTCGGCAGAAGCTGCCATTAAAATATTGTAAGGCAGGTCTTCTTGGGAGTAGAAATGAACGAAAGTACTCAGCAACGAAACTAATGGGCCTCCAGCGTCATTGCTGCCTAGACCGAAGAGTTTTCCGTCTTCAATAGAAGCCTCAAAGGGGTCTCGAGTGTAGGCCTTGTTCGGACGAACCGTATCGTGATGTGAGTTGAGTAGCAAATAGGGTTTTGACGGATCTTCGTGCAGGTTTACCGCGTAGACATTATTTTGAAAATGCTTCGTGCGCACTCCTTTTGCCTTCAGCCACTGGTCAATCAGAGCAGCTGTTTGATCTTCTTCAGTAGAAAAAGAAGGCGTTCGTATGAGATCGCAAAGCAGATCAATAGCCTCTTGGCTTCGTTGTTTTATAGACATACCTCAGTTCCTTTTTCTTCGGTTAATAAATGGATGTTTCCGATTCTTACTCTATACACTCCGGCATTCAACGCCTCATAGGCATTTTGCAACTTAGGGAGTATACCGGCAGACAGTGTTCCGTCAGCACGTAGTTGCTCGTAGCGCGAGTAGCCTAACTTATCGATAAGTGTATGAGGGGCATTGAGATCGGTCATAATCCCCAACGGCCCCATTAATAAATCGAGCTGTACTTGATGTTCTTGGCTCAAGGCCTTTGCAATTTCTGTGGCAATGGTGTCCGCATTGGTATTGAGTAGCTGACCCGTTTTATCGTTCGTTACAGAACAAACAACGGGGCACACCCCTTGATTCAGCAGCTGCATTAGGGCATCAGCGTTAACCTGCTTTACGTCTCCGACAAAACCGTAATCTAAAGTCGTTACCGGGCGCTTTTCACATTCGATGATGTTCATGTCGGCCCCGCTAATTCCAATGGACGTTGTCCCCAAGGCGCTCAACTGAGCCACTAGCTGGGTATTGATTTTTCCGGCATAAAGCATGACTGCCAGCTCAAGCTGAAAGCTGTCTGTAATGCGTCTACCTTCAACAATTTTAGGTTCTACCCCCATTTTTAGGCTGAGGTCATTTACTTCACGTCCTCCGCCATGCACTAAAATTTTAGGCCCTGCGATTTGATTAAACTCAGACAAAGTCTGGCTCAATTTTTCGGCGTCTTGCAACACCTCTCCTCCGATTTTAAGTACTGTAATCTTCTTCATTACTTCGCAGCGGTTAAGAGTTCACGAATGGCCCATAGTGCTGAATATGTTCTATTGTTGGCTTGTTGAATGACCAGCGAGTTGGAGCCGTCAAGCACTGCATCTTCGGCCACCACATTGCGACGGATTGGCAAACAGTGCATAAACTTAGCCGCTTGCAACTTGGCGGCCGTGATGGTAAAGTCATCTATGACCTTGGGAGTTTGACCGTAAGGCTCGAAGCTGCTCCAGTTTTTGACATAAACGAAATCGGCGCCCTCGAATGCTTCTTCTTGCTGGTGGGTCACCTTTGAGTTGCCAACCACCTCAGGATCTAGTGCATATTCTTTAGGATAGGTCAACACTAAATCTACCTCTTGGCGCTGCATCATGAGGACGAATGAGTTGGCCACAGCATGCGGAAGCGTGCGCACATGCGGAGCCCAGCTCAGCACAACTTTTGGGCGGCTTACCGTGCGATGTTCTTCAATGGTCATGGCGTCTGCCAAGGCCTGAAGCGGATGTTCTGTAGCCCCTTCAAGGCTCAACACAGGGACGGTGGCGTAGCGTGCAAATGCCCGTAATACCCGCTCTTCAAGGTCGGCCTCTTTATCGGTAAGGGTCGGAAAAGCTCTAATTCCGATCACATCGGCATACTGAGAAACCACCGCAGCAGCCTCTTTCACATGCTCTGCCTTATCAGCGTTCATGATCACTCCGTCTTCAAACTCTAAAGCCCATCCTGTGTCAGAAATCTGCATCACCATGACCTTCATGCCGAGATACATGGCTGCGCGCTCAGTACTCAAACGTGTTCTAAGGCTATTGTTGAAAAAAAGCAAACACAATACTTTGTCTGCTGTCATCGAGTGGTCAAGATTACTGCCTTGCTTTTTCAGTGCAAGGGCGGTTTGCACCGCCTTTTTGGGGTCGGCTAAGTCTTTGATCGAAATGAAGTGCTTCATGTGCTGTGTTTTTTAAGACAGGCTACTAAATGTCTGATCGCCTGCTCGTCAATGTTAAGGGCCGGAAGAATGCGTACCACATTAGGGTTACTCGATGAGCCCACGAAGAGGTGGTCTTCAAAGAGTAGTTTTTTTCTGAGCTCCGCAGTGGGCGCTCCATAGTCTAGACCGATCATCAACCCCGCTCCCTTGATGGTCGCCTTGAGCTGTGCCTCTTCGACAGCGGTTCTAAAAACCTGTTCAAGATGAAGGGCGTGCTCAATGAGCTTTTCGTTTTCAAGAATATCGATCACGGCGAGTGCAGCACGGCAGGCCAAGAAGTTGCCTCCAAAGGTGGTACCGAGCTCGCCCATCACAGCCTCAATGTCTGAATGCACCATGATACCCGCTACCGGAAATCCGTTACCCATGCCCTTCGCCATAGTGATGATGTCAGGACGCAGTCCAAAACGCTGGTAAGAGAAAAAGGCCCCTGTTCGTCCAAAGCCCGATTGAACCTCATCAGCAATGAGCATGGTGCCATACTTTTTGCACAAGGCCTGAAGGTGAGAAGTGAACGCCTCAGTTGGCTGATCTAATCCGCCTACACCTTGCACCGTTTCAATGATCACAGCGGCGTATTCAGAAGTGGCGAGTAGACGCTCACTTTTTTCGAAGTCTTCAAAGTCGACAAAATCAACCTCATGCCCTATGTTGATTGGAGCCCAGATCTTAGGGTTGTCAGTGGCCGCTACGGCAGCAGAGGTACGCCCGTGAAAACTATGCGTGAAGGCAAGGATCTTTTTTCTTCCCGTCTTAAACGAGGCTACCTTCAATGCGTTTTCATTGGCTTCCGCACCCGTACTGCACATAAAAAGCTGATAAGGAGCCTCTAGATGCGCGTTAATACGCTCGCTTATCTGTTCTTGCAGTGGGCTTTGAATAACATTGGAATAGAATCCGATTTTGTCTAACTGCTCGTGTAAAGCAGCCTTGTAATGCGGATGGCCATGGCCCACAGATATCACCGCGTGACCGCCATAATAGTCTAGGTATTTTTGACCTTTATCATCGGTCAGTTCTATTCCATTTGCAGCAACGATACTGATGGGGTACTGCGCATATACCGGATACAAGCTCATATTATTGCTTTTTCAATTCATTAATCTTTTCAAAAGAGGCAGAAAGCCCTTGGATGAATGCTGAACTCATCCCTTGGTGTTCCATAACGTTGAGCCCTGTAATCGTACACCCCTTTGGAGTAGTCACACGGTCAATTTCAGCCTCAGGGTGATGGCCTGAACTCAACAAGAGTTGCGCAGCACCATAAGCCGTCTGGGTGGCCATTTTCAAGGCGGTGTCAGACTCGAATCCCATCTCAACGCCTCCTTGAGTGTTGGCTCGGATCAGTCTCAACCAAAACGCAATGCCACTGGCACAAAGCACCGTGGCTGCCTGCATTTGTTCTTCGTCAATGACCAGCGTTTGTCCTACACAGTCGAATAAAGCGCTGACATCATTAAGGTGATCGCGTCCGGCGGTGTTGGCGCTCAAGGTGGTCATTGAAGCCTGCACTGAAACCGCAGTGTTCGGCATGGCACGCAGCAGTGGCTGGCCTTTTGGTAACAGCTCTTCAAGACGCTCTATCCCGTATCCTGCAGCAGTTGAAACCACCACTTGATTCGCATTCAATTGAGGTGCTATTTCTTGAAGCACCGCTTGAAGATGGCGTGGTTGAACAGCCAATATGATTACTTCTGCTCCTTGAATGGCCTCGGTATTTGAGGTCGTGAGCTTTACGTTTTCTCGTGTCTCCCAAGCCGAAAGCGCCGAAATTTTGCGCCTAGACAAGGTAAGTTGGTGTCCGTTTTGAAGGAGTCCTGTGGCGATACTCTGCCCCAAATTTCCGGCTCCTATGATTGAAATGGATTGCATTAGTAATAGGTTGCTTTGAGCCCGAGGGCTGTGGTTTGATTAAAATCGTACATGAGATTCATGTTTTCGACTGCCTGGCCTGAAGCCCCCTTAAGCAGATTGTCTATGATTGAGGTCACTAGAAGCACATCGTTGTGTTTGTGTAGGTGCAATTGGCAATTATTGGTGCCAACAACCGATTTAAGGTGAATTTCTTGATCACTAACGTGCGTGAAGGCAGCGTCTTTATAAAAGGCAATATATAGTGACTTCGCTTCTTCTAAAGAGAGATGCGTTTTGGTGTAAGCCGTAGCAAAAATCCCTCGCGTGAAGGCCCCTCTTTGAGCTAAAAAGTGAATCTCAGGTGTCGCGCCTGGGGTCTTCGTCAGCTGTTCAGCTATCTCTGCCAAGTGCTGATGAACAAATGGCTTGTACCACGAAAGGTTGTTGGCTCTGTAACTGAAATGCGAAGTGGGTGACAGCGAGGTGCCGGCACCAGTGCTTCCGGTAGTCGCATTAACATGCACTTCATTTTCAGCGGTAATGACCCCCTGGTGATACAAAGGTGCCAAGGCTAAGGTAATGGCTGTTGCAAAACAGCCCGGATTAGCAATGTTCTCTGCCTTTTGAATGGCAGCGGCGTTCAGCTCAGGAAGTCCAAAAACAAAGTTTCTCCCCTCGTGAGAAGCGCTCTTCATATGTCTGAATGAATTGCTGAGGTCAATAATGCGCGTGTTTTTAATCTTGGCCTTATTGGCGGTAAGAAAGTCAGCAGATTCACCGTGCGGCAAACACAAAAACCACAAATCGGCATCTGATGGAAGCGTATTACTGAAAGCTAAATCAGTATGCCCCAGTAGATCGGTGTGAACCGCTGTTATTTTTTTGCCGCTGTTCGTGCGACTGTAGGCGGATTGTATCTCGACCTCAGGATGGTGAATCAATAGGCGAAGCAGTTCTGCTCCAGTATATCCAGAGGCTCCAATTACGGCAACTTTAATCATCTCTTTTTACATTTTGTGCAAGCTTGATTCCCATACCGTACAGTTTGATGAATCCTTTTGCATCGTTAGCGTCCCAGGCGGCATTGGTCTCTCCGTAGGTAGCCACCTTCGATTGCATGAGGTCGTAAGGAGAGTCAATGCCCTGAAGTTCAAAACGGTACGGATGCAACTTAAGATACACCTCTCCGCTCACTTGTTGTTGACTGTCGCGTAGATAGGCCTCAATGTTGCGCATCGACGGATCGAGCAATTGTCCCTCGTGCAGCAACATCCCATACCACTGGGCGAGTTGCTGTTTGTGAAACTGCTGCCACTTAGTCAATGTGTGCTTCTCTAAAAGTTCATGGGCCTTTAGAATGATGAGTGCCGAGGGCGCCTCAAATCCAACACGTCCTTTGATGCCTAAAATGGTGTCTCCGACGTGAATGTCTCTTCCGATAGCGTAGGCCGATGCGATCGCTTCAAGCTCTTTGATCAATGCCACGGCTGAACCTTTTTTTCCGTTCAAGGCTACAAGCTCTCCCTTTTCGAAGGTCAGGCTAAGGTCTTGACTTTCTGTGCGACTAAGCTGAGAAACAAACGCCTCTTCGGGGAGTCCTTTGGATGAGGTAAGCGTCTCAGCGCCACCTACCGAGGTTCCCCATAATCCTTTGTTGATAGAGTACTTGGCTTTCTCCCATGAATACGCGTAACCGTGAGACTTCAGGTATTCGATCTCTTCTTCTCGGGCCAATTTTTGGTCTCTGATCGGAGTGATGATCTCAATTTCAGGAGCCAGCACCTGGAACATAAGATCAAACCTCACCTGATCGTTTCCGGCACCTGTAGATCCGTGTACAATAGCGTTGGCCCCTATCGATTGTGCAAATTTGACTAACTCAATGGCCTGTGTTGCCCGCTCTGCACTAACCGAAAGCGGATAGGTATTATTGCGAAGTACATTTCCATAAATCAGATAACGGATGACATCATGATATAATATTTCTTCGGCCTGCAGGCAGGTGTAGGTGTCTACCCCAAACGCCAAGGCTTTTACTTCAATATCGGCGACCTCTTCAGCTGAGAAGCCGCCCGTGTTTACGGTCACCGCATGCACCTCGTTATCGGGGTTTGAAGCCATAAGGTGCGCACAATAAGACGTGTCAAGGCCTCCACTGTAGGCGATAACAATTTTATTCTTCTTCATGATCGGTTGATTTTAAATGATTGTCGTAAAGCATCCCTGTGCAAAGGCACATCTTTCTACTCGTTCGAGTTAGTACGTCGTAATTCAGGCAGGTTTGGCATCCGTCCCAAAACTTAGGATCATTGGTGAGCTCACTAAACGTCACTGGTTTATAGCCCAACTGATAGTTGATCTTCATCACCGCCGAGCCCGTGGTGATCCCAAAAATTTTCGCTTCGGGATATTTTTGAATCGAAAGCTCTAACACCTTCTTCTTGATCGCTTTAGCCAAACCAAGTCCTCTGAAGTCTTCGTGCACAATGAGTCCAGAGTGCGCGACAAAGTCTTTGCCTCCCCAACGCTCAATGTAGCAAAAGCCCGCAAATCGATCGCCTTCTAAGGCAATAACGGCGTTCCCATTGGTCATACGCGTGGCAATATACTCTGGGGTACGTCGGGCGATTCCGGTACCGCGCTTCTGCGCGGCGTCTTGAATGGTATCGCAGATTTCTTGCGCATAACGATGATGCGACTCATCTGCAAAACAGATTTCCATAAAGGTAAAACTCGAAAAATTGAAACTTGATTGAATGAACTCTAACAGAAGGCGGAAATGGACTCACCTATTTCCAATAACAGCACACACCCTTACGGGCGGCGACGGAAGCGTCGAATCGGAAGCGATAAATGCTGTAGTGCGTTCATTGAGGGTGTAAAACTACTCTTTTAGGCGAGCCAACCAAATGATTGTTACATATTTAACAAAAAAACAATCTCTGCTTCGCGAAGGCTCTTAGGCGAATTAGGCAATTTTTACCGAGGTCATGGTTAGTGATCCTGCGAGGTATTGGTCGTTGAATAGCGCCGTGTCTTCATCTTCTCCTTGCAGGCCTAAGGCGTACAATAGGGGTAAATAATGCTCTGGCGTAGGGATCGCTAAGTCAAACGCGTTTCCTTGTTTCTGAAAGTGAATCAAGGAATTGTGATCTCTTGTAGCAATAAAGCCTTTCATTTTTTCACTAGCTTCTTGAGCCCAATCGTAAGCATAGGTGTCATTTAGACGGTTCCAGTCTACGCGTCTAAGGTTGTGCACCATGTTACCGCTTCCCACAATAAGCACGCCTCTTTGGCGCAATGCCTGAAGTTCTTTAGCCAGTTCGTAATGCTCTTGAGGAGGCTTGGTCACATCAAGACTCATCTGAATTACAGGCATGTCCGCCTCAGGATACATATGCTTGATTACGCTCCATGCTCCATGATCTAGCCCCCACGAATGGTCGTGTTGAACCTCAGTAGTTTGAACAGTCTCAGAAATAAGTTCAGCTAATTCAGGGCTGCCTGGTGCAGGATACTGCTGCTCGAATAAAACGGGCGGAAAGCCTCCAAAATCATGTATTGTTCGCGGTTTCTCCATGGCGGTGACCCAAGTTCCCCTGGTCTCCCAGTGCGCAGAAATGCACAAAATAGCAGCTGGCCTCTGAAGCGCACTTCCGGTAGCACGAAACCCTTGAACAAATTGATTTTCTTCAACCGCATTCATTGGACTACCGTGCCCTAAAAATAGCACAGGCATTTTCTCTGTTTCTGGAAAATTCAATGGCAGTTCATTCAGTCGATTGAGACGCATAACATTATTTTAGAATAAAGTGGGAAGCTCCCACCCATTGCTGTATTTGGCCTTCATCAAAAGATTAGCGGCGTCGTCCGCAAAACCCGCCCTATCTGTATCCCAATAGACTCGTTGCCCTGTTTTATATGCTATATTACCCATATGAGACACTATAGCTGCGGTGTGGCCCACTTCAATAGGGGCGGCAAGCATCGTGCGGTCTCTACTTTTTGTGGCCTCTACGAAGTTCTTGGTGTGAAGGTCTAAGCCACTAAATCCGCCTGTATCGAAACGCATCGCCTCCATTTTTGGAATCCCTTCTTTACCCCAGCCTTGAAATTCTCTTTCAGGAATGACCTCCCAGCCGTTACGGTCTAACACCAAAGTGCCATGGTTGCCGATGAAGGCAATGCCGTGATCTCTTCCATAATTGCCTCCGTCAATTCCGGTAGCATGCTCCCACAACAAAGAAAATCCATCGAATTCAAATACGGCTTGCAACGTGTCTGGCGTCTCAGAGGCGTCGTCTGGATAAGCAAACTTTCCGCCTAATGCCATCACCGAGTTCGGAGTTGTAGCCTTCATCCCGTACAATGCATAGTCAATAAGATGTACCCCCCAGTCGGTCATGAGCCCTCCGGCATAATCCCAAAACCATCTAAAATTGAAATGAAAGCGATTCGGGTTAAAATCCCGATTAGCAGCCGGACCCAGCCACATCTTATAATCGACCCCATTTGGAACAGCTGAATTTGGTAAAACAGAAACCGGTTTCATCCATCCCTGATAAGCCCATGCCTTGACGAGTCTAATTTCACCTAAAACACTAGAATGCACCTGAGATATGGCATCCGCAAAGTGTGGTTGGCTTCGTTGCCATTGACCTACCTGAACCATACGATCACTTGCAGCAACCCTTTGAAGCATCAAGTCAGCCTCTTGAATCGAATTAGCAATTGGCTTTTCACAATACACGTCCTTGCCAGCGCTTATCGCCTCGATTAATTGCAAGCAGTGCCAATGGTCTGGGGTTGCAATAATCACCGCATCAATATCTTTATTCTCTAATAACTTTCGGTAATCGGTGTACCATCTTGGCTTTTTAATACCCGCCGCTTGAAGATCGCGAGTGCGCTTTTCTAAAACTGTTTGGTCTACGTCACAAAGGCCAATTACATGAACCTCGCTTTGTTTTAATATCGAAGTGAGATCTGAAAAACCCATCCCGTTACACCCAATTACCCCGATATTTAGGTGGTCATTTGCCCCTACTTTGGTGCGCATTTTGCCCAACAACTCCATTGGAAAAACAAACGAACTACTCGCCAGCGCTAATCCAGCGGCGCCACGCTTGATAAAGGTTCTACGGTCGTGCATCTTAGGACATTTTATCCTTTTAAGATACTGACTTTTAACTTACTACTAGTAGCGCGCAGTACCTGTTTTTTGTTTTATCACGCTCCACCGGACTAGCACCGCCGTATGGTGGCGCTGATCCGGATCGCGCCAATCCTGAAAATACTGCGCAAACACCTGCGCTAACGCACAGTACCTGTTTTTTGTTTTAAGACGCTTAGATAAGCGAGCTTACCACACGTTTAAAACAAAAAACACGGCCCCGATTGGGGCCGTGTTTGCTTGTGCTTTAATGTGGAGAATACCGGATTCGAACCGGTGGCCTCTTGCCTGCCAGGCAAGCGCTCTAGCCAACTGAGCTAATCCCCCTTAAGAGGGCGCAAGATAGTAAAAAGGCGATTTGACTCCTAGTTAATCAAACAATCCGCTGCGTAGAAGACCGCATTGGTATTATTGCTCTCTCAAAAGGATTATTACAGATTCTAAAAACTTTTGTGATTTTTACAGTTGATTTTTATTCTATGATCCGACCTGCAACTCAAGAAGATGTAGCTCCTATTGTGAATGTCACCAGAGCCTGTGCGCGCCATATGATCAGCCAGGGCATTTATCAGTGGAATGAGAACTATCCTTCAGCTGAGGCCTTTGCTAAAGACGTCAGCACTGGTAGTCTTTTTGTGCTTGAAGTATCGGGCCAGGTAATCGGGGGGGTTGTGATATCTACCCACATGGACGCCTTTTATGAAGAGATTGAATGGCTAACCCCTTCGACCAAAAACGGCTACCTCCATCGCCTATGCGTTCACCCAGCGCATCAAGGCCAGGGGTATGCGAGGCAAGTGCTTGATTTTGCAGAAGAGAAGTTGCACTCTGAAGACTGTCTTTCGGTGAGGCTAGACACCTTTTCGAAAAACCTCCGCAATCAGCGACTCTATGAGGCGCGCGGCTATCAGCGGCTAGGGGATGTTTATTTTGAACTCAAAAGCCCACATCCTTTTCATTGCTACGAACTGGTATTCTAAAGCAAACTGTACCTTTGACTTATGAGCAGCTATACACTTGATGTACAACAGCAGGGGTCTGTAGCCCGAATCACCTTTGGCCATCCCGCCAGTAATGCCATGTCTTCTGAGCTCTTAGCTCGGTTGGCAAAGGCTATAGAAGACCTCAGCAGCACGAGTTCTGTTATCGTATTACAGTCAGAAGGCGAACGTGTTTTTTGTGCGGGAGCCAATTTTGACGAATTACTTGCGCTTGAAAACCAAGATCAGGCAACCGCCTTCTTCAGTGGATTTGCTAAGGTGATCTTGGCGATTCGTAATTCATCTGCACTCGTCCTTGGACGCATTCAAGCCAAAGCGGTTGGAGGAGGCGTCGGAATTATCGCGGCATGCGATTACGCGCTGGCATTAGATCAAGCAAGCATTAAGTTATCAGAAATCGGAATTGGGATTGCTCCTTTAGTTATAGAGCCGGCCGTGACGCGTAAAATAGGGGCTGGTGCGATGGCCTCTTTTGCCTTACATCCGAAAGAGTGGAAGACAGCAGAATGGGCCCTTAATCACAATTTATACCAATCGATATTTGAAACCGTTTCACATCTCGATCACGCCATTGACGCCTTAAACGAAGAACTCTCGGCCTATAGTCCAAAAGCGCTTGCTGCATTGAAGGCCTCGCTGTGGGAGGGCACTTCACATTGGGAGTCTTTACTCGCAGATCGTGCCGAAGCCTCTGGGCGCCTCGCCTTAACTGCAGAAGCCCAAGAGATTATTTCGGCCTTTAAAAACAGAGGATAAGCATGGTAACCATAGAAAGCGATAAGCCGGTATATTTTGCCAGCGACCAACATCTCGGGGCTCCAAATCACAGCGAGAGCAGAAGCCGTGAAGACCGCTTTGTCGCCTGGCTTGATGCCATCACCCCTCAGACAGAAGTGCTTTTTCTACTAGGAGATCTGTTTGATTTCTGGTTTGAATACAAAGAAGTGGTCCCTCGTGGTTTTGTGAGAGTATTAGGGACGCTTGCAAAAATGCGCGATCAAGGAATTCAGATTTATTTCTTCGTCGGTAATCACGACTTGTGGATGGGCGATTATTTCGAAAAAGAACTCGGCATCCCTGTCTATCGAAAACCTCAAGCCTTTCACATCCATGGTAAAAAACTACTCATCGGACATGGCGATGGATTAGGCCCTAACGACAAAGGCTATAAGCGGATGAAGAAGCTGTTTACTAATCCGCTTGCCCAATGGGCCTTTCGAAAATTGCATCCGAACTATGCGGTTCGCTTAGGGCGCAAATTGTCGCTCAACAACCGTCTGATTTCGGGCACAGAAGACCACAGTTTCAAGGGTCGTGAAAATGAATGGTTGATCGCCTACTGCGAACGCAAACTCGAACAGTATGCCTACGACTATTTTGTCTTTGGGCACCGTCATTTTCCGATGAAAGTGAAGCTCTCAAACCAATCTTTCTACTTCAATACAGGCGACTGGATTCAATACGACACCTTTGGAGTGTTAGACGCTGAAGGCTTTCGACTTAACAGCCTTAAAGGAATTGAAATTCCTGAGTTTTAAGAAGTTTGACGGATGTCTTTCAACTGCAATTGAAGCTGTTCTCGTCCATTAAAGACATTCATGCTAAGCGTGGCCAACACATCAACCGGCCCAGTACGAACCATAGCTTCTTGTTCTCCCAATCGAAACCCTATAAACGGTAAAGCCCCAATTGTACCGCGAAGGTGCGCCTTGTCAGCGCCAACACATTGAGCATTTTCAATCCGTACACCCTTGAGCAAGAAAACAGGTTCTGGATTGTCAGGGCCAAAAGGTTGTAAACGTTGCAGCAATCGAAAGGTTTTCAAGTTGAGCTCTACCGGATCTATTTCAAGGTCGTAATCTAATCGCTCCTCTAGCTGCTCTGACGACAAGGTTTTCGAAACATGAGCCTCAAAGGCTTCTTTGAAGCGATCGTATTGTGCATCCTCAAGGGTGATGCCCGCGGCATACGCGTGTCCTCCATATTGAATGAGGTGCTCTTCACAGGCCTCGATCGCAGCATGAATGTCATACCCCCTAACCGATCGTGCAGAGGCCGCCCAATGGTCGCCGCTCTTGGTAAAAACAATGGTGGGGCGGTAATAAGTGGCCTGCAATCTAGATGCCACAATTCCGATCACTCCCTTGTGCCAATGTGGTGCACGAACCACAGTGGTCGCTGACGCTTCTTGTTCTGAAAGAAGGGTTAGCGCTTCTTCGGTGACCTCTTTTTCTGTGGCGCGTCGTTCTTGATTAAAGGCTTCAATCTCGGTGGTCAACTGCTGTGCAGTCTTCAGGTCAAAAGCCGTGAGTAAAGCGACGGCATATTCTCCGTGTTTGATTCGCCCAGCGGCATTGATCTTTGGTGCAATAGAAAAGTTGTAATCGGTAAGGTGTGTATAGGAGTGATCCTTGTCACGAAGAAGCGTCTGAAAGGCAGAGCGAGGATTTGACTTGATTTGCCGTACTCCATGATAGGCGAGAATGCGGTTTTCACCGGCAACAGAAACCACGTCGGCTCCAATGGCTACGGCTACAAGGTCTAGGAAATGCGTGAGGGTTTCGACTGAATTTCCGCGTTGCTGCTCTAACCCCTGTACTAATTTAAAACCCACGCCACATCCGCATAAGCCCTTAAAAGGATAGGTGCAGTCTAGGCGCAAAGGGTCTAGCACGGCATAGGCAGTCGGAAGCTCCGCCTCGGGTAAGTGGTGATCACACACGATCACGTCTATGTCTTTTTCTGCTGCCAAGCGTATCGCCTCGTAGGCCTTCACCCCACAATCAAGAGTAAGGATCAATCCAACACCATTGTCTTCGGCATATGAAATACCCTGTAGCGAAAGCCCATAACCTTCAGCATAGCGATCTGGAATATAATAGCTGCAACTCGCCTGGCGTGTGCTGAGGTATTCGTAAAGTAGCGAAACGGCAGTGGTTCCGTCTACGTCGTAATCGCCATAAACTAAGATGTGTTCGTCTTGAGAGATAGCTCGTTCAATCCGCTCTACTGCTTTTGACATGTCTTTCATCAAGAACGGATCGTGAAGCGCGCCGAGTTCTGGAACAAAATAAGCCTTGGCCTGATCGTAATTCTCGATATGGCGTGCGACCAATAGCTGGCTGAGCCAATAGGGAACCCGCTTGTCGGGATGCTGATTAAGGCTTTGATGCAAAGCGTCGCTAAGATGTGATGGCCCTAACGGGCGCTCAATCCAGCGCATCAATTAAGCGTTGTGATGAAAGAGGGTCTCTACCTCTACTTTGGCGAATTGTCTGAACATTTCCATAACGCCGCAATACTTCTCTACCGATAATTCTACACAGCGCTTTAACTTGTCTTCGTTCAAATTAGAACCCTCAAAATGGTAAGAAACGACTACGTGATTGTAGATGCGTGGATGCTCGTCAGTCAAGCTCGCCTTCGTCTCGATGCGAAAGCCGTCGAGATCTAGCTTCATTTTCTTCGCAAGCGAGACCACGTCAAGGCCTGAACACCCCGCCAGAGACGATAACATGAGTGCCTTTGGGGTAACCGGTTTGTGCACCACGTCAGAGGTAGAGTCGTTAATGTAAAAAGTTTGTCCGGTGAGACTATTGGTTTCGAAGAGCATATCGCCCTTCCATGTAGTGGTAATGAGGTTCTCTGTTGCCATGATAGTTGATCTTAATGTCAAAGATAACGCAGCCCGCTTACTTTTTTGTTGCAGCAGCAATGACAAGCACAAACTCTCCTTTAGGCTCATTCTCTATGAAATGCCCAACCAAATCTTCTAGGCTTCCTCGGATCGTTTCTTCAAACTTTTTGCTCAATTCGCGCGAGATTGAGGCGGGTCGGTCACCTCCAAAAATTGCGACGCACTGGGTCAAGGTCTTAAGCAGCTTGTGGGGGGATTCATAAAGCACAACGGTGCGGTCTTCTTGAGCCAAGGCTTCTAGACGAGATTGACGTCCCTTTTTTATGGGTAAAAATCCTTCGAAGACAAAACGATCACAGGGCAGTCCGCTATTCACTAAAGCCGGAATCAAGGCTGTGGCTCCTGGCAAACAGTCGACCTCAATCTGTTCTTGAACACAGGCGCGCACAAGCAGATAGCCGGGGTCAGAAATGGCAGGGGTACCTGCATCGCTAATCAGCGCAAAGGTTTCTCCTGATTGCATCCGCTTGACCAATCCGTTTACCGTTTGGTGTTCGTTGTGTTGATGGTGTGAGATGAAAGGGGTTGATATCTCAAAATGCTGCAATAGTTTTGAAGAGACACGAGTGTCTTCAGCCAAAATCAAATCAACTGCTTGAAGCACCTCAACAGCCCTAAAGGTCATGTCTTTTAAATTGCCTACTGGTGTAGGCACCACAAAGAGCTTACCGGCCATCTCTAATGAAGTTTATTCAATCTCAGACACGATGTTCTTAATCGTGTCAATGCCTGGCACCTTAAGGTCTTCTTCGTGTGGATTGAGCTCAGGAATGGCTCTTCCTCTTGAAAGCACCTTGTCGGCAATGTGCTCGAAGCGCTTCGCCGTCTGCCCAAACAAAAATGGATTTAGACGTTCAAAAGTCATAGCTTAATTTTTCTCCAAGATACGATACTAAATAGCGAAGGGACGCAATTAAAGCGTTAAATCTTCCTATTTTTAGGCTGTTTAAAGTTACCCTGCCCTTTATGTTTTTAGAAAACGCCGTTAAGCCCAATGAACCAAATGGCTGGATCGAAGTTATCTGCGGCTCGATGTTTTCTGGAAAAACCGAAGAGCTCATCCGCCGTTTAAATCGTGCTAAGATTGCAAAGCAGCGCGTTGAGATTTTTAAGCCTTTGATCGACACCCGTTACGATCAAGACATGGTCATTTCACATGACGATAACAAAATCAGATCGACTCCTGTTCCTGCTGCGGCAAACATACGCCTACTGGCAGATCAATGCGATGTGGTAGGGATCGACGAGGCGCAATTCTTTGACGAAGAAATCGTCAGCGTCTGTAACGACCTCGCCAACCAGGGTATTCGTGTCATCGTTGCAGGCTTAGACATGGATTTTAAGGGGAACCCCTTTGGTCCGATGCCCGCGCTTATGGCGACGGCCGAGTATGTCACCAAAGTGCATGCCATTTGCAGTCGCACCGGAAACCTTGCGCACTATTCTCATCGTATCGCCGATTCTGACTCGCTTGTTCTTCTAGGAGAAACACAAGAGTACGAACCGCTCAGCCGTGTAGCCTTTAGAAAGGCCTTAGAAGAAGACAAAAAGCAAAAGCATGAGCGCTAGCACGCGTCTAGAGGTCAGCATTTCGGCACTGACCCACAATTATCAGTATTTACGTTCACAACTCGATCCGTCTACGCAATTCATGGCCGTAGTCAAAGCGAATGCCTACGGTACCGATCTCATAAAACTCAGTAAGTGTCTCGATGAACTAGGGGCCGATTCGTTTTGTGTCGCCTATGTAGAAGAAGGCCTGGCCTTGCGTGAAGCTAAAATCACTAAGCCCATTCTAGTCCTTCATGCACAACTGGACACCCTTGAATCAGGAGTCGAGGCGGGCCTTGATTTTAGTCTATACAGCCTAGCATTCACTGAGGCTTTGACTAAGACGGCCCAGAAGCTAAAGCAAAAGACAGCGGTACACATCAATCTGAATACCGGGCTGAATCGTCTCGGGATAAAGGCATTTGAACTAGACGAAATGCTTCAGCTCATTGACGGCAACCCTCAACTTCAATGCGAGTGGATGATGACGCATCTCGCCGCCAGCGAAGATGTAGGCCTAAGGGCATTTACTCTTGATCAAATAGAACAATTCAACGCACAACACCGCTTAGTTTCTAAACGCTTAGGGAGGCCTGTAAAGCGTCATGTTTTGAACAGCTCGGGGGTTCATAATTATCCCGAGGCCTCTTTTGAATGTGTGCGGTCTGGTATCAGTTTGCACGGATATGCCAACGATCCTCTCATCGACAAAAAGCTTATACCCATCAGCAGTCTATACAGCAGCATCAGTGCTATCAGAAGCATCGAAGCAGGCGAATCGGTGAGTTACAACCGACAGTTTATCGCCCAAAAACCAATGCGCATTGCCACCGTTGGTATTGGGCACGGCGATGGAATACCCCGCTCACTTGGATCCTCAGATTTTAAGGTGTTAGTCAATAATCAAGAAGCCTCGGCCGTAGGAATGATTTGCATGGATCTTTTTATGATAGATGTGACCGGTCTAAAGGCTGACGTGGGCGACACTGTTCTCCTATTTGGACCGGCCCAATCGGCCGAAACCCTCTCTTCACAAGCGGAGACTATCGCCTATGAGCTTATTACAGGAATTGGCCCAAGGATACCAAGGGTATTTGTATAAAATACGATGCTGTGTTATTTATAACAATTTGTTATTATAAAGAATTGTGTTAAGGGGTTACCTTTGCGGCCATTAAATCAATCTATCATGAAATTAGCGGTAGTCGGCGCCACCGGACTAGTGGGCCAAGTGATGCTCGAAGTATTAGAGCAACGAAACTTTAACTACGACGAACTCTTTCTTGTAGCGTCTGAACGCTCTGTCGGCAAGAACATCCACTACAGGGGGCAAGACCACGTCATTATATCATTAGAAGATGCCGTATCAAGACGTCCTGACATCGCACTTTTCTCTGCCGGAGGCGGAACTTCGCTCGACTGGGCTCCGAAATTTGCCGAGGTAGGATGTCGCGTAATCGACAATTCATCTGCTTGGCGCATGAACCCCAACCACAAGTTGGTAGTCCCCGAAATCAACGCCAACACCTTAACTGCAGACGACTATATTATCGCTAACCCAAACTGCTCGACCATTCAAATGGTGCTCGCTCTTGCTCCGCTGCACCGCGCCTATGGCATTGATCGCATCGTGGTATCGACGTATCAATCGGTTTCAGGAACTGGTGTAAAGGCGGTACAACAGCTCGAGAATGAAGAAAAAGGAATCGTATCAGAACGCGCCTATCCGCACCCGATTTACAGAAACGCTTTGCCGCATTGCGATGTGTTTTTAGAAGATGGATTCACCAAAGAAGAGCAAAAACTGATGCAAGAACCCAAGAAGATCTTGGGGGACGATTCATTAAAAATTAGCGCTACTGCTGTGCGCATACCCACGGCCGGAGGGCACTCTGAGTCGGTAAATGTATCGTTCAAAGGAGATTTTGATTTGGCTGAGGTGCGCAAATTGTTAGAAGAAAGCGATGGCGTAATCGTGCAAGACGATGTAGCCAATAACCGCTATCCTATGCCGTATACGGCACACCAGAAAGACGAGGTTTTTGTCGGAAGGCTTAGACGCGATCCTTCTATGCCAAACACCCTTAACCTTTGGGTAGTAGCCGACAACCTGCGTAAGGGAGCCGCGACAAATGCCGTTCAAATTGCAGAGTACCTAGTGGCACATTCGATCGTATAGATTTTGTACTTTCAGCGTACTAAAATCAAACCGTATGCGTCGTCTATATTCTGCTTTCATTCTAAGCGCCTGTGCAGGAGCCTTGGTACTGAATTCTTGCACATCTAATGTTCAATCTACAACCGTGAGTTATCCAAAAACAGAAAAAATTCCAGTAGTGGATACGTATTTCGAAGAAGAAGTTGTCGACAACTACCGCTGGCTAGAAGACGATCGAAGCGCTGCAACCGAAGATTGGGTGAAGCGTCAAAACGAAACCACTTTTTCGCACCTTAACGGCATATCGTACAAAGAAGAACTGAAGGCCCGACTCGAGAAGCTCTGGAATTACGAAAAGATTTCACGCCCTTTCAAAGAAGGTGCCTACACCTATTTCTATAAAAACGACGGACTGCAAAATCAATCTGTAGTCTACCGTCAAAAAGGAGAAAACGAAGACGCAGAAGTGTTTCTCGACCCGAACAGTTTCAGCGAAGACGGCACCGTTTCTTTGGCCGGTCTCAGCTTCACCGAAGACGGAAACCTCTTAGCCTACTCTATTTCGGAGGGCGGAAGCGACTGGAGAAAAATCATCGTACTCGACGCCGAAACCAAAGAGCAGGTTGGTGATACCATCATTGATGTAAAATTCAGCGGCATCTCTTGGAAGAAAAACGAAGGGTTCTACTACTCGAGCTACGACAAACCTGACGGAAGCGAACTCTCTGCAAAAACCGATCAACACAAACTTTATTTTCACCGCCTGGGCACTTCGCAAGAAGAAGATCAGTTGGTTTATGGCGGTACAGCTGAAGAAAAACACCGCTACATAGGCGGATCTGTCAGTGAAGACGCACGCTTTTTATTCATTAGCGCTTCGAACACCACCTCAGGGAACAAGCTATTCATGCAAGATTTAAGCGTTGAAAATGCGCCTATTATCGCTATTGTAGACGACGAAACCTCTGACACCTATGTCACTGAAAACCAAGAAAGCACTTTATTCTTAGTAACCGATCGCGAGGCGCCAAACAAGCGACTTGTTAAAGCTGATGCGAAGCAGCCTACTCCTGAACATTGGGTAGACGTGATCCCAGAAACAGAAAACGTTTTGACCCTTAATACAGGGTCAGGATATTTCTTTGCCGAATACATGATTGATGCCCTCTCAAAAGTGTATCAATACGACTACAAAGGTGAGCTCGTGCGCGAAATAGACCTCCCGGGGCTAGGAAGCGTAGGAGGCTTTGGCGGAAAATTGTCTGACGAAGTCTTATACTACACCTTTACCAATTACAACACGCCCTCAAGCAGCTATACCTATAATCCAGAAACCGGCGAATCTGATGTATACTGGACGCCTGCTATCGAATTCAACTCAGACGAATATGTCTCTGAACAAGTGTTCTATACTTCGAAAGACGGCACTCAGGTTCCGATGATGATTACCTACAAGAGAGGGCTGAAAAAAGACGGAAATAACCCTGCCATCCTCTACGGATACGGCGGGTTCAATATTAGCCTAACCCCATCGTTTAGCGTTACCAATGCCATTTGGATGGAGATGGGCGGCATTTACGCTGTTCCAAACTTAAGAGGTGGAGGAGAATACGGTAAGACCTGGCACGATGCGGGGACTCAAATGAACAAACAAAACGTCTTTGACGACTTCATTGCGGCGGGTGAATACCTGATTGCCGAGAAGTACACCTCGTCAGATCTTTTGGCTTTGAGAGGCGGATCAAACGGAGGGCTCTTAGTCGGTGCCACTATGACCCAGCGCCCTGATTTGGCACGCGTGGCGCTTCCGGCAGTAGGCGTGCTTGACATGCTGCGTTACCATACATTCACGGCCGGTGCAGGATGGGCTTACGACTACGGAACTTCTGAAGATTCTCCTGAGATGTTTGCCTACCTGAAAGGGTATTCTCCTGTTCATAACGTAAAAGAGGGAGTGTCGTATCCTGCTACGCTCATCACCACTGGTGATCACGACGACCGTGTGGTTCCGGCCCACAGTTTCAAATTCGCAGCTGAGCTTCAAGACAAACATGCCGGAGACACACCAGTGCTCATCCGCATCGAAACCGATGCCGGTCACGGGGCAGGAACTCCTGTGAGTAAAACCATAGAACAGTACGCCGACATCTATGCCTTTACCTTGAATGCGATGGGATTCGATGCGTTGCCCACGCCGCGCATTGAGGCGCCTGATGACAACACCATGAAATAAAACCTAGAAGTCAAACTCCTCGAGGTCGGTCTCAAGATCAGGAGTATTCGGATCTTGCTCAATCTGTGCGCAATCTAAGTTGAAAGGCATATTCTCGGGCCGCTCAAAATCGGCTTGACTGATACCTAGAGAATCTTGGTAGTTTTTACGCATGTAATTCGCCCAGATAGGTAGTGCCATGGTGGCTCCTTGACCGTAGGTAATGTTGTCAAAATGCACCGAACGATCTTCAGCTCCAACCCACACCCCAGTAACCAGGTTGGGCACCATACCCATGAACCATCCGTCTGATTGGTTTTGGGTGGTTCCGGTCTTACCTGCTATCTCGTTCTTAAATTCATATGGATATCCCGTCACGACTTCTTGATACACCGGATTGTCTTGCATCCAATTGTGTCTTAAGCGTATCCCAGATCCGGCCTCTGTGACCCCCTTGAGTAGGCTCACCATCGCGTAGGCGATTTCTTTATTGAAGACGTCTTGTGTTTCGGGAACCGCCCGATAGAGGACCGTTCCGCTTCGGTCTTCTATACGGGTAATGAAAGTAGGTTCGACATATACACCTTGATTGGCAAAAGCACTGTATGCTGCTACCAAATCGTGAACCTTAATGTCTGGCGTACCCAAAGCAATCGAAGGTACTGCAGGAACCTCATTGCGAACCCCGAGCTTCTTCACTAAGGCCGAAACAGCTCTCGGCCCTACCTTGTCGATAAGCTGTGCCGTTACCGTATTAATGCTGTTGGCAAGAGCATATTTTAGGGTGATGTTTTCGCCGCTATAGCGTCCGCCTGAATTCTTAGGGCACCACGACTCGGTATTTCCGTGGCGCATAGCCTCGACACAATAGGGCACATCTGGCAAACGATCACAAGGTGAAAGTCTTAGTTGATCAATTACGGCGGCGTACACAAAAGGCTTAAAGGTAGACCCGACCTGTCGTGCTCCCTGAATGACGTTGTCGTATTGAAAGTGCTTGTAATTCGCGCCTCCTACCCAGGCCTTAATATGACCAGTGCTCGGCTCAATACTCATCATGGCCATGCGCAGATGCTTTTTGTAGTACAAAATCGAATCTATTGGTGTCATCACCGTATCGCGCTCTAAATTGTCGTGCTCCCAATCAAACACTCGCATCTCCGTGGGCACGTAGAAGCTCGCCTTAATAACGGTGTCTGACTTGCCTTCGGCACGCAACACACGCCAGCGCTCGCTTCGGCGCATAGCCTGCTCTATGATATTTTCTGCCTGCTCTTTTTCAACATCAACAAAGGGCGCTGTCGGTGATGTGTCTTGAGCGCTTTGTCTAAAAAAGGCACGCTGCAGATTTCTTAGGTGAGCCGTACTAGCCGCTTCTGCATTGGCCTGTAACTTTGAATCTATTGTAGTGTAGACCTTTAGTCCGTCGCGGTAGATGTCGTAGGTTTCTCCATTAGGCCTAGGGTTGTTAGCCGCCCAGTCTCTGAGCCACGCCTGCACATGCATTCTAAAATAGGTGGCCAAGCCTTCGTTATGCGAATTCTCAGGATTGAAATCCAAGTCTAATGGAGTAGCCTTCAGCGAATCGGCTTCTGCGCTCTGCAGGTACTCGTATTTCACCATCTGATCGAGGACGATATTTCTTCTGCGCACCACCATCTCAGGGCGCCTGATCGGATTGAACAGCGAAGAATTTTGCAGCATTCCCACCAACATGGCGCTTTCTTTCACCTCTAGCTCTTGCGGAGGTTTGTTGAAATAGATTCTCGCGGCGTTTTCAATTCCGTCGGCGAGGTACCCCCAATCGTAATTGTTGAGGTACATTTCGAGTATCTCTTCTTTGGTGTAATTGCGCTCAAGGCGCACGGCGATCACCCACTCTTTTACCTTTTGTTGCAGGGCTTCTTTCAAATTACGCGAACGCACGCCGACAAACAATTGTCTTGAGAGCTGTTGGGTAATTGTAGAGGCTCCCCCGCGGCTACCCAAATAGGCTAGCGCCCTAAAAAACCCTCTGAAATCGATTCCTGAATGCTCGTAGAAACGCGCGTCTTCGGTAGCGATTAGGGCGTCGACAAGTGATTTCGGAAACTGGGCAAAATCAGTGGGGGTTCGGTTGTCTCCTAGGTAAAACTTCCCTAAAATGATAGAATCTGAAGAATACAGATGCGTGGCGAAATTGGTCTGCGGATTCTCTAGTTGCTCGAAAGTAGGCATAGGCCCAAATCCTCCCGTGGCGGCTGATCTAAAAATGAGCGCTACCCCAACCGCAGCCGAGGCAAAAAGCACCCAAAACACAATCACTATGCGCTTGAACATGGGCATCTAGGCTTAATTTCTTTTTGGTTTTGAAGAGGAGCGTGACCCTTTCTGATCTTTAGTTTCTTCTCTAGGTCGTCGTGGACCCTTTTTGCGTCGAGGCTTTGACTTTTTAGGGGTGTCGAATCGGGTCAAACTATCCTCTACAGGGGCTGTTTCAATCGTCTTAGAAACATCCGATTGATCTGGATTGGCAACCGCATATCCCTCAAGACCTTCAACTTTGGTTCCTTTTTTATTCAGTGCTAAAATCCCGCTCACTTGATCCTTGTGTAAGGCAAACCAATTGGTGGCGTCGTTCTTGTAGGTGAACCACAGTATCCCTTTGAAGATGTCTACCTTTTGACAAAAGGCAATTCCTTTCTCAGTTTGCAATCTGCAATCGGTCGGCGGAAAATCTTTGAGGGCATCAAGGTACGTATCAAGCTCAAAATTCAAACAACACTTTAGCTTTCCGCATTGACCTGCAAGCTTTTGAGGGTTCAAAGCTAATTGCTGATAGCGCGCCGAGGCCGTGCTAACCGCTCTAAAATCTGAAAGCCAGGTAGAACAACACAATTCCCGTCCACAAGATCCAATTCCGCCAAGGCGCTGTGCCTCTTGACGGTATCCAATTTGACGCATTTCAATGCGCAAATTGAAGGCGCGCGCCATGTCTTTGATGAGTTGTCTGAAATCAACCCTAGATTCAGCGGTGTAGTAAAAAGTGGCCTTCGAGGCGTCCCCCTGCAACTCCACATCACTGATTTTCATCTCAAGGTTGAGTGAAATCGCAATTTCTCGGGCACGCTTTTGTATCTCGGCCTCTTTTGACCGAGCCTCTTGCCAAATATCGATGTCTTTCTGCGTAGCTTTTCTGTAAATCTTGAGTTGCTGTGCTTCTTCTTTAGTAACGCCTTTTCGCTTCATCTGAACCTTAACCAGTTCTCCTGTAAGCGTTACAATCCCTACATCATGACCTGAGGCGGCTTGGACCGCAACCACGTCTCCCATCAGTATGGGTAGCTGGTCAGCGTTGTGAAAAAACTCCTTGCGGCTATTTTTAAAACGGACCTCAACAAAATAGAAAGGTTCTGCCCCTGAAGGCAGCGCCATATTTTCTAGCCAGTCGAAAACTGTTAGCTTGTTACAGCCGTCAGATCCGCATGTGCCGTTATTCTTGCAGCCTCTAACCTTACCGTCTTTCCCAGAAGCACACGTAGCACACGACATAAATAATAGGGGTATAGGGTAAAATTACAACAAAGGCCTAGTGCACACAACCTGATTTGTACTTCAGCTTTTCAGATCTACCCTTTTTAAAGATCTTATTGCTCACTGTTTTATGGCTGCGAAGACGTTTTTGTTCTTCGTAGGGCAACGCAATAATCTCTTGACATTCTTCACTGCAGCAATGCTCCATCGCCTCTGCACAGCTATCGCATTGGATGAAGAGCAGGTGACAACCTTCGTTCGCACAATTGGTGTGCGTGTCACACGGGGCACCGCACTGATGGCATTTAGAAATAACATCATCTGATATGCGCTCAGCACGTCTCTCGTCAAAAACGAAGTTTTTGCCTAAAAATTTATTTTCAAGGCCTTTGGCCCGCACCTGACGAGTGTATTCAATGATGCCTCCTTCAAGCTGATACACTTGCTTAAAGCCTTTGTATTTGTAGTAAGCACTCGCCTTTTCACAGCGAATACCTCCCGTACAATACATCACGAGTTTTTTGTCTTCTTTGTGTTCTTTAAGCTGCTCTTCGATAAGATCTAAGGAGTCTCTGAAAGTGTCAACATCGGGGCAGACCGCGTTTTTGAAATGTCCGATCTCGCTCTCGTAGTGATTGCGCATGTCAACCAATACCGTCTCGGGGTCTTCAATCAGCGCGTTGAACTGCTCTGCATCTACATGAACCCCTTTGTTGGTTACGTCAAAAGCGTTGTCGTCTAAGCCGTCAGCAACAATCTTCTTGCGCACCTTGACCTTTAGCTTCAAGAACGACATGTTGTCTTGTTCGATCGCAATGTTTAGACGAATGCCATTTAAAAAAGTAATGCTGTCTAAATGCGCTTTGAAGCGCTCAAAATTGGGCGCTGGCACTGATAATTGAGCATTAACTCCTTCGGTGGCAATGTAGATTCGGCCTAAAACGTCTAATTCGTTCCAGGCGATGAACAGGTGGTTTCTAACCAGTTCTGGGTTTTTCAGGTGTGCATAGGTATAGAACGAGATGGTCAACCGGTCAACCCCGGCACTCTCGATGAGTTCAGCTCGTTCTTTTGCACTTAGCGTATTGTACAGTTGCATGCTATACCAATCGTATTAAGTTAAAAGAATCAAAATCAGGGTCAAAAGTACATTTTTTCAACAATTTGGCTGGCCTGCAACATTCATGCACCATAAACCGTTAATTTTGATTTCTACCAAAAATTGAAGGTGATGAGTAAAGATCAAGAGGCCAAATTAAAGGCGCTACAACTAACATTAGACAAATTAGATAAAACCTACGGAAAGGGCTCTGTAATGAAAATGGGCGATAGCGTCGTTGAAGATGTCGAAGTCATTTCGTCAGGATCTATTGGCCTCAATGCAGCACTCGGTGTACAGGGCTACCCTAAAGGTAGGGTCATAGAAATCTACGGTCCAGAATCATCGGGTAAAACCACCCTAACACTTCACGCCATCGCTGAAGCACAACGCGCGGGAGGCATCGCCGCTTTTATTGATGCGGAGCACGCTTTTGATCGCTTTTATGCGGCAAAGCTGGGCGTTGACATCGACAATCTTATTATTTCACAGCCTGATCACGGAGAACAAGCGCTAGAGATTGCAGACAACTTAATTCGGTCTGGGGCTATTGACATCGTGGTTGTCGATTCTGTGGCAGCGCTCACGCCAAAAAGCGAAATCGAAGGTGAAATGGGTGACTCTAAAATGGGACTTCACGCGCGATTGATGTCACAAGCACTTCGCAAATTGACTTCTACCATCAGCAAGACAAACTGTACGGTCATTTTCATAAACCAGCTTCGTGAGAAGATTGGTGTGATGTTCGGAAACCCAGAGACTACAACAGGCGGAAACGCACTCAAATTTTATGCTTCAGTTCGACTCGATATTCGTCGCTCAACGCAAATCAAAGACGGGGACGGTAATGTTCAAGGAAACCGCACCAAAGTAAAAGTGGTGAAGAACAAAGTGGCTCCCCCATTTAGAACTGCAGAGTTCGATATCATGTACGGTGAAGGAGTTTCAAAGCTGGGCGAAATCATCGACCTTGGTGTAGACTACGAAATCATTAAAAAGAGTGGATCTTGGTTCAGCTACGATGAC